>NZ_JBIDFH010000001.1:0-295800 GCF_046635745.1 Gilliamella sp. CG35
AGTCCGTAGACTTTATTCTTTCGTCTCGCAAGTGCCCACACAGATTGTCTGTTTCTTCTTTTTAAAGAGCTGACAGTGTTTTTTTACCTTATCAAGTTTTGTTGATTTAGTTTGCTGTCTCAAGGGTTGCGTATGTTACTCACTTCACTTGATGTCGTCAACCCTTATTTTGGTTTTTTTATTATTTTTGGGTTGAGTGATTGCTTTTTATTCAAAACAAGGCGTTATAGTATAAATTTTATCTGATTTGTAACCTGTTTAGCTTTATCTATCGCATCGTTTATATTATTTGCTCTTGCTAATGCAACCCCCATTCTTCTTACCCCTTTAACCTCAGGTTTACCAAACAGACGTAAATCGGTCTGTTCAACGCGTAGTGCTTGGGCTAAATGAATAAAAGAAACTTGATTTGAGTCACCTTCTACCATTATTACAGCGGACGCACTCGCCCCATATTGTTCAATCGTTGGAATAGGCAACCCTAAGATAGCTCTTGCATGTAACGAAAATTCGGAAAGATTTTGTGATATTAAAGTCACCATTCCGGTATCATGAGGACGAGGTGAAACTTCACTAAACCATACTTGATCACCTTTTACAAATAACTCAACCCCAAATAACCCTCTACCTCCTAGCGCTTCCGTTATTTTTGATGCAATCTCTTTTGACAAATTTAGCGCTTGGTCAGACATGTGTTGTGGTTGCCAAGATTCACGATAATCACCATTTTCTTGTCGATGTCCAATCGGTTCACAATAAGATACGCCATCAATATGTCTTACTGTTAATAAGGTAATTTCATAATCAAAATCGATAAAACCCTCAATAATGACTTTACCACTGCCTGCTCGCCCACCTTCTTGAGCATATCGCCATGCAGATTCTAGGTCACTATTATTTTGTAATAAAGATTGTCCTTTACCAGATGAACTCATCACAGGTTTAACCAAACAAGGAAAACCAATTTCATTAACAGCTTTTTCAAACTCTATAAAATTTGTCGCAAATCGATAAGGAGAAGTCGGTAATTTTAATTTTTCAGCGGCTAAACGACGAATCCCTTCTCGATCCATTGTTAATTGCGTTGCTTTTGCGGTAGGGATAACATTAAAACCTTGTTGTTCTAATTCTACTAATGTATCTGTTGCAATGGCTTCAATTTCTGGCACGATATAATCTGGTTTTTCTTTTTTAATTACGCTTTTTAGCTCATGACCATTTAACATGTCGATAATATAGTAACGATGCGCAACTTGCATTGCAGGTGCGTTAGCATAACGATCAACGGAAATCACCTCACAACCAAACCGCTGTAATTCAATAACAAGCTCTTTAGCCAGTTCGCCTGCACCACAAATTAAGACTTTTGTCGCCGTTACCGATAATGGCGTTCCTATTTTAGACATACTTTCCTCAACCACAATTATTTATTTGCAGAAACAAAAAATCGGGATAATTTCCCGATTTTGATTAATTTATTATTAGGCTTGGTATGGATCACGTAGAATCATCGTTTCACTTCGATCAGGACCAGTTGAAATAATATCAATTGGCGTCTCGGTTAATTCTTCAATCCTTTTAATATAAGCTTTTGCTGCTTGTGGCAAAGCATCATAGCTTTTAATACCAAAAGTTGACTCGTTCCAACCAGACATGGACTCATAAACAGGTTTAACTAAGCTCCACTCTTCAGCCGAAGCTGGGGCGTTTTTAATCACATCGCCATTAGGTAATTGATAACCCACACAGATTTTAACTTCTTTTAATCCGTCTAATACATCAAGTTTAGTTAAACAGAAACCTGAAACTGAATTAAGTTGCACTGCTTTTCTAACAGCGACCGCATCAAGCCATCCTGTACGGCGACGGCGTCCTGTTGTAGCACCAAATTCATTCCCTTGTTTACAAAGATATTCGCCAACCTCATCGAAAAGTTCTGTTGGAAAAGGGCCCGCGCCAACACGAGTAGAATAAGCTTTTACAATTCCCAGAACATAACCGACATAACGAGGTCCGAAACCAGAACCCGTTGCTACTCCACCAGCTGTAGTATTAGATGAAGTTACAAAAGGGTAAGTACCATGATCAATATCAAGTAATGTACCTTGTGCGCCTTCAAACATAATTCTTTCGCCTTTTTTGCGAGCTTCTTCTAATAGTGCTGGAATATCAGCTATCATGGCAATTAAAATATCAGCAATCGCTAATGTATCATTTAGCACTTTTTGGTAGTCAACCGCTTCTGCTTTGTAATAGTTGACTAATTGGAAGTTGTGATATTCCATCACTTCTTTCAATTTTTCTGCAAATGCTTGGCGATCACGTAAATCACCTACACGGAGACCACGACGAGCTACTTTATCTTCATATGCCGGACCAATCCCACGACCTGTTGTCCCAATCGCTTTACTACCACGGGCTTTTTCACGAGCTTGATCCAGTGCAATATGATAAGGCAAAATCAAAGGACATGATTCTGAAATGAGTAATCTTTCTTTGACCGGAATACCTTTATTTTCTAACTCTTTCATCTCTTTCATTAAAGCATCAGGACAAAGTACAACTCCATTGGCAATGATACTAATAACATCATTACGTAATATTCCTGAAGGAATAAGATGTAATACTGTTTTCTCACCATTAATGACTAATGTATGTCCTGCATTATGTCCACCTTGATAACGGACAACATATTTTGCTTTTTCTGTGAGTAAATCAACAACTTTACCTTTGCCTTCATCACCCCATTGTGTTCCTAACACAACAACATTATTACTCATAGACTTTTACTCATTCTGTTAGTTATTAGATTTTAATTTCATGTATTGAAAAAATTCACTATCTGGACTAATGACCATTACATCATTACCAGAAAAACTTTGTTCATAAGCTTTTAAACTTCGAATAAAACTAAAAAATTCTCTGTCTTTACCAAAAGCATCCGCATAAAGCTTAGCTGCAATGGCATCACCTTCACCACGAATCGCACGTGATTGACGTTCAGCTTCCGAAAGTATTTTTGTTTCTTGTAATGTCGCTTCTGCTCGAGTCTCTTCGGCTTTTCTTACACCTTCAAAACGTTTATCTCGTGCAATAACTTCACGTTCAGCTCGCATTCTGGCATAGATAGAGCCTGAAACTTCAGCAGGAAAGTTAATTTGCTTAATTCGCACATCGATAACTTCAACACCAAATGCACGTAAGCTTGTTTTATTACTTTCTATTTCTTTATGTTCATCCGATGATACATTTTCAGTTACTTCTTGAACACCGCCATTTAGCGCATCTTTAACGCGATTCATCAAAGAATTACGAGATTGTGTATCCGCATTAGAATCATTGATAATATCTTTATTACTTAATTTACCAATCTCAGCACGTAAACGACCGTTTAGTCTTGCTAATAATAAGTCTTCGACATTATTACCACCAGCGACTGTTTCATAATAACGATTGAAATCAATAATTTTCCATTGCACAAAATAGTCGACGATTAATTCTTTCTTTTGCACATTAAAAAATCGTTGTTCTTTATTGTTATTAGAGCTATTAGTCGTTTGAATTTTAGCATCAATTACTTTAACTGTATCCATGCCCGGGATTTTAAAATGTAAACCAGGTTCAGATAATCCAATGATTTTATTGAATCTTAAAACAACACCACGTGTACCTTCTTCAATAACATAAACGCTTGAAATATATACACCAATTAATATTAAAACTATAGGAATTAATAATTTTCTCATATTTTTCTCCTTAACGTCCCATAGTCCGCGTAGTATTTCTTACGCTGTTTGAGTTATTACTACTGCTATTTGTTTTTGGTGATTCAGATGCCGTTTGAGACTGATTTTTTACAGCTTCAGAAGAAGACACATTAAAATTATAATCACTCGTGATACTTGATGATGTTGGTGAATTAGAATTTGTCATTTCTTTATTTTGAAATAACTTTTCTAATGGTAATACCATAATGTTACCACTTTTATCATTAACAATAACTTTATTGGTTTTGGTTAATACTCTTTCCATGGTTTCAATATACAAACGTTCTTTAGTGATTTCAGGTGCTGCTTTATATTGAGGTAGGATTTTTTCAAAGCGTGCAACATCACCCGCAGCTTCAAGTTCAACACGTACTTTATAAGCATTAGCATCGGCCAAAATTCTCGCTGAGCGACCTTCTGCTTGTTGTACGATTTGGACTTTATCTGCTTCAGCCTTTTTAATTTCACGCTCACTATCACCTTGAGCACGGATAGCATCATCATAAGCATCTTGAACTTCATCTGGTGGACGCGCTACCTGAAAGTTCAAATCAACAATATTTATACCCATATCATAATGCGTAATCACATTGACCAATTCATCTTTAGTACTACTTTCAAGCACAGAGCGTCCATCAGAAATAATTGCGTCAATATTTGAACTACCGACAGCGGTTCTAAGTGCACTATCAGCCGCTTGTCGCAGACTATCTTCTACATTTGTGACATTAAATAAATATTTTAAAGGATTATTAATACGATATTGTACGTTCATCTCAACAAACACTAGGTTTTCACCTGTCGTGACGATAAATCCTTTTACATTGAAATTTTTAGTACCTTGAGTATCAACAGGATAAACTTTGTCTACTAATGGTATTCTCCAATTTAATCCGGGTTGAATAATTTCAGGTTGTACTTGACCAAAACGAGTAATTACACCACGTTGGCTTTGATTTATGGTGTAAAAACCACTTGCTCCCCAGATAAGGAGTAAAATGATAAGTATGACAACAATAATGACACTTAGCGGGAATTTATTAGCCGAAGATCCGCCATTGTTGCCTGAATTACCTTTTTTTAAGAGGTCATTAATTTTATCAAAAAAACCGCCAGATAAGTTAGATGGTTTTTTGTTATTATTACCCCATGGATCGTTATCTTGTCCGTTATTGCCGGGCTGATTCCACGCCATATTTTATTTGCTCCATTAAACAATTAGTTGTTATTTTGCGTATTGATAAAGTATAACAGATCTGGCTCTTGTTTACACAAACGGTTCCATTCAATTGCAGGCATTCTTACATCTAAATGGAAGCTACCATCGCTATTAATTACTTCGTGTTCAACTGCATTTAGCTGATATAAACGGCTTCTTAGTTTTGCTAAATGAATTGGTAAGTTTAATTGGCAAACTTGAATTTGCCTAGCAAGTCTTTCTGTTAATGCCGTAAATAAGAGATCTAATCCTAAACCATTTTCAGCAGAAATCCAAACACGAATTGGTACACCATTTGAATCACGATCAATACTTGGCTGTTTATCTTCGATTAAATCAATTTTATTCATGACTAATAGTGTTGGAATTTCATCAGCGTCTATTTCCAACAAAACCTCTTCAACCGCTTGCATGTTATCTAAAAAGTTGGGATCAGCGGCATCAACAATGTGTAATAATAAGGCTGCTTCTTGAGTTTCAAGCAAGGTTGCTTTAAATGCAGCAATAAGATCATGCGGTAAATGGCGTATAAAACCAACCGTGTCAGCCAGCACGACTTCGCCTACATCATCAACAACTATTCGGCGTAAAGTTGGATCAAGTGTTGCAAATAACTGATCTGCGGCATAGACATTCGCTTGTGTTAATGCGTTAAACAGTGTTGATTTACCGGCATTAGTATAACCCACTAAAGATATAGTCGGAATATCTGCTTTATTTCGAGATTGTCTGTTTTGATTGCGCTGTTTTTCAACTTTGGCAAGTTTAGATAAGATTAATTGAATACGATGACGAATTAATCGCCTATCGGTTTCTAATTGAGTTTCGCCTGGGCCTCTTAACCCAATTCCCCCTTTTTGTCGCTCAAGATGAGTCCAACCACGAACTAAACGTGTTGATAAATACTGTAATTGAGCTAATTCAACTTGTAATTTTCCTTCATGGGTTCTTGCACGTTGTGCAAAAATATCAAGAATCAATCCAGTTCTATCGATAACACGACATTCACACAATTTTTCGAGGTTTCGTTCTTGGGTAGGCGTTAGGGTATGATTGACTAAAATAACAGAGGCATCTATTTCTTTCACTTTTTCAGCGATTTCAATAGCTTTACCTTCGCCAATAAAATATTTGGCTTGAGGCGCCTTTCTTGAAGTTGTCACGATATCGAGAATATCTATCTGAGCTGAAGAAACTAGTATTTCAAACTCTTTAAGATCCTCAATATCGCTTTCTTGGGGAAAGAACACATGCACTAATAAGGCGGATTCACCACCTTTATATCGTTCAAACAATCGAACTCTCCACTGAAATTATCAGCTTTCAGTTTCCTCTTCAGGCTGAGATACCAATCCTGAAATAGGTCTTGATGGTACGACTGTTGAAATAGCATGTTTGTAAACCATTTGGCTTACCGTATTCTTTAATAAAATAACAAATTGATCGAATGATTCAATTTGACCTTGTAATTTGATCCCATTGACTAAATAAATTGAGACAGGAATATGCTCGCGACGAAGCAAATTTAAATAAGGATCTTGTAATGACTGCCCTTTTGACATGAGTTTATCCTTTATAGATGAAATAATAATGAAGATAAAATAATTGTAAACGCAAAAAATAATATTTAATGCGACATAAGATACTTCTGTATTATCAAAATAACATAAAAAGCATCGCTATAAAACTAACGAAAAGCGATTAATGCACAAATAACTAAAATTTTAATGTATTTAAACTAAAAAATACAAAAATTATACCGAATCTTGACAATTATCCAAAAAATTTTAAGAAAATGCAATTTTCTATTTTAACTTAAAAGGTTAAAAAAGAAAATTAAAACAATTGACATCATTATATATTTTGGAAAACAGAATCCATATTATCCCCATTTAACCATGTGATTGGTTGCTTCCAGCCCCTTAGCCAGGTAATCTGTCTTTTCGCTAATTGCCGTGTGGCGCAAATCCCTTTAAAGACCATTTCATCATAACTTATTTCACCACTTAAATATTCCCACATTTGACGATAACCGACACAACGTATAGAAGGTAAATTTGGATGTAAATCTCCACGTTCCATTAATCGTTTAACTTCATCCTCAAAGCCAAGTTCTAACATTTGTAAAAAACGTTGTTCAATACGTTGATGCAACTCCGCTCTATCTGGTGGCATAATGGCAAATTGCATAATATCGTAAGGTAATAGTTCTCCACTATGTTGTGTCAATTCAGTTAAACTTTTTCCTGAAATTAAATAAACTTCCAAAGCACGATTAAGACGCTGTGGATCATTAGGATGAATTCTACTTGCCGAAACAGGATCGACTTTTTTTAACTCTTCGTGAATTGACTGCCAACCGTATTTATTGGCTTTTTCTTCAATTTGCTGACGTATTTCACTATTCGCTGCTGGCAGAGGTGAAAGTCCCTCAATTAAAGCTTTGAAATAGAGCATTGTTCCCCCCACTAATAGTGGAATTCGACCATTATTCAAGGTGTTTTCAATTGCTGAAATCGCATCAGACCGAAAATTTGCAGCAGAATAACTTTCAGACGGATCACAGATATCAATTAATTTATGAGGGTATATTTGTAATTCCGATTGTGTTGGTTTTGCTGTGCCAATATTCATCCCACGATAAATAAGCGCAGAATCCACACTAATTATATCAATAGGATAACGATCATAAAGTGCCATAGCAAAGGCAGTTTTACCTGATGCAGTTGGCCCCATTAACGAAATAATTTTTGGTTTACTCATAATAAAATTGATTGCGTAATAGTTTGAATATCAATAGGGTATAAAAACGTTTCTTGATTTAATAGTTTAATATCTATCTGTTCTAATTGAGCAAGCAATTGAATTACGTTAGCGACACTCCAACTGACCATGCTGTTATCTTCGCATTCAATAGCTAACCAACTGGCAATTTGAGTAGGATCGATAGTTGTATTTTCAGCAGATAAAAAAGAAATTAAAGCAGGTAATAACTGTTGCCAATTTGTCGTACGTAACATTTTAGGAACGTTTTGCAAATGTAATTTTGCTTTTTCAAAATAAAAATCAAAGCCTAAAAAGGTTAATTGTGCTTTATAGTGCGTAAGAACTTGCTCTTCTTTGCGATTAATTAAAATTGTTAATGGAATCAGTAATTTTTCAGATTCTTGCGATAATAATTTAATCGCATTCACTTTTTGCTTTGCAACAGGTAGCTTCATTAACATTAGTTTTTGCTCACTGTCTTCATATTTTTCCAGTAATGCAATATCAGGTTGAATAACAGTTAAAACTCGACCAAATTGGACTAATGATGAACTATCAAATTGGTGTTGTAATGATGACTGTAAAGGAGTTGTTCGTTTCGGGAATAAAGTTTCAATCACCGCTTTTTGTGGTTCAGTAATGTGATGATCCGGTGGTAAATCAATCTGTTGTTTTTGCTCTTGATTCTGACGGTTTTGCTGAGCATCAACATTAACAAGTTGTCCGTACAGCGCATTATTTTCTTTTACATTATTGGTTATCTTTTGAGGAAATGGCTTATTCGTAGAATAAGGTAACGGGTTGGTTTGTCGATTGAAAATATTATCACCCGCCGCTTGTCTATTCGGTGTAAAAGCGATTTTAGTTTGGTTATCTTCTAAAGGTAATGTGGATTCAACTGACGACTCCAGTGCCATAACAATAGCTTGATAAACAAAATCATGAACAAGTCTAGCCTCATGAAAACGAACTTCATGTTTAGCTGGATGAACATTGACATCAACTTGCTTTGGATCAAGCTGTAAAAAAACAACATAACTTTGTTGTTCGTTCGTTCGGTTTACATAAGCTTGTCGTAAAGCATGATTGAGTAATTTATCTTTAATTACGCGCCCATTAACATAAAAATATTGTAGATCGCTAACTTCATTACTAGCAACCCATCCTTGAATCAACAAATCATCATGTTGCCAATCTAACTTTACTGCTTTTTGAATGAAAGCACGACCACACACTGATTCAACGCGCTTATCTAACTCAGATGCACGATATTGTTTAACTAATTTACCATTATGTTGCAAGTTAAATGTCACATCAGGACGCGCCAACGCAATACGTCTGATAAACTCTTCAATATGCATAAATTCCGTTTTTTCGGTTTTCAAAAAGCGACGTCTAGCAGGTGTATTATAAAATAGATCCAACACTTCAACTGTTGAACCCACTGGATGTGCTGCAGGTTTAATGGTGGGGGACATATCACGACCTTCAGCATAAACTTGCCAGGCTTCAGATTGTTCCGCAGTACGAGAAGTTAACGTTAATCGAGAAACTGAACTGATACTAGCAAGCGCTTCTCCTCTAAATCCCAGACTTACAATCGCCTCCAAATCGTCTAAAGTATTAATTTTACTTGTTGCATGACGAGCTAACGCTAAGGCTAATTCACTCTTATTAATTCCACAACCATTATCTCGAACGCGGATTAATTTACATCCACCCTGTTCCAAATCAATATCAATTTGCGTACTACCAGCATCTAAACTATTTTCAATTAATTCTTTAATAACCGATGCCGGACGCTCTACCACTTCGCCAGCTGCAATTTGATTTGCTAACTGAGGTGATAGAATATGAATAGCCATTAATGTCTTTCTCCAAACTTAGGATTTTGCTTTACATAATTTTTTATACCTAGATAAATTGCTTTGGCAATTTTATCTTGATGCGCACTACTACCAATTAATTTTTCTTCCCCCACATTTGATATAAAACCAACTTCAATTAAAATTGATGGAATATCTGGGGATCGCAATACACCTAAACTTGCATGCTCAGGTTTATTTTTATGCAATTTGATTGTATTGTTCATCGCTTTTAACACTTGGGTCGCTAACTCATAGCCTACACGTTGTGAATAAGAAAATTGCAAATCGAGTACCGCTTGACTTAAATGAGCATCATGACCATCGCTCAGTGCATCGCCTGCGCCACCTAATAATTGTGACTGTTTTTCCTCTTGCTCAATCCAACGCCCAAGTTCAGTATCAGCTCGCTTAGTTGATAATACCCACACTGAAGCACCAGTAGCACTACGATTCGGCGCTGCATCAGCATGGATTGATATAAGCAAATTAGCTTTACTATTACGCGCAATCTCTGAACGTTTGGATACCGAAATAAAATTATCACTGGTTCGAGTTAATACACCTTTAAATTTTGGATCGTTATTGAGTAAAGTTGTCAGTTTTTTAGCAATAGAAAGGGTTACGGTCTTTTCATATAATTTATTTTTACCTATCGCACCTGAATCTTTGCCACCATGTCCTGCATCAACAGCAATCACCACTTTAGCAGCATAAGCAGAACTGCAAAGCAACAATAACATCACAAAAGTAAATAATTTTTTCATCATGTATTCGCTAAGTGTAGTTGATTAATAATAGCTTGACCTTTTTCCGTTTTTGCCAATAAAGTCGCTGTGCGTTCAAGTTTTAAATAGTTTAAATGAACTTCGATATCTGCAATTGGCAAAATACCTTGTGCTTGCTGTGGCCACTCTATTAAAGAAATAGATCGCGAAGCAAAATATTCACGAATCCCCATAAACTCAAGTTCTTCTGGATCATAAAGCCTATATAAGTCGAAATGATAAACCGAAAATTCATCAAATTGATATGATTCTACTAAGGTATAAGTTGGACTTTTTACATTACCAACATGCCCTAATTGTTGTAAAAAACCACGACTAAATGTTGTTTTTCCAGCACCAAGCTCACCAATTAAATAAATGACTATTGTACTATTATTATTCAATAAATAACTTAAACAATGCTTTGCTAACTGCTTTCCAAAGAAGATGGTTTGTTGTTCGTCGGCTAAAATAATAGGTTTCATAACGGATATTTTGCTTAATAAATAGTTGTTATTATATACTAATAACCTTTAAAGATGTACTAACCAAAATTAACTCAATTTTTGAGTAAATTTTAACTTTAATATCATGTCTTGACATAATAAGTGAAAAAACATGCTACATACTATTTCAACGGATAACCAATCAATAATCGATCCACAACTTATCTGTGCCCAAGATGCGGTCTTATTTTGGCAAAATGGCGTATTTGTTGCGTTACAAAATACTCCTGTTCTTAATGCTATTTTAGAAAAAACTCAACATTGTTATATTTTAGATAATGATATAACAGCGCGTGGACTTGATCCGTTTATTGATAAAAGATTGCATATCATTAATATGCAACAGGTGGTTGAATTAACCGTTCAATATTTTCCTCAAATGAATTGGCAATAATCAAGTAACCTTGTTAACTTTGATTTTTACTTCCTGTATCAACAATATTTCACAATAGACAGAGCCAATTTGCAATTCAATACACCTCGGTTTAATATGATTTTCATATCCTATAATTCTATATCCAACTGTAAATGGTAAATTTATTATCAATAAAAGAAATTAATGACTTGCTAAAAAAAGGCGAAGTTGTTGCTTATCCAACCGAATCCGTTTTTGGATTAGGATGCGATCCTGATTGTCAAACCGCAGTAATGAAACTGCTTGATTTAAAACGCCGTCCCATTGAAAAAGGTTTAATTCTCATTGCCAGCCATTATGATCAACTTATTCCTTACATCGATGAGTCAGCCTTGACCTATCAACAAAAACAGTTAGCTCTTACCAGTTGGCCAGGTGCGGTTACTTGGATTTTTCCTAAGAATAAAAATACCCCACAATTTTTAACCGGACAATTTGATTCGATTGCAGTACGTGTTACTGATCATCCATTGGTATGTACATTATGCAACCTATTTGGTAAACCTTTAGTTTCAACAAGTGCGAATCTTTCAAATTATCCGCCTTGTTTTACCTCAAACGAAGTTGCATTACAATTTGGTGAACAGTTTCCTATTTTACAAGGTGAAACCGGATACAGGGCTTCACCTTCTGAAATTAGGGATATAAAAACCGGCCAAATCATACGACAAGGTTAGTATTATGCACAATTTATATATTGGTATTATGTCAGGTACCAGCATGGATGGGGTAGATATTGCGTTAGTTGATATTACCGCAGGAAAAGTTAAATCAATAGCCAGCAAATGTTATTCGCTGCCAGATGATATTAAACAACAATTACTGACCCTTTGTGAAACCAAACAGACTTCATTACAAGATTTAGGTGAACTGGATCATCAGTTAGGCTTAGTTTATGCCCATCATGTGAATCAATTTTTAACACACCATAAAATAGAACGTAATAAAATTAAAGCTATTGGATGTCATGGACAAACTATTTATCATGCACCATTTGGAGCAAACCCTTTTACGATGCAAATTGGCGATGCCAATATCATTGCCGCCCTAACAGGCATTACTACCGTCGCTGACTTTAGACGAAAAGATATTGCTTATGGTGGACAAGGCGCACCTTTAGTGCCTGCTTTTCATAAATCACAACTTGAAAATCCATCAATTAATCGTGTGATATTAAATATTGGTGGAATAAGCAATATCACGGTACTTATTCCACATCAGCCCGTCATCGGTTACGATACCGGACCGGGTAATGTATTGCTTGACGGTTGGATAAAGGCTTGTCTTGGTAAAAATTATGATAACGATGCTAAATGGGCAAAAACAGGAAAAATGGATACCAAACTTCTCACTAAATTATTAAATGAAGATTATTTTCAATTACCCGCCCCTAAAAGCACAGGACGAGAACTGTTTAACCTATCTTGGTTACGTCAAAAATTGACAGGTATCACATTAAAATCTGAAGATATTCAAGCAACACTGGTTGAATTGACTGCATTATCTATCGTGCAAGAAATAATAAAATTATCCATTAATACAGAATTGCCATGTGAACTTTTAGTCTGTGGTGGAGGCGCAAAAAATCCACTTATCATGCAAAGACTATCTGCGTTATTGCCTAATTGGAACGTGTTAACTACTAGTGAAAAAGGAATAAACAGTGATGATATGGAAGCAATAGCATTCGCTTGGCTTGCCTATTGTCGACTTAATAATATTCCGTCGAATATTCCAGAAGTGACTGGTGCAAACCAAGCTGTATCTTTAGGGGTGATTTATCAGTAACAATATTTAAATCAAACCAAATTTTTTTAGGGCTTTTGCAATCCCATCATTATCATTGGAATCAGTGACAAATTCAGCTTGCTCTTTTAATTTGTCCACAGCATTAGCCATTGCTATCGGGTGATTAACGGTTGTAAACATCTCAAAATCATTCATCCCATCACCAAATGCGTAAGTTGGCACATCAGTGAATCCTTTTTTTTGCAATAACTGATTAATACCGTTACCTTTAGATCCACCATGATTAAAAACATCAACGCAATATGGCGTGTTACGTATAAACGTTAATTCCGGAAAAGCATCACGATAAACAGATTCACCTTCTTCGCACAACAATAACATCATTTGAATCGGTTCGTTTAGATAAAGCAGATCATCAACAGGGGGAATAGGTTGTTTAAGATAGTGATAAAACGTTTTTGCGGCTTGAGTACACTCAGAAATACGCATTATTTCATCATTATAAAAAGCTAAAGGAATATTCATTTGCTGTTTTGAAAACTGATACATTCTGGCGATTAAATCTTTATCGATATTATTCGTAAAAACTTTCTCGCCTTTATATAGAACAATTTGCCCATTCATACCGATAATAGAATCAATCGACAATTTTTTCATTAAATCGGTCACTTCACAAGGTGTACGACCTGTTGCAAGCATTGGAATAATATTATTTTGCTTTAGCTTTGTTATTGCCTCAACTGAACTTGCTAAAACCTCTATTTGACTATTAAATAAAGTCCCATCTAAATCAAAAAAAACGATAGCTTCAGGCTTATTACTCATATTACAAATCCAAAATATTTTTAATAAAAGGAATCGTTAACTTACGTTGTTCCGCTAATGTTGCTACTTCAAACTTTTCTAACAAAGAAAACAGGGTACGCATATCACGATGGACACGCTTTAATAAAAATAATCCAACTTCAGTCGATAATTCAAAACCGCTTAATTGGGCTCGTAGTTGTAACGCCTTAAGCTTATCATCATCACTTAATTCTTTTAATTGATAAACTTGCCCCCAACTAAGTCGTGATACCAAATCAGGCAATATAAAAGAAACCTGTTTAGGGGGTGCACTGGCAGTAATCAATAATTTACTAATATTTTTTTCAGTCAGACGGTTAAATAAATCAAAAATAGCTTCTTCCCAATCCCGATTGCCTGCAATAGCATCAATATCATCTAAACAAACTAAATCATAATTATCCAACCCTTGTAAAATTTCGGGAACAAGGTGGAAATACTGTTTTAAAGGAATATAACTAGCCAGTTTATTTTGACTTGAGGCATGCAATAGATGAGTACGACCAGCAGCACTTGCCGACCACATATAAAATACATTGAAACCTTGCTTAACCAATAAAGTTTGCAATGAATCAAGTAATAATTGATTATCACCTATATAAAAACTGTCGAAAGTTTCACTATTTGGTAATGAAAAAGGCAACGGTAATTGTGAAAGAGTAATAAAGTAACCTCACACTAAAAAATTAATCTAGTTAAGTATAAATTTGCTTTTGTAAAAATAAAAGAATTTTATAAAAAAGGAACAATTTAAAAAAATAAAAAATCGTTATTCAAAAAACCCTCGATATATTTTATCAGTAAACTATTAAAAAACAGCCAACAAAAAGACCAAAAAATAAGCAATCAAAATATATTTTTGTGGATAACTCTGTGCTAAAAGAAAGTAATAAGCTGTGATAAGGCTATTAATAACCTAAATGACAAAACCAATTGTGGATAACTAAGCTAATTATCAACAAGTTTAGATCAACAAAGATCCGATCAATTAACAGTGTTACAGGATCAATAAGATCCTATAAAATAATTACTATATCCAGTTATCAACAGAAAGGATCCGCTCTAGCAGTAATAAAAATAAAAAGATCACATAAAAGATCTTATTTAATTTAAATGGCGATCAAATTAGATCATTTGACGTATTCAAAAAGATGAGTAAAATCGCTAACGCTAATTTAGATCAAAACAACATGTCTGAACTAACAATCATCTTCATAGAAAATAACAACGAGGCTTTATATGTTTTATCCAGATCTTTTTGATGTCATTATTGTCGGCGGCGGTCATGCTGGCACAGAAGCTGCCATGGCATCAGCAAGAATGGGCCGCAAAACACTACTTTTAACCCATAATATCAATACATTAGGACAAATGTCCTGTAATCCTGCTATAGGTGGTATTGGTAAAGGTCACTTGGTAAAAGAAATCGATGCCATGGGCGGATTAATGGCTCATGCGATTGATCTTGCAGGGATCCAATTTAGGATCCTTAATAGCAGTAAAGGTCCAGCGGTCAGAGCAACACGTGCACAAGCGGATCGATCGCTTTATCGAAAAGTGATCAGAACAACACTTGAAAACCAAGAAAACTTAATGCTCTTTCAACAATCCGTAGAAGATGTGATCATTGAAAACGATCAGATCACCGGAGTTAAAACGCAAATGGGCGTCTCTTTTAAAGCTAAAGCCGTCGTCTTAACGGCTGGCACTTTTCTAAATGGAAAAATCCATATTGGTTTAGATAATTACAGTGGAGGAAGAACAGGGGATCCTGCCTCAATTGGACTATCTAAATCATTACATCAATACCCATTTAGAATGGGAAGATTAAAAACAGGTACACCACCGCGTATTGATGCCCGAACAATTGATTTTTCTAAATTAGGTACACAATATGGAGATGATCCTGTTCCGGTATTTTCGTTTTTAGGTAATGCTAATCAGCACCCAAAACAGATCCCATGTTATATAACAAGCACAAACGAAACGACACATGAGATCATTCGTAATAGCTTAGATCGAAGTCCAATGTACACAGGGGTGATTGAAGGCGTAGGTCCAAGATATTGTCCTTCAATTGAAGACAAAATTATGCGTTTTTCAGATCGCAATTCTCATCAGATCTATTTAGAGCCAGAAGGATTAGATAGTAACGAAATATACCCAAATGGGATCTCAACCAGTTTACCATTTGATACGCAACTTGCTTTTGTACGTAGTATGAAAGGTCTTGAAAATGCTAATATCATCAGACCCGGGTATGCGATCGAATATGATTATTTTGATCCTCGTGATCTCAAACCTACACTTGAAAGTAAAGTGATCAAAGGGCTATTTTTAGCTGGACAAATTAATGGGACAACAGGGTATGAAGAGGCAGCAGCTCAAGGCATGTTAGCAGGTTTAAATGCCGCACGGTTTGTTTATGATCAAGATCAATGGTATCCAACGCGTGATCAAGCTTATTTAGGTGTACTGGTTGATGATCTTTGTACGTTAGGCACCAATGAACCTTACCGAATGTTTACTTCTCGTGCTGAATATCGTTTGATGTTACGTGAAGATAACGCTGATATTCGCTTAACTGAAATTGGTCGTAAGCTAGGCATGGTTGATGATTATCGTTGGCAAAAATTTAACGAAAAATTTGAAGCGATAGAACAAGAAAGAGCACGTTTACGCGATATATGGGTGCATCCACATATTGAAACTATTGATGAAGTGAATGCCGTTTTAAGTGCTAATTTAACCAAAGAAGCAAATGGTGAAGAGTTACTTAAACGCCCTGAAATGAGCTATAACACATTGAAATCATTATCACTATTTGCGCCTGGATTAACTGATCCTAGTGCTGCAGAACAAGTTGAAATTCAAGTTAAATATGATGGATATATTAAACTTCAAATTGAAGAAATCGAGCGCCAAAAACGTAACGAAGAAACATTAATTCCTGAGCATATTGATTATGCTGAAATTTCTGGATTATCAAACGAAGTTGTCGCTAAATTGAAACAGCATAAACCAGTATCGATCGGGCAAGCTTCACGTATTTCAGGCATAACACCAGCGGCAATATCAATGTTATTAGTTTATTTAAAAAAGAAGAATTATGTTAAAAAAGAAACTCACTAATCTTATTGATCAAACAGATCTTTTGATCACAGATCAGCAAATTGATCTGCTTATTGAGTATGTTGAAATGCTGAATAAGTGGAATAAAGCCTATAATTTAACTGCTGTGCGTGATCCCAACGAAATGTTAGTAAAACACATTATGGATAGTTTAGTGGTATCGCCCTATTTAGTGGGCGAACATTTTATTGATGTTGGAACAGGACCAGGGTTACCTGGTATTCCATTAGCGATCATCAATCCGGATAAACAATTTGATTTAGTTGACAGTTTAGGAAAACGTATCCGTTTTTTAAAACAGGTAAAATTTGAATTAAAACTGAATAATATTAATCCGGTGCAAAGCCGCATAGAAGACTATACCGAACAACAGTTTGATGGTGTCATTAGCCGAGCGTTTGCTTCATTACAAGATATGCTCACTTGGTGTCAGCATCTACCAAATCAACAGGGATCGTTTTATGCTTTAAAAGGTAGTGAACAAGATCCTATCCCTGAAGGGTTCGAACTTAAACAGAATATCAAACTGACTATTCCACAATTAAATGCGGATAGATGTTTAACGATTATTACTAAAGTTAATTGACGATAATTTTAATTCTTACCTGAGAAAGAAATATTAATTTTTACGCTTTTTCAGGTAATCTTTGATACCACTAACAATCGCTTTTGATACTTGATTCTGGAAAGAAGCGGTTTTTAATTTTTTTTCTTCGTTAATATTACTAATAAAAGCGGTTTCCACCAAAACAGAAGGAATATCAGGGGCTTTTAAAACAGCAAAACCTGCTTTTTCAAGTGAAGGTTTATGTAAACTATTGACGCCTTTTAGTCGATTTAATATAGCATTACCTAATAATACACCGTTGCTAATAGTTGTTTTTTGGACTAAATCTAAAATAGTATTATCTAAATATTTATCACCACTGCGACTCACGCCACCTATTTGATCGGCATTATTTTGTGTTTGAGCCAAATAATTTGCTGCCGAACTTGTCGCCCCTCGGGTGGATAATGAAAATACAGAAGATCCTCTAACTGATCGACTGGTAAATGCATCTGCATGGATAGAAATAAAAAGATCGGCATGTAAAGATCGTGCTTTAGCTACTCGTACTTTCAATGGGATAAACACATCTTCATTACGGGTCATATAAACTTTAACATTCGGCTCTTTTTTCAATAAATTAAAAGTTCTGCGTGCAATTTGTAAAACAATATCCTTTTCTCTGGTTTTGTTATAGCCAATCGCACCCGGATCTTCACCGCCATGACCGGGATCGAGCATCACAATAATCGGGCTATTTTTCTTTTTATTAATGGGTGGTTTGATCTCAGCTTGCTGTTGGTTTAGATCACCTTTTGTATATTCTTCTAACAGTGCTAATAAAGGATCATCATCTGTTATTGAAGATTGTTTTGAAGGATAAAGATCGATGACTAAACGGTTTTTAAATTCGGCTACAGGGGGTAACGTAAAAGTATTGGGGTCTATTCCTTGCTTAGCTTCGATCATGATTCTGACCGTTTTAGCATCCAGCTGGATAACTTGAATTGATTTGATGTAAGGATCGTGACTTAATACTTTCGATGAAATACTTTTTAAAACAGGATTTGAATTGATATTATCAATATCGATCACTAATCGATCTGGGTTAAATAATGCAGCACTTTTGTATTTAAGCTTACTATTAGATTCTAACGTAATTCGTGTGTAAGTAGAGGAAGGCCAAATACGAACAGCGACCATTTGTGCCATTGCTGAAGCAAGACCAACACGAGTGACAGACAATAAACAAGTCGCAAGAATACCTTTAACTAAAAGGCGTTTTGTTGGACTGAACGTTTTTGACATATCTAGGCACTTTCAATAATTAAATTAAGGCGGATAATAACATAAATTATTGTGAATGGTAAAAGTTACCAAGAATTATAACTGTTTCGCATCGTTGCAAAAAAAGCTTTTGCTTTAATTCGAAAACATATTCATAAAATTAAAAAAAAGAGAGTAACAGAAGTTACTCTCTCACTCAATTGGAAGAACTTTGAAAACTACCAAAAGAGTATGTTATAAACTGTATTTAGCAGTTATATCGATTCCTTTAAAAAGGAGGACTACTGATAAATAACGAGTTACTTCTCGTTAAATTTATCCCAACAAATATTAACGAGAAAATCTAGCTTAATGGCCAGTCAATTCAGTGCTAAAGTATTGTTAGTTGTAGTCCTCCAACAATAAGCACCGATTGTTAACTAAAGTCAATCTTTAATTTAATAAAGAAAGCATTTAGTAACTGCTAAATAGTATATCATTTAGAATAAAAATATGAAAGGTAATTTAGTGACTAAAAATTAAAAATATTTAATTGATTGATAGAGTTATTAAGAGCATCTGAAATAAATATAAAGATTATCGTTACAAAAAGACGAGTAACCTAAGTCACTCGCCCTCATTATGTCATTTAAAATCTAAATAGCAATAGTCTTAAAAACGACTACACTAGATGGATTTATTTTGTTTAAATATTTCTGAATTATTCAAATCATTTTGAAATATTTAAAATAAGTTCTGACGAGAAATTCTAACAAATGGTTAGTCATTCAAGTTGGTAGCATAACTTTGTGTAGTTCCTGCTGACAACTATGTTAATACTGAAAAATCCTATGGTAGAACCAAATGATACAAATCAGTAGTAGTAACTATAATCCAAAAAAATGAAAAATATAACAATTAATTAGTAATTTTATGTTAACTGTTTTAAGCATAAATTAAAAAGGTTAAATTGAAATTATTTTTTTTAGATAACAATTATTATTTTATTATAGACCCTACATTCACAAAGGATTACAATATGGCACGCTAAAATCGCGGATTTAAACCCGTTTTCATTTTAACAATTAAATATAGCTGAGTTATTGATGAGCAAAAAATTACATATCAAAACTTGGGGCTGCCAAATGAATGAATATGATTCAACCAAAATGGCAGATCTCCTTGAATCCACCCACGGTTTAACATTAACAGACAACGCAGAAGAAGCAGATATTTTATTATTAAATACTTGCTCGATTCGAGAAAAAGCGCAAGAAAAAGTTTTTCATCAATTAGGACGTTGGAAAAATTTAAAACAACATAATCCCGAAATTATCATTGGGGTTGGTGGATGTGTGGCTTCTCAAGAAGGTGCGCATATTCGTAAACGTGCACCTTTTGTCGATATTATTTTCGGTCCGCAGACTTTTCACCGTTTACCGGAAATGATAGAGCAAATTCGAAGTGGAAAAGGAAATCATGTTGTCGATGTAAGCTTTCCTGAAATTGAAAAGTTTGATCGCTTACCTGAACCTCGCAGTGAAGGTCCGACAGCGTTTGTCTCGATTATGGAAGGATGTAATAAATATTGTACCTATTGTGTGGTACCTTATACCCGTGGTGAAGAAGTGAGCCGACCTTGTGACGATGTAATTTATGAAATAGCTCAACTGGCAGAACAAGGTGTGCGTGAAGTTAATCTGCTTGGTCAAAATGTCAATGCTTATCGAGGACCAACCTTCGATGGCGATATTTGTTCATTTGCAGAACTACTTCGGTTAGTCGCTGCCATTGATGGTATTGATCGTATTCGTTTTACAACCAGTCATCCAATTGAGTTTACTGATGATATTATCGATGTTTATCGTGATACGCCTGAATTAGTTAACTTTTTACATCTACCGGTGCAAAGTGGATCGGATCGTGTTTTAAATTTAATGAAACGTACGCATACGGCACTTGAATACAAATCAATTATCCGAAAACTACGTAAAGTCCGTCCAGACATTCAAATTAGTTCTGATTTTATTGTTGGATTCCCGGGTGAAACACAAGAAGATTTTGAACAAACCATGAAATTAATTGCTGATGTCAATTTTGACTTAAGCTATAGCTTTGTCTATTCTGCACGCCCTGGTACACCAGCGGCAGAAATGGAAGATAACGTTTCTGAAGACGAGAAAAAACAACGTCTTTATATCCTACAAGAACGTATCAATCAACAAGCAATGCAATTTAGCCGTCGTATGTTAAATACCGTGCAACGCATTTTAGTCGAAGGACCATCTAAGAAAGATCTGATGGAACTAACGGGCAGAACTGAAAATAACCGTATTGTTAACTTTGAAGGTCATCCTAATATGATTGGTAAATTTGTTGATGTTGAAATTACCGATGTTTATCCAAATTCATTAAGAGGTAAAGTTGTGCGTACCGAGGATGAAATGGATCTGCGTGTGAGTGAATCTCCTATGTCTGTAATCTCAAGAACCCGTAAAGAAAACGATTTAGGTGTCGGTATCTACCAACCATAATAAAAATAACATATTGAATTATTAAAAAAATAATATTTTATCATAATGGAAAGGAAAGAAAAAAATGCTTATTATATTCGGCTCGAGAGGTCGTGAAGTAAACGAAAAAACAGGGCAATTTAATTGCCCTAGTTGTTGTACACAGCAAAACATCAAAACTGATGAAAAACAACAACAATATACGCAAGTTAAAGTGGCAAGATATTTTACATTGTTTTTTATACCAATATTCAGTTTTCAAACATTAGGAAGATACATTAGATGTAATCATTGTCATTCAGAATATAATGAAAATGTTTTAAAATATGTACCGCCTACATTAGAAGAAGAAATTGGTCAGGATGTTGAGCAAGAATTAAAAAGTGGTACACCAATCTCAATGATGATCAATAAACTAAAAACGCAAGGATTAGATGAACAACAGGCTACAAAACTGGTTGATCAGATAGTATCGGGAAATATTGTTACTTGTCATCATTGTAAAAAGGAATTTTTGAAAGGTGTTGAAAAATGTCCTTTATGTGAAGGATATCTTAGCAATTAACATGAATGATTAGAGGGCTTATCATTGAAAATTATTACACATCAAACCGTGCTTGAACCAGATGATAATCAAAGATTAAATAGTCTTTGTGGCCCTCATGATGACAACGTAAAACAACTTGAACGTCGACTTGGTATTGAAATTAATCATCGAGGTAATCTATTTTTGATTACCGGTGATCAGATTTGTGTTAACGCAGCCGATCAGATTTTAATGTCACTTTATCAACAAACTAAAACCAAAAACAACATTATTGATATTGAACCCGAACACATTCATTTAGCAATAAAAGAATCCGGTGCGCTTGAAAAAATGAAAGAACATCTTCCTGCTTATACTGATCAGCATGGAAGTAAAATGGTGATGATTAAAACAAAACGTGGGGTAATCAAACCAAGAACGCCCAATCAGGCTCAATATATTGCGCATGTTTTAGATTATGATATCTCGTTTGGTATTGGACCTGCGGGAACGGGTAAAACCTATTTAGCGGTGGCAGCTGCTGTTGATGCATTAGAAAAGCAACAGATTCGTCGGATAGTACTGACTCGACCCGCTGTTGAAGCGGGTGAAAAACTTGGATTCTTACCAGGTGATTTAAGCCAGAAAGTCGACCCGTATTTACGCCCACTTTATGATGCGCTATTTGAAATGCTGGGTTTTGAAAAAGTCGAAAAACTGATTGAAAAAAGCGTGATTGAAGTTGCGCCACTAGCGTATATGCGTGGTCGTACCCTAAATGATGCATTTATTATTCTCGATGAAAGCCAAAACACCACAATAGAACAAATGAAGATGTTTCTAACACGCATTGGCTTTAACTCAAAAGCTGTTATAACAGGGGATATCACTCAAATTGATTTACCGCGTCACCAAAAATCCGGTTTACGTCATGCAATTGAAGTTTTAAGCCAAGTTGATGAAATTAGTTTTAACTTTTTTAATAGTGAAGATGTTGTTCGTCATCCGGTAGTTGCCAGAATTGTCAACGCTTATGAACAATGGGAACAACAAGAGCATCAATCAAAAAGCAGTATTTAAGGAGTATTATTATCCCTATTACAACAAAAAAAAAGCGAACTAATATTCGGGATCATTCAGCAGAAACAAACTTATTCCTGCGTAGAGCTTTGTTTGCTTTTGTGGTAATTATCTTTTTGATTATTATTTTATTAGTGAATTTAGCGGATCTTCAAATTGCTAATTTTAGTTATTACAGTACTAAATCAAATAATAATCGTATCGAAATTATTCCTATTCCTCCTAGTCGCGGCATGATTTATGACCGTAATGGAACGCCATTAGCCAGTAATAATATCACCTATCAACTAAACATTATTCCTGATAAAACCAAAAATCTGAATGAACAATTTGAACAATTAAAAAAAGTGGTTGATTTGACAGATGAAGATATTGAAAATTTCCAAAAAGAAAGACGAAATTATCGCGCTCACAGACCCGTTCCGCTAAAAGATAACCTTAGTAAAGAACAAATTGCACGATTTGTTGTCGATCAACACAGATTTCCTTTTGCCTCAATTGTTAAAATACAACACCGCTATTACCCTTATGGTGCATCACTAACTCACATTCTGGGGTATATCTCAAAAATAAATAGCCAAGATAAAAAGCGGTTAGAAGAAGAAAATAAAACCAGTAATTATGTTGCGACGCTCAATATCGGAAAAATGGGCATTGAACGCTATTATGAAAACATATTACATGGCACAGCTGGTTATGAAAAAGTTGAAGTTAATAGTCGCGGACGTATCGTCCGACTCCTTGAACAGCATCCACCACAAGCAGGCGAAGATATCTATTTATCAATAAATCTCAAATTACAACTTTACATCGAAAAACTTCTTGCTGGGCGCAAAGCTGCTGTGGTGGCGATTGATCCCAATAACGGTGAAGTCCTAGCGATGGTATCAAGCCCTAGTTATGATTCAAATGATTTTGTTGGAGGGATATCAAGTGCAAAATATAATGAATTACTTAATGATCCGAACAAACCTTTATTTAATCGGGCTTTATTGGGGGCTTATCCACCTGCTTCAACCGTAAAACCCTTTATCTCTGTAGCTGCATTAAGTGAAGGGGTTGTAACGCCCAAAAGCGTGGTTAACGATCCTGGATGGTGGCAATTACCGGGAACTGAAAGACGTTACCGAGACTGGCTAAAATGGGGACATGGTCGGGTTGATGTACTAAAAGCGATAGAAGAATCAGTAGATACCTATTTTTATCAAGTTGCTTATGATATGGGGATTGATCGTTTAAGTTTATGGATGACTAAATTTGGCTATGGTCAACGCACTGGAATTGATATGTCACCAAGTGAAGAGACACGCGCTGTTATGCCAAGTCGAGAATGGAAAAGTAAACGTCATAAAAAATCCTGGTTACAAGGAGACACTATCCCTGTTGGCATTGGTCAAGGATACTGGACTGCAACACCAATGCAAATGGCAAAAGCATTAACTATCTTAATTAATAATGGAAAAACTTATACCCCCCATTTTTTACTGTATAAAAAGAGTGATATTTTAAATTCCAATGAAGATCAGTTTCACATTGATCCCGTTCAATTTGAACAGCCAAATAATTTAACAGAAGTTAAAACAAATTATTGGGATTTAGCGAAAGAAGGGATGTATAGAGTGATGTTTGGTTCACGAGGAACAGCACGTAAAGTGTATGCTGGCGCTCAATATCAAGCAGCAGGAAAATCAGGAACAGCACAAGTGTATGGTTTAAGAGAAAACGAAACTTATAATGCGAACAATATTCCCGAGCATTTACGTGATCATGCATTATTTATTGCTTATGCGCCTTACGATAAACCCAAAATAGCATTGGCTATTGTACTTGAAAATGGGGGGGGCGGAAGCTCAAATGGTGGTGCGGTTGCACGCAAAATTCTTGATTTTTATCTATTAGGCAATCACTCCACTGATCTCGATGACGCAGTTCAAGATACAGGATATGAAAATTAATTATGAATAACATCAAAAAATCTTTTTGGCAAAAGATACATATTGATCCCCTTTTTTTTCTATTTATAACGCTACTACTCTGTTATAGCTTATATATACTTTGGAGTGCGAGTGGGCAAAATATCGATATGATACAAAAGCGAGTGATACAAATACTTCTTGGTTTTTTTATCATGATATTTTTAGCTCAATTTTCACCTCGAACCTATGAAAAATGGGCTCCCTATCTTTATATTTTTTGTATTATCATTTTACTGTTTGTTGATATTTTTGGTTACACCAGTAAAGGCGCACAAAGATGGTTAGACTTAGGTGTATTGCGATTTCAACCATCAGAAATTGCAAAAATAGCCGTGCCATTAATGGTTGCTAAATTTATTCATCGTGATGGCTGTCCTCCACCTTTAAAAACCACATTACAAACCTTGGCTATTATTGGTGTGCCAACTTTACTTGTTGCAATGCAACCGGATTTAGGTACAGCTATATTAATTGTCATGTCAGGAATATTTATTATCTTTTTGGCTGGTATTGATTGGCGATTTATCATTGTTGCTGTCATCTTAATTGCTGCTTTTTTACCTATCATGTGGTTCTTTTTAATGCATGATTATCAACGTGAACGGGTGTTAACACTTTTTAATCCTGAGCGAGATCCAAATGGTACGGGTTATCATATTATTCAATCTAAAACCGCCATTGGTTCTGGAGGGATATGGGGTAAAGGATGGCTTGAAGGCACGCAATCACAATTAGAATTCTTACCAGAAAGACATACTGACTTTATTTTTTCTGTAATTGCAGAAGAATTTGGTTTTATTGGTACTATCGTTCTGTTAATTCTTTTTTTATGTTTAATTGTTCGTGGGTTAATTATTGCATCACAAGCACAAACGACATTTGGTCGGATATTATCCGGTGGTTTGATTTTAGTCTTCTTTGTCTACGTGTTCATTAATATCGGTATGGTCAGTGGAATCTTACCGGTAGTTGGTGTACCATTACCTTTAATAAGTTACGGTGGCTCATCATTAGTCGTTTTAATGGCATGTTTTGGCATTATGATGTCTATTCACACACATCGATATATGTTATCTAAAAATATTTAACGGAATTCAAATAAATGAAAAAGAAATTTAAATTATCTTTTGCTATCTTGATGCTGTCAATTTGCACATCAGCATCTGCTGATATGCCTTTTCCTATTCCAGCTATTCCCCAATTAAATGCTGAATCTTATATTTTAATGGATGCCAAATCAGGCGAAATTTTAGCGGAATATAACGCTGAACAACAACGTGATCCAGCCAGTCTTACCAAAATGATGACCAGCTATGTAGTTGGTCAAGCTTTACACTCAGGTCGAATTAAAAATGATGATATGGTTGTAGTCAGTAAAGATGCATGGGCAACGGGTAACCCTGTATTAAAAGGATCATCATTAATGTTTTTGGAAGTGGGTAAAACCGTTTCTGTTTCGGATCTTAACAAAGGTATCATCATTCAATCAGGTAACGACGCTTGTATTGCAATGGCTGAACATATCGCAGGTAGCCAAGGTGCTTTTGTTAATTTAATGAATGACTATGCCAAAAAAATAGGTTTGGAACATACCCATTTTGAAACTGTACATGGACTTGATGCGCCAGGACAATATACCACAGCCAAAGATATGGTGTTATTAGGTCGCGCATTGATTCGTGATTTACCTGATGAATATGCGATTTATAAAGAAAAAGAATTTACTTATAATCTTTCTAAACCGCAATTAAATCGTAATGGCTTACTATGGGATACTACATTAAATGTAGACGGAATCAAAACAGGTCATACCCAAGCAGCCGGTTACAACTTAGTTGCCTCTGCTGTCGAGGGTAATACCCGTTTAATATCGGCAGTATTAGGCGGAAGAACCTATAAAGGTCGGGAAGAAGAAAGTAAGAAATTATTAGTTTGGGGCTTTCGATTCTTCGAAACGGCTAACCCTATAAAAGCGAATATGCCTTTATTTACTGAATCCATTTGGTATGGAGATGAAAATAAAATCCAACTAGGTTCAATAGACGGTGCTTATGTTACTGTACCAAAAGGTCGTTCAGCTGATCTACAAATAAAATATGTCATTGATAACTATATTTATGCACCGATAATGAAAGGAAGAACAGTAGGTAAAATACAATTTTTATTAGATGGCAAAGTGATTAATGAACAACCATTAGTGGCACTGCAAAATGTTGCAGAAACTGGGTTCTTTGGATCTGTATGGGATTGGATAGAATTACAGTTTGTAAAAATTTTTAATTAATAGCTTCCTTTTTTAGTTTTGCAAGCTTTGCTTGCAAAACGCTCTATTTATAGCCCTTCATTAATGATTTGATGAAAAAATATCTCCCGTTCTAGTTTCACCTTCCTCCTCAATATTTAAAAAAATTAAAAGCCGTCAATTCACTTTATTTAAATGCGTTTAACATCACTGTATCCATTATCAATAGCAATAAAAAATTAACCTTATTAACAAAATATTTTCAATTTATTTAACAAAAGCTTGCTTAGCTTAACGAATGATCTTATCATTGTAAAATGATTAAGATTATCAAAATCGATAACATAAATAAAAGTTAATTAGGGATAGTATGGATATTAAGGAGTAGTTGTGGTTCGTTGTTTAGTGCTATCAGATAACCGATTACCTATTTACGGTCATTTCTGTCATTTTCATGATGATTTGTATCTCAACTTACAATCATTATCACATCAATTTCTTGATTCTTTTCTGATTATCGATGTCCCCAATTACTCCAACTTAATCAACCAAAATCATTATTACCTAAATAACGTTGGAAAGCTGATTAATCAGTTTGATACATCAGGAAAGGAGTAACCCATGGCGAACAAAATAACTACCCTTATCAATCAAGTCGGTGAAGGTTTACTGAATGAATTAACGGGTGAGGTCAGCCACAATCGCTACACCTTAACGGTTGATAATCTGATTTCGCCTGTTTCTGTTTTACACGTACAAGGTGATGAACAGCTCAACCAGCCATGGCATTACACCATTGACTTTACCAGCCCTGATAAAACCTTATCGCCCGATGATATACTCAACCAAAAAGCGTCATTTTCCTTTAACCCTGCGGTTAAAAATGTGCTGGCAACGGCGATTCGTTCCCTAAGTGACCTGCCTGTCGAGAGTGACTTACGCAAAATATATGGTGCTATCACCCGTTTTAGTTTGTTATCGGTCAGTAAAGAGCAGGCACATTATCAGATAGTGTTATCGCCTCGTTTAGCCAGATTAGCTTTAAATCGCAATAATGCGATATACCAAAACCAAAGTGTGATTAGTGTGGTTGAAGAAGTGCTGCGCAGTCATGGTTTTACCGGCATCGATTACCGTCTGGAATTAAACAGCAGCTACCCTGAACGTGAATTTATCACCCAATGGCAGGAAAGTGACTTAAGCTTTATCCAGCGTCTGCTGGCAGATATTGGTGTCTGGTTTCGATTTGAAACGCATGCTGAGCACAATTGCGATGTAATGGTGATAAGCGATTATGAACAAGGTTATGAGC
The DNA here is from genome assembly GCF_046635745.1 of Gilliamella sp. CG35. NCBI lineage: Bacteria > Pseudomonadati > Pseudomonadota > Gammaproteobacteria > Orbales > Orbaceae > Gilliamella > Gilliamella sp. CG35. The sequence goes on from NZ_JBIDFH010000001.1 coordinate 28,495, forward strand.
AGGTCAGCGATATTGATTACCAGTTACCCAGCGGGACGCTGGATGGCGGCGCAGAAAGTATCTGGGATATCCGGTTACGCAGTCGGGTGGTGGAATCATCGGTTAAAGTGCAGGATTACAACTATCGGGATGCGAAAGCGAATTTACACGGTGACGTGAACAGCCAGCCAAAAGACAGCACCACCTATGGCACGGATTACCGTTATGGCGAACACTACAAAGGGCTGAGAAGTAACGGACAAGAAGATAAGCTGAACGGTGATGTAGATGATGTAGATAACGATAACGACGATAATCATTCTAACCCGAGCGACCCGAATAATGTCACGGAAAGCGGACAATGGTATGCCCGAATACGGCATGAACAGGCAATCAGTGAAAAAATCGTGATTAGCGGTAAAAGCAACCGCTATCACCTGACACCGGGACAACGGATACAGATTAAAGGCAGTCCGTTAGTTGATATTGCTGACGGGGTGATAATATTAAGTGTGGAAGGGCAAGGCAACCGCACGGATGCTTACGAGCTGCATTTTACCGCTATCCCGTATCAGGTATTCAAACCATACCGTCCCAAACCGATAGCCTGGCCGCAAATCGGGGGGACTTTACCGGCACGGGTGAGCAGTCCGGACAATGACACCTATGGCTATATTGATACTCAAGGTCGGTATCGGGTGAAATTTAACTATGACCTGAAAGCGTGGAAAGCAGGCAATGAAAGTTTATGGGTAAGACTGGCAAAACCGTATGCCGGAGGCACTTATGGCTTTCATTTTCCGTTAATTGACGGCACGGAAGTCGCCATGGCATTTATGGACGGCAATCCTGACCGCCCGTATATCGCTCATGCCATGCACGACAGTGCCCACCCCGACCATGTCACCACCATAAACAAACACCGTAATGTGATTCGCACCCCCACCAATAACAAATTGCGCATGGATGACAAACGAGGGCAGGAGCATATCAAGCTGGCGACCGAATACGGCAAAACGCAACTTAATCTGGGTCACTTAGTCAACCAAAAAAAAGCGTTACGGGGCGAAGGGTTTGAACTGCGCACTGATGAATGGGGGGCGATAGCGGCTGAAAAAGGCTTATACCTGACCAGCCAGACCGAGCCGAAAGCGCAGGGCAAACAGCTGGATATGCAAGATGCGATTGCGCAACTAGAAAACGCCTTATCGATTGCTAAATCACTGCAAAATGCCGCCAGTCAAGCCGAAGCCCACGGCGCTGACACCGACAGCCAAGACCAGCTCAAGGCAAACTTAACTGAGCTGGCGCAAAGTGGCATATTAGCTTACGCTCAGCAAGGTATTGCGTTAACCAGTCCTGAAAACATCCAGTTATCAACCGGTAACAGCGTAAGTGTCACCGCTGAAAACCAGACTGACATCACGGCATTAAAAAACATCACACTAACATCGGGCGATGCGATAGGGTTATTTGCTCATAAATCGGGGATGAAGGTCTTTGCCAACCAGGGGGATATTGAAACACAAGCCCAAAATGCCAACCTGAATATGGCGGCTAAACAAGATGTCCACATTGACAGTGTAGACAGCAAAATGACATTAAGCGCAGACAAAACAATCGCCTTAATGTGTGGCGGTTCATACATTGAAATTAGCGAAAAAGGCATTGTACTGGGCACACCGGATAATGTGTACATGAAATGTAATGCGATGCAAAAAATGGGACCAAAAACATTAAATTACGAACCAATAAATGTACCTGCATTATTTACAGAACAAGACATGCAAGAAGGTTTAACGTTGATCTTAGAAACTGAAGATGGCTATCGAATCCCAATGACCAAGTATGTTGTACGGTTTAAAAATGGCGAATTAAGGCAAGGAAGATTAGACCGTGAAGGAAAAGTTGTATTAAAAAATGTGCCACAAGGAATGGAATATGCTTATGCCTATCCAGATCAAGACGATATTTTAGCTAAAGCAAATGCACAGCGATTACATAATGCAATAGAAGCCGGAAACGCAGAAAAAATGATTGATTATTTGTGTTTTGCGGAAGAAATTGTTGCAAAAACAATTGAAGTTTATAAACAAATCTATCATCAAGATCTGGTTAAAAATATAGAAAAATCAATTGGTCCTTACAATAACCACAAAGATCTCATTAATTTTCTGTTAGCTAAAGCTAATTCAATCAATAAAAACAATTAGGATTTAAAACAATGGATACTGTAGAGGATTATATCATTGTTGCTAGCCCTTCTTTAAGGTATGTAACACCTAATAGGACAATGTCCTTTTATTTAAAAAAAGTCAACCCCAATGCTAAAGATATAAAAGACTTATCTATTCGTTGGGTATGTATTAATCATACAAATAGAGAAAAAAGTAAACAGAGTAATTTTTTTGGACCACGTGGTGGTCCCGAATGGCTTAATGCAAAATGGAATCTGGTTGGTGTACATACTGTAATGTGTTACGTCAGGGAATCGTTGGGTGGTGAAGCCAAAATTTATCATTATGTACAACATGTGGTGAGTCAAGGTGATTGCTTGAGCTATGACCCAGCGACATTTGAAGAAACAGAAAACCCATTTGAATTTATCCACAACATTAAAAAACAAAATAATATAATTGAGACTTTAGAAAAATACAGTGAATTGGATGAAGAACAACAAGAAAAATATAATGAACGCAAAGAAAATAGGAAACAATTTTGCGATAAATTAGAAAATTTGTTAGAAAAAATACCATTAAGTCACAGAAATCATTTCAAAATGATGAGTGCCAGACACTATTCGTATGAATATCCTGATACCAACTCAATCCTACTACAAGTATGTTATTTTTATCATGAAAAAACAGTTTATTTATTAGATTGGACTAATCCCCTACAACAAGGGTGGTGTGGTGTATTTGAAGGTAAGGGAGATACAGAACAAGCTGCTCTGCTAGATGCCTTAGATGAATGGGAAAGTGATAATCGTTATCCAGAGGGCATATTAAAATGTCGATATTTAAGTGTTAGTCATCCAACACTTGAAATCCCTAAATATGATGGTGAAGGGTTACTTGTTTGGACTATAGAAGATCATAATTTTACTGAAGAATATCAATTTTCAACTGACGGCAAAACTTGGCTTGACAGTATTTCAACAGCCCTCACTTATCTTGCATTTGGTGCATTAATTGTTGCCGGCGCAATAACATTGTTTGTACCTTCGGGGCAAATAGCAACAGCAGCATTTTGGACTTATGGGGCAATAATATTATCGGCTACTGCAGGTGTTAGCTCATCAGCTATCAATATAACGCAACGTTATAATAAAGGTTTTAGTAATTGGAAAGATGATGGTTTTGATGCATTAAATATTGTTGGCAATATGTTAGGCACTGGTGCGGGGCTAGCCTTGGCGAAATGGGGACCGCTTAAATTTTTATCCCAAGTAGGTACGAATACCATGAAAGTGAATGCCATTAAAGCGATGTTAATTGGTGAAGTAACGACAAATGGTGTGCAAGGTATTATGATTTCTACCGATATTGCGTCAGCTATTTACACAGTAATAGAAGATAAATCGCTTCCTCCTGATGAAAAACTATCAAAAATTATGAGTTTAATTGGATCAGGGATGGTAACTGGCGCGTTAGTTTATCTCAATTTAAAAAACACTAAAGCAAATTTTGATTTTATAAAGAAAGATTCGAATTTAGTTCAAAAACTAAGTCGAGAAGAAATCGATGCCTTTATAAACGATCCAAATAGTATCATTATAGATCAACTAACAGAAATAGAAAAAAAATCAACAGGAGTTGCGCTACCAAAAGTTGAATTAGCCGATATGCCGATGCGTGTCTCTGTTAAACAGTTGCAAGAGCAGAATTTATTACCATTAACGAATAATACAACTATCTCAATTGCTAACAACAATCTACCGAATGTTGTCATTCCTCCTGCTAATTATTTTCGGATATTAAATAGCCAAATTAAAAGAGAATTTTTCTTATCTAATGAACTTAATAAGCATATTAATTTAACTGATCCCTTCCAGGCAACAAGAGTCGCATTATTAAATTCAAACCCAGAAGGCAAAATACAAATCTTAGCCAGAAATGGTGATCAAAAGATCAGTAAAACGGTCGTTAATACCCGTATATATGAAGATAAACGTAGTAATCTACAAAGTTTTCAGGCGGAGCTTAGGGAACGCATTTCTAAAGAAGATGGATGGAAAAGTAAGGTTGCTGCTTCAAAGGCAACTTGTACTATTCATGGCATGGACTTTGAAAGTGCTAAGGAATTTAATAATTTACCTTTTACGTTAAAGCATGCGCTAAAAGAAAAGGTTGTTGTACAAGGCGAATTTACGGGTCAATCGGCGCCAATTAAGGTGGTTGATATCAAAGGGTATATTGCGACTTTAAAACCGTATTATCCTGACAAAAATATGGATGAAGCGACGGAAGAATTGATTAAAAAATATCTTATAAAACATAAAGATAATTTGTCAAATTTTGATGGAATGCCTGGTGCGCATGCTGAAATATTGGCGGTAGATGATGTGTTTAAACAACTGCGCGCGAAAGGTTTAACTCCAGGAGATTTTTTCAAGGATATTGACGTTTATACTGTCTATGTCAAAAACACAAAAAATAAAGAACAATTTGGACAACCATTTGTAGCCTGTCGTAATTGTAGTGGTATATTAGATCCACTAATTAACGTGGTAACGAAGCGAAAAGGAGAGTAACCATGAGTAACAGAACCGATATTAAACCGTTTGATTTGCCGGTACGGGTCGAATTGAGCCATTTACAGCTTATTCAAGGCTTTTATTTTTTAAATGATGTGTTATTTAGTGGGTTGGCTTATGACCATCGAGAACAAAAATTGCATAAAGTGTACCAAATGACCGAAGGTAAAATTACGGGGGAACAAGAATTTGGTTTTTATCAGCACAGCAGTGGGGTAAAAATCGATTTTGCGGTGATAGAAGATGATGAGTATTATGAATCTGATGATCCTGTCTATTATCAAGGTGAGTTGTTAAACGGGGTAACTTATAAATACTATGACGGTTTTGTGTGTGTCGAGTCATTGTGGATTGATGGTTATGACGTTGAATGGATTAATTGGTATGTCGATGGCTCAGGATTAGTGCGCGAATATCAGGCTAATTACGAAGAGTCAAGAAGTGTATTTAAGTGGGATTATAAACGGCTAATTAGCGTTGATTGTACTAAAGGCGATATTAACAGCCGATCAAGTTTCACTATAAGTGTAAATGAGCAAAATCAGATTAATTCTTTTGTTTTAGATACCAAAGATACAGCAAGCTTAGAAAAACTGGTTCAATATGATGATCTTCCGTTACCGGCTAATAGTTTATCAGGATTACTGGCTTATTACTCTTTGGCGGAAGAAGTAAGTCTTAGTATTTTTAGTGATGAAAACTTTGAATATTTTGCTGCGCACACTAATTTTCAGCCCGTTAAACGATTACAAATAGCAACGCAAAATTTGTCGTTAGCCCTGTTAACAAAATATATGGACTTGCCACAGTTAACCTGGTTATTTTTTAATGAACGTGGTATTAGCGATTATGACTTAAAAAACTTGCCTGAAGATGAGCGATTGATTAAACAAAAGGAGTGTGATACACGTAACCATGCACTTATCACGTTGTTGTTAGCAATACAGGCTAAATATCATGGTGAAATTCAGTTAAATGCCAGTTCGGGTATTATGTTTCGCTATATTGATACTCAAGGTGAACTAATGATGAATGTGAATCAACATGATTTTAGTTATTTATTAGATCTGTTACCGAACGATAAAATAGTGGATTTGCGTTTACGTCAATGTAAATACCCAATTGTTTTATTAGAAAAGCTTAGTCGGCTGACGCATTTAAAAAAAATCTCCATTAGAGAAGGTGTTTCGCGTTTTGACGGTGATAATCCATCCGAAGCGGAATTGATACAAAGGAGTAATGCACGTAATCAGGCGTTATGGGGATTGTTAAAAAATCTGCAATTAAAATTGCATTGTGATATAGAGCTTATTTCAGAAACATCCGAAGTATTTAAAGAAGACTATCAAGGTGAATAGACAGAGTAAAACATGATTAATGTTGAGTTGAGTGATTTGCCGGTACGGGTCGAATTGAGCCATTTACAGGTTATTCAAGGCTTTTATTTTTTAAATGATGTGTTATTTAGTGGGCTGGCTTATGACCATCGAGAACAAAAGTTGCATAAAGTGTACCAAATGACCGAAGGCAAAATCACGGGGGAACAAGCGTTTGGTTTTTATAGGCACAGTAGTGGGGTAAAAATCGATTTTGCGGTGATAGAAGATGATGAGTATTATGAATCTGATGATCCTGTCTATTATCAAGGTGAGTTGTTAAACGGGGTAACTTATAAATACTATGACGGTTTTGTGTGTGTCGAGTCATTGTGGATTGATGGTTATGACGTTGAATGGATTAATTGGTATGTCGATGGCTCAGGATTAGTGCGCGAATATCAGGCTAATTACGAAGAGTTCAGAAGTGTATTTAAGTGGGATTATAAACGGCTAATTAGCGTTGATTGTACTAAAGGCGATATTAACAACCGATCAAGTTTCTGTATAAGTGTAAATGAGCAAAATCAGATTAATTCTTTTGTTTTAGATACCAAAGATACAGCAAGCTTTGGAAAACTGGTTCAGTATGATGATCTTCCGTTACCGGCTAATAGTTTATCAGGATTACTGGCTTATTACCCTTTGGCGGAAAAAGTAAGTCTTAACATTTTTAGTGATGAAAACTTTGAATATTTTGCTGAGCACACTGATTTTCAGCCCGTAAAACGATTAGAAATAGTAACAGAACATTTGTCATTAGCCTTGTTAACAAAATCGATGGATCTGCCGCAGTTAACCTGGTTATTTTTTGACGAACATGGTATTAGCGATTATAGCTTAGAAATCTTGCCAGAAGATGAGCGATTGATTAAACAAAAGGAGCGTGATACACGTAACCATGCACTTATCACGTTGTTGTTAGCAATACAGGCTAAATATCATGGTGAAATTAAGTTAAATGCCAGTTCGGGTATTATGTTTCGCTATATTGATACTCGGGGTGCATTAATGATGGACGTGAATCAACATGATTTTAGTTATTTATTAGATCTGTTACCGAACGATAAAATAGTGGATTTGCATTTGCGTCAACGAAAATTTCCGATTGTTTTATTAGAAAAGCTTAGTCAGCTGACGCATTTAAAAAGATTATGCCTTGAAGAAGGTGTTGCGAGAATTTTCGATGAAAAGCCATCAGAAGTGGAACTGGCACAACAGTGTAACGCGCGTAATCAGACATTGTGGGCATGGTTAAATTCGCTACAGTTAAAATTGCATTGTGATATAAAGCTAGTCTCAGAAACATTAGACGTTTTTGAACAACGCTATCAAGGTGAATAGACAGAGTAAAACATGATTAATGTTGAGTTGAGTGATTTGCCGGTACGGGTCGAATTGAGCCAATTTAAAATAAAAAAACGATTCAATAAAATCATTTTTTAATAAAAATAGCGTAATAAAAAATGTGGATTATGCATTATTAAATTATGAAATGAAATTGATGGTATTTAAAAATTATATTTAAGGCGTTAATCGATAACTTAATCCTCATTTATTATGACTGTAAATCTTTTTTTGCCAATAAAAATCACATCGATATAAATAAAACTAGCAATATTTATCTAAATATGGTATAAAACGCGCGCTACTTTTCACATTCATTTTTCAAAAAAATCGTTGTGAAAGTCAGCACAAATTTTAAACTTTAATTAACGTTATAACACACACATATCATTACTCTTTTCCGGGGTGCCTTTTGTTTTATGCAATAAGGTCGGTTAAAGCGGGTATGTGGAGGCATAACCCCAACGTCAAAATGAGGAAATCATGACTACAGTATCAATGCGCGATATGTTACAAGCAGGTGTACACTTTGGACACCAAACCCGTTATTGGAACCCAAAAATGAAACCATTTATTTTTGGTGCGCGTAACAAAGTTCACATTATCAACCTTGAAAAAACAGTACCAATGTTTAACGAAGCGTTAGCTGAATTAAATAAAGTGGCTGCACGTAAAGGTAAAATTTTATTTGTTGGTACAAAACGAGCAGCAAGCGAAGCGATTAAACAAGCCGCTGAAAGCTGTGGACAATACTATGTTAATCACCGTTGGTTAGGTGGTATGTTGACTAACTGGAAAACAGTACGTCAATCAATCAAACGTCTTAAAGATTTAGAAACACAAGCTAGTGATGGTACATTTGACAAATTAACCAAAAAAGAAGCACTAATGCGTGCTCGTGAAATGGCTAAATTAGAAAATAGCTTGGGTGGAATTAAAAATATGGGTGGCTTACCCGATGTGATTTTTGTTATTGGCGCAGACCATGAACATATCGCTATCAAAGAAGCTAACAATTTAGGTATTCCAGTCGTTGCTGTTGTTGATACCAACTCAGATCCAGATGGTATTGATTACATCGTTCCAGGTAATGATGACGCAATTCGTGCAATTCAATTATATGCAAATGCAGTTGCGGAAGCCGTTCGTGCTGGTCGTGAACAAAATCAATCTCCAGTATCTGAAGAAAGCTTTGTTGAAGAAGCTCCAGCAGCAGAGTAATAAACTCAAATATTTTCAGGGTCGATAATATAAATAATCGACCCATTCTAATGAAAATCATCACAATGGTTAAATAGAGGATTTAAAAATGGCTGAAGTTACCGCTTCTATGGTAAAAGAACTGCGTGAAAGAACTGGCGCAGGTATGATGGAATGTAAAAAAGCATTAGTTGAAGCAAATGGTGATATCGAAGTTGCTATCGACAATATGCGTAAATCAGGTCAAGCAAAAGCGGCTAAAAAAGCAGGTCGTGTAGCGGCTGAAGGTGTGATTATTTCTAAGATTTCTGCGGATAAAAAATCGGGTGTAATTTTAGAAATCAACTGCGAAACAGACTTTGTTGCTAAAGATGCAGGTTTCTTAGAGTTTAGCGAAAAAGTTGCTACAACTGCATTGAACGATAACATGACTGATCTTGCTGCGTTACAAGCAAAATTTGAAGAAGAACGTACAGCACTAGTTGCAAAAATCGGCGAAAACATCGGTATTCGTCGTATTCAACAAATTTCAGGTGATGTTGTTGGTAGTTACCAACATGGTGCACGTATCGGTGTATTAGTTGCTGCAAACAGTGGTTGTGATGAAGAATTAGTTAAACATATTGCAATGCACATTGCTGCAAGCAAACCAGAATATGTTAGCCCAAGCGATGTTCCAGCTGATGTTGTTGAACATGAGCGCAATATTCAAATCGAAATTGCAATGCAATCAGGTAAACCACGTGAAATCGCTGAAAAAATGGTTGAAGGCCGTATGCGTAAATTTACTGGTGAAGTTTCACTTACTGGTCAACCATTTGTTATGGATCCAAGTAAGACTGTTGGTGATTTACTGGCTGAGAAAAAAGCGACTGTTGCTTCTTTCATCCGTTTTGAAGTGGGTGAAGGCATTGAAAAAGTGGAAGTTGATTTTGCAGCCGAAGTTGCTGCGATGTCGAAACAATCTTAATTGTTTCGTAACAAACCGCCGTCAAGGCGGTTTTGTTTATCTACAAATTTTTTTAAATTATTGCTAGCTAGCCATTTTTAGCTTGTCAGGTAATTAAATAACGAAATAGTGAGACTTCATATGGTAACCCCTTTCTATAAACGTATTCTTCTTAAACTCAGTGGTGAAGCACTACAAGGCGATGAAGGTTTTGGTATTGATCCCACCGTTCTTGACCGCATGGCGCAAGAAATTAAAGAACTTATTGAAATGAATGTTCAAGTTGCTGTTGTTATTGGGGGCGGTAATCTATTTCGTGGCGCTGGTCTTGCAAAAGCCGGTATGAATCGTGTTGTTGGCGATCATATGGGGATGCTAGCAACAGTAATGAATGGTCTTGCAATGCGTGATGCGTTGCATCGAATTGAGGTTAATGCGCGTTTAATGTCAGCTATTCCACTTAATGGAGTATGTGACGATTACCGCTGGACAGAAGCAATTAGCTTGCTTCGTCATGGTAAAGTGGTTATTCTTTCAGCAGGAACAGGTAATCCTTTTTTTACAACTGACTCAGCAGCGTGTTTACGTGGTATCGAAATTGAAGCAGATGTGGTGTTAAAAGCAACAAAAGTTGATGGTGTTTATTCGGCCGATCCTGTTAAAGATCCAAATGCAACACTTTATAAAACATTAAATTATGAAAAAGTGCTTGATGATGAATTAAAAGTAATGGATTTAGCTGCGTTTACGTTAGCACGTGATCATAACCTGCCGATTTGTGTCTTTAACATGAATAAACCAGGTGCATTACGTCGAGTGATTTTAGGTGAACCCGAAGGGACATTAATTAATAATCAGGCAACAGTAAGCTGTTAGTCTTATTTATTCAATATAAGGTTTTTATTATGCTAAATGAGATTCAAAAAGAAGCGCAAGTGCGCATGGAAAAAAGTATAGATGCGTTTCAAACTCATATTTCTAAGATTAGAACAGGACGGGCATCGCCAAACTTATTAGACGGTATTATGGTTGAATACTATGGTAGCCCAACGCCGCTTCGTCAATTAGCAAATGTGGTGGCTGAAGATGCAAGAACATTGGCTATCACCGTATTTGATAAATCATTAACACCAATGATTGAAAAAGCAATTTTATCTTCTGATTTAGGGCTTAATCCAGCGTCGGCAGGTACGGTTATTCGAGTACCATTGCCACCACTAACAGAAGAACGTCGTCGTGATTTAACGAAAATTGTTCGTAACGAAGCAGAACAAGGTCGTGTGTCAATTCGTAATATTCGTCGTGATGCGAATGATCAAGTCAAAGCATTATTAAAAGATAAACAAATATCAGAAGATGATGAACGTAAATCACAAGATTTTATTCAAAAAGCAACTGACGCAGCCATTAAAAAATTAGATGCTGTGCTTGTTGATAAAGAAAAAGAGTTAATGGAATTTTAATTCTTTGTTTAAAAAGCTTAGTTGATTTAACTAGGCTTTTTTCATTTTATTTATATCATTAGCTTTTAAAGTTTTGATTTGCATTTAGTGAATAATGCTTAAATATTCTAAATCAATGGGTAATGTTAGAGTGCGCATTACTTACCCAATTTCTTACCTATCCTATCAACTTGTTAAAAATTAGTGTTACTACGCCTGTTAAATTTTTTAGGCAATAAAATTGCATTCATTGTATTAGACGGCAATCGGGCAGTATCCAGATTTGGATTATGAGCAATTTGTTAATTATTTTTCTGGTCAGTTTGAAAACAAAGTAATTAATGCTGATGAACTTTACTCTAAGATTATTAACCTGTTGAAAACTACTGAAGTGTTAACTACTGTATTTTAATTGCTAACACAATATTGGAATGCATTTGAAAAATACCTGTCAATAATGATATGGAGAAATCACGATTCATTAAAGCTGGGTCTTTATTAAATAATTTTTCTGTTTAAATTGTCTGTAGTTAGCACAGAGTTTTGTTTTTAATTATCATAATTTAAGTATATAATGTTAGGATAATAACATCTATAGTCATATAATGTTATTATCCTAACATTACTAACAATATTTACTAGATATCATTAACAATAATTAAAGGACATTTTATGGGTTATGCAAAGTATATTGATCATACTTTACTCGCAATGAATGCGACTGAAGATCAAATACGTAAATTATGCGAAGAAGCTAAGCAGTACCATTTTTATTCTGTATGTGTTAATTCAGGTTATGTTCCTTTAGTCGCTAGCTTATTAAAAGGTAGTGATGTAAAGGTTTGTTCGGTTGTTGGTTTTCCGCTTGGTGCGATGTTAACATCGGCTAAAGCATTTGAAACCGAAATGGCTGTCAAATCAGGTGCTGAAGAAATCGATATGGTTATCAATGTCGGTTGGCTAAAAAGCAATGATTGGGAAGCAGTGAAAAAGGATATTGAAGCTGTTTTTAAAGCATGCGGTGCAGTTCCGTTAAAAGTCATTTTAGAAACTTGCTTGTTAACCAAAGAAGAAATTGTGAAAGTTTGTGCTATTTGCAAGGAAATTGGTGTTGCTTTTGTAAAAACATCGACTGGTTTTAGTGTATCTGGTGCGACGGTTGAAGATGTAAAATTGATGCGTGAAACAGTCGGTGATAAAATGGGTGTTAAAGCATCAGGTGGCATTAGAGATCGTCAAACGGCTGAAAAAATGGTTTATGCTGGTGCAAATCGATTAGGCGCTAGCGCGGGTATTGCGATTGTATCAGGCGATAAAACTTCCTCTAGCGGTTATTAATTCATCCTTCATAAGCTACTGATACAGTAGCTTATGGCTATAGATGGAATAGCAATGGAAACACAACCCAAAAAAAGAGTCAATGCACTTATTGAACATTTAAAAATAATCGATAAAATTCATTTAAAACAAGCAGCACAAATGCTTGGTGTTTCTGAAATGACAATTCGTCGTGATCTTAATAATCACTCCTCATGTTTGGCTGTTTTAGGCGGTTATGTGGTTAATCAGGCACGTCATACCATATCGCAATATTTTGTGTCTGATCAGCAAGATAAGCAAGTAATTGAAAAACGTTATATTGGTAAGTTGGTTAGTCAATTTGTTGATGAAAACGATACAATTTTTTTTGATTGTGGTACGACTATGCAATTTATCATTGATGAAATTAGTGATGATATTTCTTTCACTGCCATCTGCTACTCGCTCAATTCCTTTCTGGCATTACAAAAAAAACCAAAGTGTAAAATCATTTTATGTGGTGGGCATTATCAACTTAATAATGCAATTTTTACCAGTATTTGTTCAAATAATCAGCTCGATGTTATTTGTCCAAATAAAGCCTTTATTTCGGCAGCGGGTATCGATCTAACTCAAGGTACCACTTGTTACCATTTTGATGAGTTAAATATGAAACATAAAGCCATGAAAAAATCTAATCAAAATATATTAATTGTCGATCACACTAAGTTTAACCAAGTTAAGCCAGCTTTTATTTGTAACCTTGATGAATTTAATTTGGTAATGACAGACAAAGTACCTGATTTAGAATATGTTTCATATTTTAAAGAAAATAACATTGGTTTAATTTATTAATTATGAAAAACATCGCAATTTTAGGTTCAACAGGATCAATAGGCTGTAGCACTTTAGCGGTCATTCGGCAAAATCCAACATTATTTAATGCTTATGTGCTAGTGGGTGGCAGTAATGTAAAAAAAATGACTGAACAATGCCAAGAATTTAAACCCCATTATGTGGCAATGGCAAGTGAACAAGCTGCACAACAGCTTAAAGCAAATCTTGTTGATCTAAAATTGGATATTGAAGTATTAAGTGGTGAACAAGCTATTTGTGATTTAGCACAGTTGCCCGAAGTTCACCAAGTCATGGCTGCCATTGTGGGCGCAGCAGGATTAAAACCGACGCTTGCTGCAATTGAAAAAGGAAAACGTATTTTACTGGCTAACAAAGAGTCTTTGGTTACTTGTGGACATCTGTTTATGCAAGCCGTAAAGCGATATGGCGCTGAACTGTTACCGGTTGATAGTGAACATAATGCGATTTTTCAAAGTCTGCCAACCGCCGTTCAGCATGATCTCGGGTTTGCTAATTTGGTTGATCATGGTGTGACCAAAATCGTGTTAACCGGCTCTGGGGGGCCTTTTCGAGATTGGGCTGTCAATCAATTATCTTCTGTGTCACCTTCACAAGCGATTGCTCATCCTAATTGGTCAATGGGAAAAAAGATTTCCGTTGATTCCGCTACGATGATGAATAAAGGTTTAGAATATATTGAAGCACGTTGGTTATTTAATGCCAGTGCCGAGCAAATGGAAATCATTGTCCATCCACAATCAATTATTCATTCAATGGTCCGTTATCAAGATGGCAGTGTTATTGCTCAATTAGGTGTGCCTGATATGCGGACACCTATCGCTTATTCTATGTCTTATCCATTACGTATCACCTCTGGTGTTCCTGATTTAGATTTTACTCAGATGTCATCACTGACGTTTAATACACCTGATTTTAATCGTTATCCTTGCTTAAAATTAGCCATTGAGGCTTCTTGTCGAGGGCAAGCTGCAACCACGACCCTTAATGCGGCTAACGAAGTGGCGGTTGAAGCATTTTTGCAAAATAAAATTGGTTTTATGGATATTGCCAAACACGTATCGGCAACATTAGATAAACTTGTTTTACCTGAACCAACCACTATTGAGGACGTTGTGGCTATCGATACATGGGCTAGAGCACAGTCAGTTAAGGTGAATTAAAGCGTTTTATACTCTCGACAGGGTGCGCCCATGGCGACCACATTTGAAGGGATATCACGATCAACAATGCTTCCGGCTGCGATAACGGTATTATCACCGATAGTTACATTTGGCAGTATAATTACATTACCGCCAATCCAAACGTTGTGACCAATAGTAATTGGTTTTGCAAACTCAAGACCACGGCATCGTGTTTGGCTATCCAGTGGATGCCCTGAAGTGTAAAAGCCGCAATTAGGTGCAACAAGCACATTATCACCAAATGTAATTTTAGCCGCATCAAGCATGATGCAATTAAAATTGGCGAAAAAGTTTTCACCAATTTCAATATTATAACCGTAATCACATTGGAATCCCGGCATTATCGTAAACTGCTCTCCTGTTTTTCCCAGTAGCGTTTGAAACAGCTGATATCGCTGTTTTTCGGCAAGGGGGGATAATTGATTGAGTTGAAAGCAGAGATCTTGAGCGTAAAGCCGATCGTTAGCCAGTAAATGGATACCAGGATCATACAGTAACCCAGATAACATTTTTTCTTTTTCTGTCATTGAATTACGCCATTTGTTTAGCGGTTAATGCTGGATTATCGCTAATAAATGATTGTAAAAATGCGCTATCAGGTAGTGCCGTTAATGCTCCTTTTTGAGTTGTGGCTAAAGCACCACAGGCACTGGCAATGGTCATCATGCTTTCTAGCATGAGTTTATCTTCTGGCATTCCTGATGACGCTATGCTACTTAACAAACCTGCGACAAAAGCATCGCCAGCTCCGGTTGTGTCAACACTATTCACATGGTAGGAATCAAACGAAAAGGTTTTACCTTGCCATACGACAATACTGCCATCTCGACCTTTGGTCACCAATTTTAGTGGAGCATTATAGTGCTGCTGAAGTTTATTTAATGCTTCATGCCAATCTTGACTTTCTGTCAACCAAAACAGCTCTTCATCAGACAGTTTAAGAATATCTGCATCGTGACAAAACTGCGTAATAATGGTGCGCATTTCGTCTTTATCTTTCCACATTTGCTCCCGTAAATTAATGTCAAAACTAATTAACCCATTTTTAGCGGTCAGATCTTCAATAGCGGTTTTAAGTGTTTGTCGACAAGTTTGTCCAACTAATGCCAAAGAACAAAAATGTAAAATGTCTTGATTAAAATGGGGTATTGCTTGTTTTGAAAGGAATTGATCGGCTGACGGCGAGACTAAAAAAGTAAAGCTGCGTTCGCCGTTTTTACCTAAATCGACAACGACAGTACTGGTTCGATGAAGATCATCTTTTTCAAGGCTTTGGCAGTCAACATGATATTCTTTGAATGTTTTTTCCATAAAGTGACCAAACGGATCATTACCGACGCGGCCGATAAACGCCGAAGGAAGACCTAACTTAGCCACGCCAATAGCAACATTTGCAGGTGCACCCCCTGCACAAGCTTGATAATTCATTTCGCCAAATGGCAATAAATCAATAACCGCATCGCCAAGAGACCAGACTTTAGTATTATTCATTTCATTACTCGATATAATATTTGGTTAATAGGGTTTAAGGTGTGTGAATAGGTTGACGATATTTCTTATTGATATCGTCTGCTACATACAGATTAAACCAAGTTTAATAATTAGTCATTCGCCATAGACTAAATCATTTCAAAAAAAATTCATTGTTAACGTTAAAAATGTGTGACTTTCATCACATATTTTATCGCTTAATTTATCTATAGTTAACGTTAACAATTAAATTAATATACCATATAATCAGATAAATCTGATATCGGATGAACAAAGGGGATTTTATGTCTACTGCTATTGATAAAGCAAATCAAGCTGTTTTGCAATTAGAAACGACCATGAATAAACAGTATTACCCACATTTTCATTTAGCACCACAATCGGGATGGATGAACGATCCAAATGGTTTGATTTACTTTAAAGGGCAGTATCATGCCTTTTATCAACATCATCCTTATGATGAAAACTGGGGACCGATGCATTGGGGGCACGCTGTTAGTGATGATTTAGTGACATGGCGAAGATTACCCATAGCCATTGCACCCGATCAAGAGTTTGATAAAAGTGGCTGTTTTTCCGGTTCGGCAGTCGAAAAAGATGGCGAATTATATTTAATTTATACGGGGCATATTTGGTTAAATGGTCAAGGTAACGATGAGCAAATTCGGCAAACCCAATGCCTTGCTATTAGTAAAGACGGTATTCATTTTGAAAAACAGGGAACGATTTTAACGCCAGAAGATGGCATCATGCATTTTCGCGATCCTAAGGTTTGGCAACAAGATGGGATATGGTGGATGGTTGTCGGCCAGCGAGATCGCAACGATGTGGGCAAAGTTTTACTGTATCGCTCACAAGATCTTAAAAAATGGCAATTTGATCATGTTGTGATAAGTGATATCGATCCTGATGTTTATATGCTTGAATGCCCTGATTTTTTTCCGTTAGGTGACAAATGGATTTTAATGTTTTCTCCGCAAGGTATGAAAGCTAAAGGTTACCAATATCGTAATCGGTTTCAATCAGGTTATATTGTTGGTGATTGGCAACCAGGACAAAAATTTTCTGTTATTAAACCTTTTCAAGAAATGGATTTTGGTCATGATTTTTATGCCCCTCAATCGTTTCTTGCAGCAGATGGACGCCGAATTATTTTTGCTTGGATGGATATGTGGGAATCAGTCATGCCGAGCAAAAAAGATAAATGGATGGGGGCATTTACCTTACCCCGTGAATTGATCTTAGATGCAGACAATAATGTTCGCAACAGACCGATTAAAGAACTTGAAGTATTACGTGAAAAACCTCAATCATTAACCAATATATTGTTGAGTAGTGAATTGAAAAATACGTCGATTGAATCAATTAGTTGTGAACTTAATGTCGAAATTGATCTCTCTGAAAGTAATGCAGAACGTTTTGGCTTGCAACTGGCAGCAACTGAAGATGGTAAACAAGCAACGTTGTTATTTATTGATTTACAATCTAATCGCATTGTACTTGATAGAAGTCTTTCTGGTTTAGAGCTTAAAGGTTACCGTAGTGTACCATTACCAAAAACCGATAAGTTAAGCTTACATATTTATGTTGATGCATCATCCGTAGAAGTTTTTGTGAATAAGGATTTATATAGCTTGTCTAGCCGTATTTACCCTAAATTACCTGCGACAAGAAAGGTGAATTTATTTGCAGAAAATGGGCAGGCTAAAATCATTAAATTAGAAAGCTGGCAATTAAAATCAATCTATCAATCATGAGTCATTAACCCACCATCTCGTCTGGTGGGTTTGTCACTGTGTCTATAAAGATTGGCGTTGTAAAAATGCTGATGCAACTTGTGTTACCGTTTTTTGGGTTTGACCTGTGATGATATGTAAAGCTGCTTGTTCGCCTATTTCATAATGGGGAAGCTGTACTGTTGTTAAAGGGGGATAAAAAAGCTCGCCAGTACCCACCATATTATCATAGCCTAAAATAGCAACATCGTTAGGAATATGGAAACCATTACTTAGTAAATATTGATAAGCAACAAAAGCGATCCGATCATTACCACAAATTAATACATCAAATTCAGGTTTTCTAGCACAGTGTTGTTTTAATATTTCAACTGTCATCATATATTCTTGCGCAAGATTACCTTGAGATGTGGATGTATGATAACTAATTAGGTCATCTAAATTTTTACCTGCATCAAGCCAAGCTTGTTCTGCTGCCTGACGTCTAATGCTACCGGCTAAAGTATGTTCGGATAAATAGATACAAAGCGGTTTTTGATAACCTTTATTAATGACTTGCTGCATTGCTTGGTATTGACCAGAGTAGTCATCAGGAATATAACAAGCTAATTGTTCGGAATCACTAATACAGTTGGCGAGCACCACATTTTTACCAAGTAATCTTTCAGGAAGCTCAACTTTTCTTAGTCCCATGGTGGTGTAAATAATGCCATTAGGGCGATAAGACAATAGCGTGTTAATGGCATGATTCGCATCTTTATCGTCAAATAAATTGACAATAAACGTATTCCAGCCATGTTGCTGGGCTGTTCGTTCAATAGCTTGTAGCAGTTCAACTGAAAACGGTGTCGTGGCGGTTTCTAATGCTAAGACACCGATAGCATGTGGACCAGAATGATCACCACGTATTTTTCGTGCAGATAAATCGGGAACATAATTGAGTTGTTCAATTGCTTTTTTTACCCGTTTATATGTTTCTTTATTTAATTTTTCAGGATTATTGATTGCACGCGAAACAGTCATCAATGAAACCGATGCTAACTTTGCGACATCCTTAAGTGAAGCCATAGTTAAATCCTTTTGCTCAGCATTAAAAGGTTAATAATTAGTAATTACTTAATGTGATGATACCACAAATAAAAATGATAAAAAGTGTGAGGAATGTAACATTTATGATATCTGATTCTATCTATTTAGTTTCATTTATGACAATAATGTTAACATTAACATGTTAACGTTAAACTTCCATAATATAAGAGTACTAAAATATGAAAACGATAGAAACGGTAGAAAATAAAAATTATTGGTTCTCATCAGGTTATCTTATAACCTTTTATGCAGCATGGTCTCTTTGGTGGTCTTTTTACGCCATATGGCTTAAAAGTACAATTGGATTATCTGGCGAGCAGTTAGGAATTGTTTACGCAGCCAACTCTGCCGCCGCTATGTTTTTTATGATCTTTTATGGCATTATTCAAGATAAATTACAAATCGGTAAAGCAGTTATTACGTTTCAAAGTATTATGATGTTGCTGATTGGTCCATTTATGATTTATGTCTATGAACCCTTATTAAAACACGATTTTATTCTTGGTGCTTGCATTGGTGCGCCGGTATTAAGCGCTGGGTTTATCTCTGGATGTGCTTTAGTTGATTCTTTTATTGAGCGAATAAGTCGATTATTTGGTTTTGAATTTGGTCCTGCTCGTTTTTGGGGATCATTTGGTTATGCCGCAGCAACCTTTGTTGCCGGTATTTTATTTGGTATAAACCCGCATATTAACTTTTGGATGGCATCGGCTGTTGCAGCAATCTTTTTTACCATTAATATCCTATTTAAACCTAAACATTATTCGGAGTCCTCATCGGGAAATGATAAAAATCTTGTTGTTGAAAAAACATCAACTATTCCAACGATGAGTGAAATAGTGTCTTTATTTGGCATGAAAAAGTTTTGGTTATTTGTTTTCTTTATTATTGGAACCAATAGTTTTTATACCATTTACGATCAGCAATTATTTCCTAATTTCTATACCACTTTTTTTACTCAACAAGAATGGGGTTACAAAGTATATGGTTATTTGAACTCTTTCCAAGTTTTTTTAGAAGCTATCTGTATGATTTTAGCTCCATACATTATTTATAAAATTGGCGCTAAAAGAGCGTTATTAGTGGCAGCGTTAGTGATGATTTGCCGAATTGCATTATCAGCAACATTAGATAATGTGTATTTAATTTCATTAGTGAAACTTTTTCATGCTATTGAAACCCCGTTATTTATTTTAGCCGTATTTAAATATGTTGTTGCGAATTTTGATGAAAGATTGTCTTCGACATTATATTTAGTTGGCTTTAATATCTCATCAAATATTGGGGTTATTGTGCTTTCATGGTTAGTCGGAAAACTATTTGATACTACCGGATATTCAACCACATTTTATGCCCTTGCCGGTATTGTTCTATTGATTTTGGTCATTGCTATATTTACCTTGTGTGATGAAAAAAAAGCTAAGCTAGAATCTTCATTATCATCGTAAAAATCGTCAAAAATATGGAAACAGATTGTTTCCATTTTGCTATTTAAATGATGATAATAAAATACAACACTTGCTTACTTGATAAGTTTGCGAAACAATGTTGATTATTGTGATTAATATTTATAGGTCGTCATTGTGAAGATTACGAAAAAAGTGGTTGAAGCAGATATGTTATGGCATACCATTCGGCAGGAAGCTTCTCAATTAGTTGAAAGTGAGCCAATGTTAGCGAGTTATTTCCATGCAACTTTACTCAATCATAAAAACTTGGGTAGTGCATTAAGTTATATTTTAGCGAATAAACTTGTTACCCAAGTAATGCCGGCAATTGAAATTCGTGAAATTGCAAGGCAAGCTTATGAAGCAGATACCACGATTATTCAATCAGCCGTGACAGATATCTTAGCGGTTTATGTACGCGATCCAGCAACAAACTACTATTCGACCCCGTTACTTTATTATAAAGGCTTTTTATCGTTACAGGCTTATCGAATTGCCCATTGGCTTTGGAAACAAGATCGTAAGTCGCTGGCTATTTTTTTACAAAGTCAAATCGCCATTGTTTTTGGTGTTGATATTCATCCAGCAGCCCAAATTGGCTGTGGTGTGATGTTTGACCATGCAACCGGTATTGTAATTGGTGAAACGGTCGTTATTGAAAATGATGTATCGATTTTGCAATCTGTGACCTTAGGTGGTACAGGTAAAGAAAACGGTGATCGGCATCCTAAAATTCGTGAAGGGGTAATGATAGGGGCTCACTCTACGATATTAGGCAATATTGAAATCGGAAAAGGGGCAAAAATTGGTGCTGGTTCGGTCGTGTTAGAGCCTGTTCCTGAGCATACAACGGTTGCCGGTGTGCCAGCGAAAGTGGTTGGATGCCCTGATTGTGACAAACCAGCCTTAAATATGAATCAAGATATTTTATATGAAAAAGAGGTTGTTTCAATTTCCGTCGACGTTGATCGACGGAAGTAAAAGAAAACAACTCACTCATTAGTGGTTGGTGGTGACATTGACATCCATTGTTGGATAAGGAATATTAATATTATTCTCAGTTAATGCGTTTTTAATATTTTCGAGTAACTCTGCTTTTAAAGCGCCATAATTTTCGTTTAGTGTCCAAACTAAAACATTAAAATTCATTGATGATGCATCAAGTACATCTAAACGAATAATTGGTTTTTTAGTGGTTAATATATTGCTGGTTTGATTAACCGCTTGATTAAGTACCTGATAAACTTTCTGGATATCGGAGTTATAACCAACATTAATCACTAGATCTAAACGTCTTTCAGGTAGACGACTATAATTAATAATATTGGCACTTACCACTTGCCCATTCGGGATGACAACCACTTCATTAGTCGGTGTGACAATTGAGGTTGAGAAAATTTGAATTGAATCAATTACTCCTCTTTGATTGTTAATCACCACTGTCTCGCCGACTTTAAACGGACGGAAAATGATCAAAATTACTCCGGCAGCGAAATTCGATAATGAACCTTGTAATGCTAAACCGACCGCTAAACCGGCAGCACCAATGACTGCAACAATTGATGCAGTTTGAACACCTAATTGCCCTAATACGGCAACTAATGTCATTATAATAATGGCATAGTAAGATAAAGCACTAACAAACTTTACAACGGTAGGATCTACTTGCCGATTAATTAATATGCGTTTTAGCTGACGGCTAATAAATTTGGCAATAATTCGACCAACGACAAAAATGATAATCGCAAAGCAGAAATGAACAATATAACCAATTACTACGCCGTCATATTTATCAATAAGTGTGACTATCTGCTTTAAAATATTTTCAAAATCCATATATTATCCTCAATAAAGATTATAGAGCAGTTAGTTAAAGATTATTTTATATGTTTAAATTAATTGTTTCGCTAATAACGCCCAACGTGTATCAAAATTGGTGGTTGGTAAATATTTAAAGCCGGAACGAGAATAGCGAACCATCATCCCTTCACAAAAAGCTAATAATTGGCTGGATAAAATTCGCTCATCGGTGGTAAATGCAACGCCTTCACGAATTTTTCGTTCACGTAATACTTGCTTAATTTGAGTTTCAATTCGTTCAAATAGCTGACTAATACGTTCTTGAAGTTGCTCTTGTTCAAACATTAAGGCATGCCCAGTCATAATTCTGGTTAATCCGGGATTTTTTTCAGAAAAACCCAATATTAATGCGAGAATTAACTGTAAACGGACAAAGGTATTTAGCTCATCTTGCATAATGACATTAATGCGAGAAAGTAAAATATCTTCAATGTAGACAATTAAACTTTCAAACATTTTAGTTTTACTCGGAAAATGTCGATAAAGTGCAGCTTCTGATACACCAACACTTGCTGCTAACTTTGCTGTAGTAATGCGTTGGGTACCTTCATTAGATTCAAGCATGGTGGCTAAAGCTTGCAGTATATCTTCTTTCCTATTTTTATTTTTGCTGCTCACAATCATTTTTTACCCGAATGCCCAAATCCACCTTCGCCGCGTGCTGACGCTGTAAATTCATCAACAATATTAAATTCTGCTTGTATGACAGGAACAATAATTAACTGGGCAATGCGATCACCTGCTTCAATCACAAATGGAGTTTGACTACGGTTCCATACTGGTACAAATAACTGACCTTGGTAATCTGAATCAATGAGACCCACTAAATTACCAAGTACAATCCCATTTTTAGATCCTAACCCTGATCGAGGTAAAACTAATGCCGCTAAAGTCGGATCTGCAATATGCATGGATAAACCTGTTGGCGTTAAAATGGTTTCACCGGGTTTTATCTCGGTTGTTTTATCAAACATTGCTCGTAGATCAATGCCAGCCGATCCTTCGGTTGCATAGGTTGGAAGCGGAAAATCATTACCTAAACGTTTATCTAATATTTTAATATCAATTTTTCTTTTCATCATGACTCGCTTTATATCGTGTTATAACAACTTCAAGTAACTGTGTTGCTAATTGTTGTTTACTACTTAATGGTAATGTTTGTTCACCATTTTGCCAATAAAGTGTTAATGCATTTTGCTCAGAATTAAAGCCAATTTTTTTATCAGAAACATCATTAGCGCAAATCAAATCTAGGTTTTTAGCTGTTAATTTTTTTAAGGCATAATTTTTAACATTTTCGGTTTCAGCCGCAAAACCAACCACAAAAGGGCGCTGTTCTTTTAACGCTGCAATATGCGCAATAATGTCAGGATTTTTGACTAACTTAATCAATAATTCATTACTATTATCTGTCTTTTTAATTTTATTTTCGGCGATAGTTTCAGCTCGATAGTCGGCAACGGCGGCACACCCAATAAAAATAGAGGATTGTTTAGCAAATTTTAACGCTTCGTTATACATCTCATTTGCACTTTTTACATCAATTCGATTCACATTTTTGGGCGTATCTAAATTTACCGGACCACTTATTAGGGTTACCTTTGCACCCATATCAGCGGCAACTTTAGCAATAGCAAATCCCATCTTTCCTGAACTATAATTACTAATATATCGAACAGGATCTAACTCTTCAATCGTTGGGCCAGCCGTGATGGTTAGCGATATGCCTGATAATGCAGATGAAGTTGAAAAACAACGTTCAATTTGATCGACAATTGCTTGAGGTTCAACCATTCGTCCTGGGCCGTAATCACCGCAAGCTTGAAAACCATCGTCAGGGCCTAAAATGAATGTATTTCGGTTACTTAGTACAGATAGATTATGTTGGGTTGCTGCTGCTTTATACATCTGTTGATTCATGGCTGGTGCTAACGCAATATTTGCTGATGTTGCTAAACAAACCGTTGATAACAGGTCATCGGCAATGCCATTGGCTATTTTAGCAATAATATTCGCTGTTGCAGGGGCGATTAATACTAAATCCGCCCATTTTGCCAGTTCAATATGGCTCATAGAGAGTTCAGCAGAAGGATCAAATAAATCAGTTGAAACAGGATTACCTGAAACGGCTTGTAACGTCATTGTTGTGACAAAATGGCTAGCCGAGTCAGTGACGATTACTCTTACGTCCGCTCCCGCTTTTTTTAAATGGCGAACAAGATCCGGGCATTTATAAGCAGCTATGCCTCCTGTAATTCCTAATAAAATATGTTTACCAGAAAGATTCATGATCAAGTTTCCTTCACCTTCAAATCAAAATCACTATATTACCACAATTCATTTAGATAATAAGTAACTCTTTCGCATTGGCTAATGTTGCATCAGTAATTTTATCTCCGCCTAAAAGTCGGGCTAATTCATTTAAACGTCCATTATTGTCTAATTTTTGCATATCAGTTGATGTCTGTTTGCTGTTAGTTTGCTTACTGACAAAATAGTGTTGATTAGCTTGTCCCGCAACTTGTGGTAAGTGGGTAACAGTAATAACTTGGGTAGATTGTCCAAGTTGTCTTAATAATTGCCCAACTTTAGAAGCTGTAGGGCCGCTAATGCCTACATCGATTTCATCAAATATCAATGCCGGTGTATCCATTTTTTGAGCCGTCAAAACCTGTATTGCTAGCGCAATACGTGATAATTCACCGCCAGATGCCACTTTGGCAAGGGGCAAGGCATGCTGTCCGACATTGGTGGTAACTAAAAAAGTAACTTGATCGGCGCCGTCTTCATTTAAACGCGTTTCATCAAAGGTTATATCAATGCTAAATTGTCCATTAGGCATAGATAATTCATGCATAATAGCCGTGACTTTTTTAGCTAATGCTTTACTGCTCGTTAAGCGTTTTTGATGTAATTTTTGGGCAATTTCAAGTGCAAATTGATGATATTTGGTAATATCTGCCTTTAGTTGTTCACTTTGTTCATCTTGTTGATTAATCTGTTTGAATTCGGTAAGCAAATTCTGATGCAATTCAGGAAGTGCCTCTGGTGCAACATGGTGTTTACGGGCAAGCGCTATTTGCTTTGATAGCCGTTGTTCAAGTTGCATGACACGCGCTGGATCAAGCTCTAAACTTTCGCTGTAATGGCGCAGTTCATAACTGGCTTCTTTGATCTGGATAGCGGCTTCTTCCAGCATGTTAAACACGTTACTTAAATTTGGATCGAGTTCGGATAACTCCTGCACACTGTTTTTAACACTACCAAGTAGATTACTGACATTGTATTCATCAGCTTCATCTAAAAGCATCACCGATTGTTGGCTAAGCTGAATTAACTGTTCACTATTCGATAAACGTTTGTATTCTTCATCAATTTGTTGGTATTCCCCTTCAATAGGTGAAAATTCATTTAGCTCTTTAAGTTGATATTGTAATAACTGAACATGTGCTTCTCGTTCTTGTCGTGATGCTTGATACTGTTCATAAGTCTGGCGTGCTACTTTCCATTGCTTATAAGCTTGTTGCATTTGATTGAGCAGTGATGGCTCATTCATATAATGATTAAGTAATAACTGCTGATATTCACCTCGTAAAAGACGTTGGGGTTCATGTTGTCCATGAATTTGGATTAACATTTGCCCTAAATCTTTGAGTTGGGATATGGGCACAGCACGACCATTAATAAAGGCTTTTGAACGTCCATCTTGATTGATAACTCGTCGTAATATACATTCATTACCTTCGTCTAGCTGATTTTCGGTTAGCCAAGAAAAGGCGGCTGGTGTGTCATCAAGCACAAAGCAGGCTGAAATATCGACACGTTCAGCACCTAAACGGATAGATGAAGCATCGGAACGATTACCTAAACAGAGCCCTAAAGCATCGATCGCGATCGATTTCCCTGCTCCGGTTTCACCGGTTATAGCAGTCATCCCGGTTGTAAAGTCAACTAACAGGTGATCGACGATAGCAAAATTATTTATAGTAAGTTGAGTTATCATAAAAAATTAATCAGTAATGCTAGTGAAAATATGAGCAGTATAGCAACAAAAATACTGTAAATAAATACAGTTTAATGGTGTTTTGTAAGAAAACTCGTGTTTATTGATGATTTGAATATCCACTGTCATTTGTTTTTTCTAAAAGTTAAATAACGAAAATCCCGTGAATTTACGATGAAATATGAAACAATTGAATATTTTTCTTTGTAAAATGAGTTTTAGATCAAGTTTTACCAATTATTATAATAGATTTTCTTGTGAATTAATCTTATTATACCCTCTTTCAACCTAAATTATTATGCAATATAATTTGGAAAATTTTAACAATAATTAAGGACATTTAACATGTTTGGAAATAAAACAAATCGTCAAATTATTATTTGGACAACTCTGATTGGTGGATTCATTAGTGCGTTAGTTAAATGGGGCTCAGAAGTCAACATGCCTCCTCGTGTACCCGGTGAAGTTTCTCCTCCTGCAGCACATATTGATGCATGGCTTGGTTGGTTAGGTATTAATTCTCACTCGCTTGATTATGCTTATCAAACGGCTATCGTTTCAGGTGCAGTGACACTTTATCACTGGCTATTTAGTTTTGCATTTGCTTTTGTCTATGTGTTTATTGCCTACTTTTGGAATAAAATCCGATTATGGTATGGTGCATTCTACGGCATTATCATTACCGTCACCATGCATGGCTTTTTAATTCCACTGCTTGGTTTCCGTCATCCTGCTTACGATCCAGAGGGTACAGTAGGTTGGTTATGGAATTTAAATGGTTATGAACTTTGGAGTGAATTTTTAGGACATATCTACTGGGGTGTGTCGATTGAAATTTGTATGATTGCCGTACTTGCTTATTTTTCAAGACCTATTCGTGGTGAATGGCGTAAATAGTCAATTTTCCTAAATAATTAACTAAAATCCTTCTGACAATATAACGTTAGAGGGATTTTTTTTGATGTTTAGATATAGAAAAAAACTATATCAATCAATAAAAAACTAGAATTATTCAATAACAGTTTTTTTTGTTATCTTTTTTGCTACTTAAGAAATGTGATGAAAGGAAAACAAAAAATGAATACTGCTGTAATTGGATATCCTCGTGTTGGTAAGCTTCGTGAACTTAAATTTGCTACCGAAGCTTATTTTAAAGGCAATAAAAGCCAGACTGAATTATTAAATGACGCTAAAGCACTACGTGCTGAGCATTTGCAACAACAAGCATCACATAACATTGCTTTTATCTCCTCAAATGATTTTTCGTTTTATGATGCAGTATTAGATACCGCTTGTTTACTCAATGTTATTCCAAAACGTTACCAAGATTTAAGTTTACCGGAATTGGATCGTTATTTTGCAATGGCACGGGGTTATCAAGGTGAGAAAGGTGATGTTCGTGCATTGGCAATGAAAAAGTGGTTTAACACCAACTATCACTACTTAGTACCTGAAATTGAAGATTCAGTACAGATTAAATTAGCTGGCACAAAGCCTTTTGATGAATATCAAGAAGCGAAAGCACTTGGTATACAAACTAAACCGGTTGTTATTGGTGCGTTAACATTTTTCAAACTTGCACAGTATTTAGGAAATAAAAAACTGGTTGATTTTAAAGCTGATATTATTAAAGCTTATCAAGACATCATTCAAAAATTTACGACACTTGGCGCACAGTGGATTCAAATTGATGAACCAATTTTGGTGACTGATTTAAATAAAGATGATATTGCTTTATTTACTGAACTTTATCAGGCGATCTTATCGGTTAAAGGGACAACTAAAGTCGTGTTACAAACCTATTTTGGTGATGTTCGTGATTGCTACAAAGAATTGGTGGCACTACCATTTGATGGTATTGGACTGGATTTTGTTGAAGGCAAGCAATCATTAGCATTACTTGAAAATCATGGATTCCCGTCTGATAAAGTGTTATTTGCTGGTGTGGTTAATGGTAAAAATATTTGGAAAAACAATTATCAAAAAACATTGGCATTAGTGACTAAAATTAAACAAAAAGCGGGTAAAGTGGTGATCAATACGTCATGTTCTTTACTCCATGTGCCTTACACATTGCAAAATGAAACAAAGTTAACAATTCAACAACGTGCTTATTTTGCTTTTGCCCAAGAAAAACTTCAAGAACTTGCTGAACTGGGGTTATTAGTTAACGAGTCTCAACCTGAAAATCATGCAGCGTTTAAAGCTAATCAAACGTTATTTACGCGTGAACGAGAAGGCGCCAATCAAGCAGTACGTCAGAAAGTCGCTGCATTAAAAGAATCCGATTTTACCCGTTTGCCAGCGTTTTCAGTCCGTGAAGCGACGCAGAAAAAAGCCTTCAATTTGCCACTTCTACCAACAACAACGATTGGTTCATTCCCACAAACTCCTGATGTTCGTTTAAATCGAGCAAAATTCAAAAAAGGTGAAATTTGTTTGAATGAATATACCGAGTTTAATAAGCAAAAAATTGCAGAATGCATTAAGCTCCAAGAAAAGATTGGTATTGATGTGTTAGTTCATGGTGAATTTGAACGTAATGATATGGTCGAGTATTTTGGCGAAAGCTTAAATGGTTTTGTCTTTACTGAAAAAGCATGGGTGCAATCATACGGTACTCGTTGTGTTAAACCACCTATTGTTTGGGGTGATATTTCACGCTCTAAACCCATTACTGTTGAGTATTCACAATACGCTCAAAGCCTCACTGATAAACCTGTTAAAGGCATGTTAACTGGCCCAGTCACGATCCTTAACTGGTCGTTCCCTCGTGAAGATATTTCACAAAAAGAATCAGTCTTCCAAATTGGTTTAGCAATCAGTGATGAAGTGTTAGATCTTGAAGCGGCGGGTATTAAAGTTATCCAAATTGATGAGGCGGCGCTAAAAGAGAAATTACCACTACGTAAAGCGGATTGGAATAGTGAATATTTAGATTGGGCTATTCCAGCATTTAGATTAGTTCATAGCAAAGTACAAGCTGATACACAAATTCATACGCATATGTGTTACAGCGAATTTGCTGACATCATCAAAGATATTGACGCAATGGATGCTGATGTGATTTCGTTTGAAGCTTCTCGTTCAAATCTGCAATTGATTGACGTACTTAAAGCTAATCACTTTAAAACAGAAGTTGGCCCAGGTGTTTACGATATTCATTCACCTCGTGTCCCACCGGTTGCCGAAATTAAAGCCACGATTGAGAAGTTACTGGCTAAAATTGAAAAGCAAAAATTATGGATTAATCCAGATTGTGGTTTAAAAACGCGTGGCGAAAAAGAAGTTGTTGAAAGCTTAGAACATTTAGTTCAAGCAACATTAGAAGTTCGAAAAACACTCAATTGATAAGCTTTTTTAACGCTAAATAACGTTGTTAAGCCTTATTATTCCGCCGCCGATTTTGAGCGGCGGAAATGTCAGTAAGGACAATCGTTGGCACACGAATGGATGAAACAAATGAAAACAAATTTACTTTTTAATAAAAAAACGGTGTTCTCTTTTGAAGTGTTTCCACCTAAAAAAACGTCGCCTTTAGAGACTATCTATAGCACATTACGTGAACTTGGCTATTTTAAGCCTGATTTTATCAGTGTAACTTATGGGGCTGGTGGCAGTTTGAACGGTCAAACCACTATTGATATTGCCCACTCGGTCAAACACACTTATGGTATTGAAAGTGTCGCTCATTTACCCGGTATTAGTTTTGATAAAGCAGAAATGCAAAAAATTCTTCATGATCTTAAATGTGCTGGTATTGATAATGTGCTTGCCTTACGAGGCGATATTAATCCTAATATTGCGCCTAAAGATGATTTTCGCTATGCCAGTGAATTGGTCTCATATATTAAAGAAAATGGGGATTTTAATGTAATAGGTGCTTGTTATCCGGAAGGGCATCTTGAAACCTCAACCCTAAAACAAGATTTGATACATTTAAAAGAAAAGGTGAATGCCGGAACGGATCAACTTATATCACAGCTCTTTTTTGATAATGACTATTTTTATACTTTTTTAGATAAAGCACATGATATGGGAATTAACGTACCGATAGAAGCAGGTATTATGCCGGTGACCAATAAAAACCAAATAGAGCGCATGGTATCGATGTGTGGGGTTAATCTTCCGAAGAAGTTTAAACAGATGATGGAAAAATATGAACATCATCCTGATGCATTCCGTGATGCAGGGATTGCTTATGCTATTGATCAGATTGTTGATCTTGTTTCACAAGATGTTGATGGTATCCATTTGTATACGATGAATAATAGCTATATTGCCAGAAGAATCAGTGAGGCAGTATCAACGTTACTTGCAGTACCTAAATCGGCATAATGTGTAACTAATAGAAAAGCTGAAAGTATGGAAGAATTGGTTGCGGGGGCTGGATTTGAACCAACGACCTTCGGGTTATGAGCCCGACGAGCTACCAAGCTGCTCCACCCCGCGTCAAAGAGGTCGCTATATTATAGTATTAAAATAATAAAGCAATACCTTTTTCGCGTAACTGCCCCATTTTTGAACACATTATCTATAAATAGACACTTTCTTTACTAAAATGTATGCCTTTTCTTAAATTTTTTAGATAAAAATCACTTTGTTTTTTGATTAAAAGCTAGGCTGCTATTTATTGCATATTAGAGTAATTGTTATTTATTCAAGAAAGAAAAAAATGTCTAATCAATATTATGGATCATGTTTGCGTGGAAAGGTTAAATTAACGCTACCATTTAAAAATATCCTTAATACTATATTTTAATAGTATTAAGGTTCTTGTTCTCAGCACTTCTGTTAGTCACTATTTTTTTATAGGCTTGCTTTTCACCCAATATTTATGCATAAAGTGTTTGCAATGAAACAACATATTGTGCTGGATCGCAGTCTAATGCAACCGTTGTGGCGTAAGCGGCGTTCATCGTTGTATCATAGTGAACTTTGTACTGTATTGCACTACGACGCAGAATTTTCGATGCTTCAATGGCTGCTCGCCCAGATGTAGTATTAAGAATATAGCTATATTCGCCATTTTTAATATGGTCATGAATATTCGGGCGTCCTTCGTTTTCTTTTTTGACCATTTGGCATGGTATGCCAGCTTGTTGTAATGCCTTAGCGGTGCCAAAAGTGGCATCAATACTAAACCCATGCGCAATTAATCGTTTAGCGATCGCTACCAAGCGAGTTTTATCTTGATCACGAACAGATAACAAGGCTTTCCCCGATTTTTTCATATTCGATAAGCTACCTAGTTGTGCTTTAGCAAAAGCTTCGGCAAAGGTTTTACCGATTCCCATTACTTCACCAGTGGATCGCATTTCTGGCCCTAAAATTGGGTCAACGCCACTAAATTTATTAAATGGTAAAACCACTTCTTTTACTGAGTAATAAGGTGGAATAAGTTCACTGGTCATGTTTTGTTTAGCAAGTGTTTGACCTGTCATGACCCTAGCGGCTATTTTGGCAAGTGGCAGTCCTGTTGCTTTCGACACGAATGGCACGGTACGAGCAGCTCGAGGGTTGATCTCAATCAAATAAATTTGATTATCTTTGACGGCAAATTGTCCATTCATCAAACCTTTAACATTAAGTTCCAAGGCTAACTGTTTGGCTTGTTTGCGCAATTGGTCTAAAATGTCCGGACTTAATGTATAAGTGGGTAATGAACAAGCGGAATCGCCTGAGTGAATACCGGCTTGCTCAATGTGCTCCATAATGCCGCCGATCATTATTTGTTCGCCGTCGGCAATCACATCAATATCAACTTCAATTGCGTCATCTAGAAAGTGATCAAGCAATACAGGAGCGTTGTTAGATTCGCTGATAGCGGTTTTAAAATATCGCCTTAAATCGGATTCATTATAAACAATCTCCATTGCCCGACCGCCAAGCACGTAAGAAGGCCTGACCACTAATGGATAGCCAATTTGTTCGGCTTTAATGACGGCTTCTTCAATATCTGTTACAGTAGCATTAACCGGCTGTTTCAACTTTAATTTTTCAACAATGGCTTGAAAGCGTTGACGATCTTCAGCCTGATCGATTGCATCAGGTGAAGTACCAATAATTGGTAATCCTGCTGCTTCCAGTGCTCGAGCCAATTTAAGTGGTGTTTGTCCACCATATTGGACGATTACACCGTTTGGCTTTTCAACGTAGGCAATTTCTAGCACATCTTCCAATGTAACAGGCTCGAAATAGAGTCGATCTGAAATATCATAATCAGTTGATACCGTTTCAGGATTACAGTTAACCATAATGGTTTCATAACCATCTTCACGTAATGCTAGTGCTGCATGCACGCAACAGTAATCAAACTCAATACCTTGCCCAATCCGATTCGGTCCACCGCCTAATATCATAATCTTAGGGCGAATGAATTGTGGTTTGGCTTCACACTCTTGTTCATAGGTTGAGTAAAGATAAGCTGTATCGGTTGAGAATTCTGCTGCACAAGTATCAACCCGTTTATAAACCGGATGAATATGGTATTGGTTTCGTCGATCACGAACGTCTTGCTCTTTAACATTCAGCAGTTTAGCGATTCGTAAATCTGAAAAACCTTTACGCTTAAGTTGCCATAATGATTCTGAATTAAGGCTAGCGAATGATTGCGATTTTAGTTGGTTTTCAAGCTTGATAAGCTCTTCAATTTGCACCAAAAACCAGCGATCAATATTGGTTAATGTGAAGACGTCGTCTAAACTGAAACCGGCTCGAAAAGCATCCGCAATATACCAAATTCGTTCAGCCCCGGCTTCTTGTAGTTCATAACGTATTTTGTTGAGGTTTTTTTCATCATCATAATTGTCAATTTTCGGATCAAAACCACACGCACCGACTTCAAGTCCTCGTAGCGCTTTTTGTAATGATTCTTGAAAAGTGCGCCCAATCGCCATGACTTCACCTACTGATTTCATTTGTGTGGTTAAGCGATCATTACAACCGGCAAATTTTTCAAAGTTAAAACGTGGAATTTTAGTGACGACATAGTCGATCGAAGGCTCAAATGATGCCGGTGTTCTACCGCCTGTAATATCATTGGCGAGTTCATCAAGAGTATAACCGACTGCCAGTTTGGCGGCGATTTTAGCGATAGGGAAACCAGTTGCTTTTGACGCTAATGCGGATGAGCGTGATACCCGTGGGTTCATTTCAATGACAATCAAGCGTCCAGTTTTAGGATCGACCGAAAATTGAACATTTGATCCGCCTGTTTCTACCCCAATTTCACGAAGTACCGCTATCGAGGCATTACGCATGATTTGATACTCTTTATCAGTCAAGGTTTGAGCTGGGGCAACAGTAATGGAATCGCCGGTATGAATGCCCATTGGGTCAACATTTTCAATTGAACAGACAATTATGCAGTTATCATTTTTATCTCGCACAACTTCCATTTCGTACTCTTTCCAACCGATCAATGACTCATCAATTAGTAGTTCTTTCGTTGGTGATAAATCTAATCCTCGAGTACAAATTTCATCAAATTCTTGAGTATTATAAGCAATTCCACCACCGGTACCGCCCATCGTAAATGAAGGACGAATAATGCAAGGAAAGCCCACTTGTTCTAGTACAGCGTAAGCTTCTGTCAGTGAATGGGCAATACCCGAGCGAGCCGTATCAAGACCAATTTTTTTCATGGCTTGATCAAAACGTTTGCGATCTTCGGCTTTATCAATGGCGTCAGCGGTAGCACCGATCATCTCAACATTAAATTGTTTTAAAATACAACGTTTTTCAAGTTCCAGAGCGCAGTTAAGGGCAGTTTGTCCTCCCATTGTGGGTAAAATCGCATCGGGTCTTTCTTGTTCGATAATTTTGCTTACCGTTGTCCAATGAATAGGTTCAACGTAGGTTGCATCTGCCAGTTCAGGATCGGTCATAATGGTGGCAGGATTAGAATTCACTAAAATAACCCGATAGCCTTCTTCACGTAGTGCTTTGCAGGCTTGTGCGCCTGAATAATCAAATTCACATGCTTGACCAATAACAATCGGGCCTGCGCCAATAATTAAAATAGTGTTGATGTCTGTTCGCTTAGCCATGTTATTGCTCCTGCTGGTAAAATTTAATTAACTCTATAAAGTGATCAAAAAGCGGGGCGGCATCATGTGGTCCAGGACTGGCTTCGGGATGTCCTTGAAAACTAAAAGCGGGTTTTTGATTATGATGAATACCTTGCAATGAGCCGTCGAATAGGGATTGATGCGTAACACGTAAGTGAGCCGGTAAACTGTGTTCATCAACGGCAAACCCATGATTTTGCGCGGTAATCATGACACGATCATGCTCAAGATCTTTAACCGGATGATTTCCACCATGGTGACCAAATTTCATTTTTTTGGTTTTCGCACCACATGCCAGCGCTAACAGCTGATGTCCAAGACAGATGCCAAATATCGGAATATTGGCAGTTAAAAACTGCTTAATGGCATCTATGGCATACGTACACGGTGCTGGATCGCCAGGCCCATTAGATAAAAAGATACCATCAGGATGTAATGCTAAAACTTGTTCGGCACTCGTTTTAGCCGGCACAATGGTTAATTTGCAACCCCGTTCAACTAACATTCGTAAAATAGTTTGTTTAACACCAAAATCATAGGCAACAACATGATAGGGTAAAGCACTTTCAGGTTTTGGTGTTGGATGCTCATTTTGTCTTGTCCAAATGCCTTGCGTCCAACAATAACTTTTAGCACACGTTACTTCTTTAGCTAAATCAAGTCCGGTTAATCCTTTAAAATTGAGAGCTATTTGTTTGGTTGCTTCTGCATTTTCGAGTAAAGTTTGTTTATCTTTGCCCGTTACAATAACGCCATGTTGTGCGCCTTTTTCACGTAAAATACGGGTTAAACGGCGAGTATCAATATCGGCAATAGCAACAACATTGTGTTGTTTTAGATAACTGGAGAGATCTTTTTCACAGCGATAATTACTAGCTAATAGTGGCAAATCACGAATAATAAGTCCTTTTGCGTAAACTTGATTTGATTCAGCATCTGCATCATTAGTGCCCACATTACCAATATGTGGATAAGTTAAAGTAACTAATTGTTCACAGTAAGAGGGATCGGTCAATATTTCTTGATAGCCAGTCATTGAGGTATTAAAAACAACTTCGCCAACAGTTTGACCTTCAGCGCCGATAGATGTACCGATAAATTGTGAACCGTCTTGTAATATAAGGAGGGCATAAGTTTGCATGATTAAAAAGACCTTTAAGAATAAAAAATCATTATATATGAATAAAAATTCATTGCTATTAATCTTGATAAGATAATATTTAGCCATTTTATTACACTTTTTTATACAAAAAAAGCAATATTATTAAAATTAATTGAATAATAATGTCTCATTTTTGAGACTTGTAACGAATCACATAAATTATCAAAGATATTATTATGTTTAGCTTGAAAGTGAATAATTATTCAAATAGAATGGCGTGAATAATAATCTCGATTAGGAGCTTGTCATGCACGGTTTTTATCAGCGCCACTTTTTACGTTTACTCGATTTCACCCCAAGCGAAATTAATCAATTGATCGATCTTTCTATTCAATTAAAGCACGCTAAGCAACAAGGCACTGAAAAAAAACATCTGGTAGGTAAAAATATTGCCTTAATTTTCGAAAAAGACTCAACCCGTACGCGCTGTGCTTTTGAAGTGGGCGCATTTGATCAGGGTGCCCAAGTGACCTATTTAGGTCCAAGTGGGAGCCAAATAGGCCATAAAGAATCTATTGCAGATACTGCCCGTGTATTAGGACGGATGTATGACGGTATTGAGTATCGAGGTTATGGACAAGATATTGTCGAAACTTTAGCGAAGTATGCCGGTGTCCCTGTGTGGAATGGATTAACCACCGAGGCACACCCTACACAGATTTTAGCTGACTTTATGACCATGAAAGAACATATCGGCAATCGGGCATTAAGCAGTGTCAAATTCGCCTATCTAGGTGATGCGCGTAATAATATGGGGAATTCGTTAATGGAAGGCGCAGCTTTAATGGGTATGGAGATTCGTTTAGTGGCGCCTAAAGCGTGCCAACCCGAATCGGAACTGGTCAAACAGTGCCAAGATATAGCAAAAACGACAGGCGCTAAAATCCTTTTAACAGAAGATGTTGCTGATGGTGTTAACGGCGTTGATTTTCTCTATACCGATGTGTGGGTTTCCATGGGAGAACCTAAAGACGTTTGGGATGAACGGGTCAAACTGTTAGCGCCTTATCAAATTAATCAAAATGTGATTAATCTTACTCATAATCCCGATGTGAAATTTATGCACTGTTTGCCCGCTTTTCACGATATGAATACCACCGTCGGCAAGCAAATGGCAGCGCAATATGGTTTAACAGATGGTTTAGAAGTGACTAACGATGTATTTGAATCTCGACACAGTATTGTTTTTGATGAAGCAGAAAATCGTTTACATACCATTAAAGCCGTAATGGTTGCAACGTTAACCAAAGACGAATAATATAATACTCATCAATAAAAATGCTAATTAACTATCAGCATTTTGCTATGTTTGCCGACGTTAAGTCGGCATCATTTTATCAAATTTAAAAGCAAACATGACAAAACAAGCACGTAATAAAGATTTTAAAAAACACTTAAAACTTACTAATCCGATCCATTTTTTAGCGGTGGGATTAGGAAGTGGCTTATCCCCAATTATGCCTGGCACAATGGGGTCATTAATGGCGATTCCGCTGTGGTTGTTATTTAACGAGTTACAACCGATTTTATATTGGATCTTTATTTTTGTGATATTTATGTTTGGCTGTTTTCTTTGTCAAAAGACATCAGATGATACACATACACATGACTCAGGGCATATCGTTTGGGATGAATTTGTTGGTATGTGGATAACGCTATTTTTTATCCCACAATATTCACTACTATGGATTGCGATTGCTTTTGTTGCTTTTCGAGTATTTGATATGGCAAAACCTTGGCCTATTCGTTGGTTTGATAAGCGTGTGCCCGGTGGTTTTGGTATTATGGTGGATGATGTGATTGCAGCGATTTTTTCATCCCTGACTGTTTATGTGTTGGCTTATGTGATTCCCTGCTGATTTAAAATAACAACATTTTTACCTTCTTGGTATGCTCGCAGGTTAAAATGATTACCTGCGAGCCATAATCGATAATGATTTTCTGTCTAAAAGTGGTTAGCTAAATGATTTAATACATTTTTTGTGACCAACCCAATTTACTGGAAAGGTTATTAAAATAATCATAATCTTTAGAATGAATTAAATTAAATTCATATCCAGAACGGCGAATAATAACATCATAGCTTGGTTTGACCGGTAAAATAATTTGGCTATCGCAAGCAATATTCAAATCTAATGCAGTGGTTGGAAACTTAAGATGGATAGGGTTATCACTTTTGATGACTAATGGCCTTACCGCCAATGAGTGTGGAAACATTGGTGTAATAATGAGTGCATCTAAGTGAGGCGCTAAAATTGGTCCACCAGCAGACAAGGAGTAGGCGGTAGAGCCGGTTGGGGTTGCAATAATTAAACCATCCGCACGCTGTGAGAATGCATTGCGTTCATTAATATACACATCGTAATCAATCATATGCGCAACCGTGTTGGGCGTAACGACAATTTCATTAACGGCAAAACCGGAATTGATTAGATTGCCATTATCATAAATTGAAACTTCAAGTAAAAAGCGAGGGTCATCGTCATATTCTCCGGCAATAACTGGACTTAACTGTTCCACGACTTGCTCATGCGAAATGTCGGTTAAAAAGCCCAAATTACCCCGATTCACGCCGATTACTCTAATTTTATAGTGTGATAAATAGCGAGCCGAACGCAACATATTGCCATCGCCACCAACAACAATGGCCAGATCAGCTTGTTCTCCAATTGTATCCAAATTGGCATAGACATTGGCTGGAAATTTAATAAATTCCGCTAATCGGTCTTCAACTAAAACACGAATACCTAATTTGATTAACCAATCATAAAGCACTCTGTGGGTTTCGATAGCGTCTAATTTGCGTGGAATGCCAACTAAACCAATACATTTAAATGGTGCACCCATAAAATATCCTTGTCATTTTTTTATTTAAGTATCATTGATTTTTTTAATTAAAAATAAAAAAATATATATTAACCTATAGAGATAACCTTGCAATAACAAAAATCGTCCCCATAATAACCTTAATTCACTAAGTTTTCGACTATATTTGGAGTACCTTATGACAGAGCAAGACAAGAACATGTCAGAAAATGAACCTAACATTGATGTAGCGGTAGAAGAACCAAAAGAATCAGAAGCGCCAGCTGAACCGAATTACGAGGAGCAATTAAAAGCGAAAAATGCACGTATTGCTGAATTAGAACAGGCATTACAAATTGCGAAAAAAAATGAGAGTGAGGCGATGATTCGTGCCCGTGCTGAGATTGATAATGTTCGTAAACGTGTTGAACAAGACGTTGATAAAGCACGAAAATTTGCGTTAGAAAAATTTTCGAATGAACTGTTGCCAGTTATCGATAATTTAGAGCGAGCTCTAGAATCTACCGATAAAAATAATCCTGAACATCAAGCAACTGTTGAAGGATTAGAGCTTACCTTAAAATCATTTTTAGATACCGTCAAAAAGTTTGGGATTGAAGTGATTAACACAGTAGATTCACAATTAAATCCTGATGTTCACCAAGCGATTAGCATGGTTGAATCGCCAGATCATCAATCAGGTCAAATCGTCAATACCATTCAAAAAGGTTATACTTTAAATGGTCGTTTAATTCGTCCGGCAATGGTGATTGTTGCGAAATAAATAAGCGATTATGTTGAAATAAAAGGGAAATGAAGTATTTCCCTTTTTTGTTTCGGTTTGCTTAAAAAGATAGGTTAATACACCCTTTATCTTTTATTTATGCTGTTTTGGCAATGATAAATATCCTTTTATAAACTCAACGATTGGATCGGCTTGATTGATATCAAATACAGGTAGATGACTCTCTAATGGCTCATCACTGGCGATGGCTAAGGTATATTCGTCAATATACAGCTGAGGTTGATTTGTATGCCGATGACAAATAATTTTAGGTATTTTCTCTTCTTTAAATCCTTCAACCAAAACGATATCGACATGGCTAAATTGGTTAATCAGTGTCGATAAATCGACAGGATTGTTTGGGGTCTCTTCAATAAATGCATAGCGGTTATCACAAGCAATAATGGTTTGTAAAGAACCGGCTTTTCGCAGTTCATAACTATCTTTTCCGGGAATATCAAGTTCAATATTATGATGCGCATGCTTTAACGAGCCTATGCGAAAACCCTGTTCGACCAATAAAGGAATTATTTTTTTGAGTAGGGTCGTTTTACCACTGCCACTATAGCCACTAATTCCAATCATTTTTGTATTGTTCATAGACTCTCTGCTTTATAGTGTTATATTGAAGATGCAATTAATATAACATCATATTAAAAAATGATGGCGGAATAAAGGTAATGATATGTATGATTTTTTGAATGATTATAACCAAACAGTGCATCCAAGCTTGTTAAAAAGCTTTGTTGAAACGACCAATAAAAAGTTAAGTGGCTATGGTTTAGATGAGTGCTGTCATCAAGCTAAAGAAAATATCAAAAAGCGTCTAAAATCGCCGAATGCAGATATACATTTTATGCCAGGTGGAACTATCACGAATTTAACAGTTATTTCACATATTTTAAAACCTTATCAAGCGGTTATTGCGACCGAAAGTGGACATATTAATGTGCATGAAACAGGGGCGATTGAAGCAACAGGACATAAAGTATTAACGGTGAAAAGCCAAGATGGAAAATTGACGCCTGAATTGCTAAAACCCGTTTTGGCACATCATCATGATGAACATATGGTACAACCTAAATTAGTGTATATTTCAAACACCACCGAACTTGGTACTATTTATAGTAAGCAAGAGCTTAAAAAGCTATATCAATTTTGTCAAAATAATCAACTTTATCTGTATTTAGATGGTGCACGTCTGGCAATGGCATTAGCCGCAAAAGATAATGATCTAACCTTTCCGGATTTAGCTAAATATACCGATGTTTTTTATATAGGTGGCACGAAAGTGGGGGCATTTGCGGGTGAAGCATTGGTGTTTAATAACCTGACGATTAACCAAGATTTTCGATTTAGTATGAAGCAAAAAGGCGCAATTTTAGCTAAAAGTTGGATTGTTGCCGTACAGATGAATGCGTTGATGCAAAACAACTTGTATATCAAACTGGGTAAGCATAGTAATTATATGGCAGATAAACTGCAAACACTGTTTGAAAATGCTGGATTTTCATTCTTAAGTAAACCACAAAGCAATCAATTATTTGTTAGTGTGCCAAAACGATTAGCCAAGAAAATCCTTGCACATTATTCGGTCGATAATCTTGGGGCAATTGATGAGGCGCATATCGGGTTACGTTTTTGTACTTCTTGGGCAACACAGGATGTTGAAATAGACGATTTTGCTAAACACCTAACAAAATGGAATAAATAGCAGTTTAATCTAGAAATAAGAGATTTATTTTTTTGATTGAGTGAGTTGCTCAAGTATCTCAGGGGTATTAATATTGGTAAAACATGATGGTTTATCACTAAAATCGACAGCATAAGCATTGATTTGTTGTAAAAATAACATCAATTTACGTTCACCTTGTGCCAAATAAGCTTTAAGTGGGGTAATTATGGTTTTATGAATCAATAAAATGGTGGGATGATGATACCGCCCGTCAAAGGGATAAATAGCGTAATGTGTCGTGGTGTGTTGGGTTAAACGAAAGATTAAATCGTCAGGTAAAAAAGGCGTATCACAACTGACAAATAAGTTCCAGTCGGTAGTGCTACGTAATAACCCACTGTAAATGCCGGAAAGGGGGCCATGATAACCCGCTAAATCATCAATGAAGGTAGGATAGCCTGCCTTTTGATATTGATTTAGATTGCGATTACAGTTAATCATGATGAAATCTGTTTGTGATTCAATACGTTCAATGACATGTTGATAAAGCGGTTTACCATTTAGCTGTAATAATCCTTTATCGTTACCATTCATTCGGGTACTTTTTCCGCCAGCTAAGATAATTGTTGTAATAGGTAGTTTGCCCATAAAATGTCTCTGTTTCACATTGCGAAAAATCTAAATAGCATTACTATATAGCAAAATTAATTTAAGTTATAAGGGAAAATAGACTTATCACAATTATTTCATAGACATTAAATGGTATTGAAAGATAAGTCGATACCCATGACTTTTAACGTGTCGTTTGTATTTAATAAAAAGAATCGCTACTATTGTTTATGTTTCTGTGACAGAATTTATAGCGTTAAATATTTAACATTAATTTTATCTCATCATCTTCAATTAATTTGAAGTATACAAAAAGGTATGAATTATGAAATGTCATCGTATTGATGAATTAATGGAGTTATTACAGGCAGCCTGGGAAAAAAACTCAGATCTGAATCTGTTACAATTTCTTGCACAATTAGGGCAAGAAGCAGGTTTTGAAGGCGACTTAAAAGAGTTAAGTGATGAGGTTCTGATTTATCATTTAAAAATGCGTGACGCTGATAAAAATGAAGCTATCCCCGGTCTAAAAAAAGATTATGAAGATGATTTTAAAAGTGCCTTGTTAAAAGCGCGTGGCATTATTAAATAATAAGGAGAATTGACTAATGAAAAAGACGTTTATTGCTTTGGGAGTATTACTTTTTTCGGTAAATAGTTTTGCAGAGCAAGCCCCCGCAAGTATTGACTCTAAGGAAGATCAAACACCGACTATTACGGCACCATTAGCACCGATTGAAAAAGGTGTTCAGTATGTTGTACTACCGACTAATCCATCACCAGACAAAGAAGTGATTGAGTTTTTTTCATTTAATTGTCCTAGTTGCTACCGATTTGAAACAAAATATCATGGTGCACAACTTATCAGCAAGGATTTACCAGAAGGGGTTAAATTTAAACGTTATCATTTAGAGGATTTTGGGCCACTTGCCAAGGAACTTGCTCAAGCATGGGCGATAGCTAATGTACTTGGTATTCAAGATAAAGCTTCAGACGCTTTTTATCAGGCAATACAAGAAGAGCGTAGCATAAAATCTGCTGACGACATCAAAGCGGTATTTTTAAGGTTAGGCGTGGATAGTAAAACGTTTGATGAAACGAAAGACAATTTTTTAGTTAAAGCTTTTATGGCACAACAAACCGATGCCATTAAAGAATTGAAACCAAACTCAATACCTTCTGTTATCGTTAATCGCAAGTTTTATGTCAATTCCAAAGGACTTAATATATCTGATGAACAAGCATTTATTAATGATTATTTAAGAGTGACTTCGTTCTTAGTCGGCTTAGATCCGAAAACCGAAAATTAAGCGAGTGTCATTGATTAAAACATCTGTTTTGAGTGCGATAGATTGTCATATTATTTGAATGTAACATGATGACAATTTTTAAGGTTGTTATTTTAAATCCCTTTGCAATATCATGATTGCAGAGGGATTTTAATTTTAGGTGAGGTTTTAAAAACGTTATTCTCGTTCTAAAGCATAAATCGGATCAAGTTTGGCGGCTCGTTTAGCTGGAAAATAACCAAAAATTATGCCAATGACACTTGAACAACTAAAGGCAGCGATAATTGAAATGATAGAAAAACGCATCGCAAAAGATGTGACAACATAATTGAAAATCCCACCAACCACAAATGATAATAAGATGCCTAATGTACCACCGATAAGACATACTAATACCGCTTCGATTAAAAACTGTTGCAGTATATCACTTGAACGTGCACCCACTGCCATGCGTACGCCAATCTCTCGGGTTCTTTCTGTGACGGATACTAGCATGATATTCATGACACCAATCCCCCCCACTAACAGTGAGATAAATGCAATGGTTGAAATTAATAATGTTAATACCCAAGCTGAGGAGTTAACGGTGTCACGAATGCTATCTGAATTAAAAATAAAAAAGTCTTTAACACCATGACGTTGTATCATGATTTTATTAATCGCTTGTTCAGCAATCGATAAATCAACATTATCATTGACCCGAACCGTAATACTTCTTAACGAGGTTTGTCCCACCATGCGATTAATGACTGTGGTGTAAGGAAGCCAGATGTTAAGGCTTTCATTATTACCAAAACCTTGTTGTTGTTTTGTGGCAACGCCAATTATTCGTACCGGTAATTGACCCACCATCAGAATTTTGCCGATTGGATTTTCATTCTTAAATAGCTGTTTAATGGTATTTTCATCGATAACGGCATCTTGTGCTGACGAAGCAACACTGGTCTGATCAAACGCAATACCTTGGGTAATGTTATAGCCACGAACGGCAAAAAATTGCTCTCCCACACCATTTACAGTCCCCGTTACAGCCAAATTTTTAACCCGAAAATAGACTGATGTTGCCAGATTTGGGGTCGTGCTATGTACAAAACTTTGTTTTGCTAAAAAGTCGGCGTCGGATGAGCGTAAGGTGGTAATTTTATCTGCGTTGCGATCCCCAAATCCGCTTCCGGGATAAATTTCGAGTGTGCTTGTCCCTAACGAATTTATATTCGATAATATTTTTTGTTTTGTGCCTTCGCCTAAGGCAACCATTGAAACCACCGAGGCAATACCAATGATAATACCAAGCATGGTAAGAAAAGTTCGTAATCGTTGAGAAAGCATCGACAATATTGCCATATTAAAGGCATCTCGAAAACGATTATACTTAGCTTGAAAGTTGTCTTGGGTTTTAGTCGTTTCGATCTGTTTGACTTGGCGATGATCCTCTTCTTCTGCGTGATAGTTAAGATTGATTGAGTCAGAGATAATATTTCCGTCACTGATTTCAATAATCCGTTCTGCACTTTGGGCAATATTGCTATCATGTGTCACAATAATGACGGTATGCCCTTGTTTATGAAGTTCTCGCAAGATAGCCATGACTTCTAAACCGCTTTTACGGTCAAGTGCGCCCGTCGGTTCATCTGCTAAAATAACTTGTCCGCCGTTTATTAAGGCTCGAGCAATACTGACACGCTGTTGTTGACCGCCAGATAATTGACTGGGTTTATTATTAATCTTATCTTCAAGCCCTAAACGGGTTAATATTTCAATAGCTCGTTTTTTCCGTTGTTCATTGGTGATTCCGGCATAAATAGCTGGGATTTCAACATTACCTTGTGCCGTTAAGGCGTTTAGCAAATGATAACGTTGAAAGATAAAACCAAAGTGTTCACGACGTAATTCAGCTAAT
The DNA here is from genome assembly GCF_046635745.1 of Gilliamella sp. CG35. Taxonomy (NCBI): domain Bacteria; kingdom Pseudomonadati; phylum Pseudomonadota; class Gammaproteobacteria; order Orbales; family Orbaceae; genus Gilliamella; species Gilliamella sp. CG35. The sequence continues at coordinate 72,826 of NZ_JBIDFH010000001.1, forward strand.
TCATCAGGTGATAATTGATTGGTGGTTCGTCCTCCAATGGTATAGACACCAGAGCTTGGTTTGTCTAAACAACCTAAAATATTCATTAATGTTGATTTGCCCGAACCAGACGCACCAATAATGGCAACCATTTCGCCAGCATTAATCGTTAGATTGATGCTTTTAAGCACTTGTATGGTTGAATCGCCAGCTGGAAATTCACGAACAATGTTTTCAAGTTTGATCAGCGGATTATTAGTGTTTGTCATATCAGAATCTTATCCTCGGCGTGCGTCCATTAGGATTGAATAATGCGCCATTGTCACTACCAATAATGACGACTTCCCCTTCTTTAAGTCCGGATTTGATTTCCACATTAATATTATTATTGATACCTAAACTGACTTCTCGTTCTTCAGCATTATTTTGTTGATTAAGTACATAGACAATTGCTTTATTACCTGCCAAATTTTTTTGGATTGCTTGAGATGGGATTGCCAATACATCTTTTGCTTCAGATAAAACAATATAAACTTGGGCTGTCATCGAAATTCGTAAAATATGATCAGGATTATCAACATCGAATAATCCATTATAGTAAATTGCTGTTTTGGTGGTGGATGACGAAGAACTTAAACTTGATGAACTTTCCGTATTAATCGAATCTGGCGCAGGTTCAATGGCGCGTAATGTTAAACCGTCAAAACGTCTATTGGGCTCACCTAATATGGTGAAATAGACGGGCATTCCTTTTTTTACATTAATGACATCTGCTTCCGAAATTTGTGCTTCAACGGTCATCTTATCCAATTGTGCAACTTTCACAATGGTTGGTGCACTTTGAACAGAGTTAACGGTTTGACCTTGATCAACGGGTATAGCGACAATCACGCCATCAATAGGGGATCGTATTTTGGTATAACCAAGATTCACTTTGGCTGTATCAACAGCGACTTGTGCACTGATGATATTTGCATCTAAGGCAGCGATATCGGCTTTGATTGCATCGAGATCGGCTTTGGCTGAATCTAAATCGGATTGAACGCCGACCCCTTTATTGACGAGTTTTAATTGGCGATTATAAGTCAGTTGGTAATTAATTAAGTTGGCTTGTTTTGATTTACGTTGTGCTTCAAGGCTACTAAGCGAAGCTTCGGCTTGTTTCAAATCATTGCTTTGTTTTAAATCATCAATTTCAGCAATCATGTCTCCTTGTTTAACTTGATCACCTAATTCAACATATAACTTTTTGATCTGACCCGAAACCTGCGCACCCACGCTGACTTGCTTGAAGGCGCTAATTGTTCCATCAGCCAGTACCGTTTTTTCAATATTAACTTTAGTCACGGGTGAGGTAATATAATTCACTGGCGATTGTGACGGAAAAACGATCAACTTGATAATATAGAGAAGCACAAACAGAAAAATAGCAATCACTATATTTTTGAATTTAATTAACTTTAACAATATCTTTTCATCCTTTTATTCTATTCTTTAATCGTTTTAGCATTGTAGCGTAATAATATAAATGTTATTGATAACTATTCTTAATAAATTGTAATTATTATGAAAATAATACAGGCTAAATTATCTAATTTATATTGAAATATTTCAATAAATTCAAACTTATTTGGTTTATCATGAACATGATAGCTGTATTCTTTTTTAGAAATTAGGAAGGATTGCGCTATAATGGCGCAAATTTTTTGGAGATGATAAAGTTAATTGAGCAATGGCATTAAAAATAACCAGTAAATGTATTAATTGTGATATGTGTGAGCCTGAATGTCCTAACGAGGCTATCTCTATGGGGTTTGATACTTATGAAATCGATCCCAACAAATGTACTGAATGTGTCGGTTATTATGATCATTCAACTTGTCAGCGTGTTTGCCCCATTCAAAATGCTATTATTGCTGATCCTGAGCATATCGAGACCCATGATCAGCTATTGGCAAAGTTTGAGCAACTAAAACACACAAATTAACCCGTTAGTTTGCTTTTACTTCAATACGCAATTCTTTAGGAATTTCAAAGGTAATATTTTCTAAAATTCCGTCTGTTTCGATCAGTGATGTGCAACCCAAACTTTTCAAATGTTCAATAACCTGTTGCACTAAAATATCGGGCGCAGATGCGCCTGCCGTTACGCCCACCGTGCGAGCATTAGTTAACCATTCTTGTTCAATATCGGTGGCATAATCAATCAAATAGGCATTTTTACTGTTGCGTCTGGCAAGTTCAGCTAATCGGTTGGAATTGGATGAATTTTTTGAGCCGACGACAAGTATCACATCTGCTTGGGATGAAAGTTGTTTTACGGCTTGTTGTCGATTGGTTGTGGCATAACAAATATCATTTTTACGCGGGCTACGGATTTTAGGAAATCGTACTTTTAAGGCAGCAATGATTTCCGCCGTATCTTCCACTGATAAGGTTGTTTGGGTTGTAAAGCACAGGTGATCTTCGTTTTTGACTTGTAATGTTTGAACATCGTTTATCGATTCAATCAAATAAATACCACCATTAGGATTATTGTATTGACCTAATGTACCATCCACTTCAATATGCCCGGCATGACCGATTAAGACTACTTCTTCACCACGATAACTGGATCTTGCCACTTCCATATGAACTTTAGTCACTAACGGGCAAGTCGCATCAAAGATACGAAGTTTTCGTTTTTTTGCTTCTTCACGCACCGCTTTAGATACACCATGCGCAGAAAAGATAAGAATACTATCGTCAGGGACTTCGTCAATTTGTTCAATAAAAATTGCGCCTAGCTCTTTCAAGTTGTTAACCACATAGCGGTTATGCACCACTTCATGGCGAACATAAACAGGTGCGCCAAAGAGTTCAAGTGCGCGTTCAACGATCGTGATAGCTCGATCAACACCAGCACAAAAACCTCGAGGGTTAGCTAAAATAATTTGCATGTTATTCGGTCTTTTGGGGTTTTTTATAACTACTTAGAATAAATAATCCAATACCGATACAAATCGCACAATCAGCAATATTAAAGGTTGGGTAGTGCCAGCTACCGAAATTTACATCTAGAAAATCAACCACAAATCCATGATAAAGGCGGTCAAATAGGTTGCCTAAAGCACCACCTAATATAAGTGATAGTGAAAAATTTTCTAATTTTTGCTGTCGTTTGTTACGATAAAGCATATACACAATGGCACCACTAATGAGTAAAGCAACGGCTGCAAGCATCCAACGTTGACCTTCAAAAATACTAAATGCAGCGCCAATATTTTGTACATAAGTAATCGAGAAGAAAGGCAACACGTTGATTGATTCATAAAGGTTGAATTTAGTTAGGATCCAAAATTTACTAGCAATATCAACAAAGAACACAATTGTGCTAATAATTAACCAGTAAAGTCCATTCTCTTTTTTCATAAAGTTCATGCTCATGATGATATTTCGCCGACTGTTGTCGGCGCTTAATGTAATAAGTGGCTATAAGCTATTGTCTTATAGCCGTGTTTATCTGTCATTCTATTGCTAGGCGAAATGTCTAACTTCACCCTTACCATGAATATTTTCTTCACAGCGTTTACATAAATGTGTTGTTGGTTCATTATCAATGGTGTAATGCCAACAGCGAGGACACTTATCACCTTGCGCTTTAGTGAGCTCGATTTTAAGACCGGCTATATCACTTTGTACTGCCTGTTGTGGCGCACTGTCTAGTGGTTTCACGCTGGCTTGTGACGTGAGTAGTACAAAGCGTAATTCGTTCTCTAATTTAGCGAGTGCTGTGGCAATCTGATCGTCTGCATAAAGGGTAACAGCGGCTTCAAGAGAACCACCAATCACTTTATCGTTACGACCTTGTTCTAGCACTTTGTTTACTTCGCTACGAATTGCTAGAATTTGCGCCCAATACTCACTATTTAATGTTTCGTTATCGGATAAACTAAATAGTTCGTTATACCATTCATCTTCAAATACAAATTCTGATTTTTCAGCTGAAGGTAAATATTGCCAAATTTCATCAGCGGTAAAAGATAGTACCGGCGCTATCCAACGTACCATTGCTTGAGCAATATGATATAACGCAGTTTGGCAACTATGACGAGCAACGCTATCACTTTTTGCAGTGTACTGACGATCTTTAATAATATCTAAATAGAATGATCCCATTTCGATTGAACAGAATTGCATAATACGTTGTACGACTTTATGGAAATCATAACTTTCGTAAGCTTGGATAATTTGATCTTGTGCCTCTTTTGCCATGCTGACCGCCCAGCGATCCAGTACCACCATATCTTCAGGTTTGACCATGTTTTTAGCTGGATCAAAGCCGTTTAAGTTAGCCAGTAAAAAGCGAGCTGTATTACGAATACGACGGTAACTATCCGCTGCACGTTTGATGATTTCGTCAGAATAGCTCATTTCACCCGAATAATCAGTCGAAGCAATCCATAAACGTAGAATATCCGCTCCGAGTTTACCCATAACTTCTTGTGGGGTAACGATATTGCCTAACGATTTAGACATTTTTCGACCTTGACCGTCAACCACAAAACCATGCGTTAACACTTGCTTATAAGGGGCTTTGTTATCAATCGCTGTTGATAGCATTAATGATGACATAAACCAACCACGATGTTGATCTGAACCTTCTAAATACATGTCAGCTTCGTGCCCTTCAAACTCAGGGCGTACACCGACTACCGAAAAGAAAGTTGATCCTGAATCAAACCAGACATCAAGGGTATCTGGCACTTTGCGATAATCGTCTGCATCGGGGCCAAGCAAATCTTTGATATCTGCATCCCACCAAGCTTGGATACCGTGTTGTTCAACTAATTTAGCGACTTTTTCAACCAGTGCTAGGGTATCGGGGTGTAGCTCTTCGGTCTCTTTGTGGACAAATAACGTCATCGGTACGCCCCATGTACGTTGACGAGAGATACACCAGTCAGGGCGATTAGCAACCATTGTTTCAATTCGTGCTTGTCCCCAATCCGGAATCCAGCGAACTTGTTTAATTTCTTGTAATGATTGGGCACGTAAACCTTGTTTATCCATGCTAATAAACCATTGCGGTGTTGCACGATAAATAACCGGTGTTTTGTGACGCCAACAACATGGATAGCTATGTTCAATATTTTCAAAATGAAGTAGCGCATTGTGGTCTTTTAATATGTCGATCACAACTTTATTCGCTTTAAATACAAATAAGCCATCTAAGCCTGCACCTGTGCCTGGTAAATAGCACCCATTGCCACCAACAGGGTTAGCAACTTCAAGTCCATATTTTTGACCAACTAAAAAGTCTTCCGCACCATGGCCGGGCGCAGTGTGCACCGCACCGGTACCCGCATCAACCGTAACGTGTTCACCAAGTACAATGGGTTCATCAAAATCAAGGAAAGGATGCTTAAAGCGTAATAGCTCAAGCGCATCACCTTTACAGCTGCCAAGAATTTTCCATTCTGAAATTTCGGCACGTTTCATGACAGATTCGACCAGATCAGTGGCTAAAATTAAGCATTCTTTATCGTTTATTTGTACCAGTTGATACTCAAACTCAGCATTTAAGGCAATACCTCGGCTAGCGGGTAATGTCCAAGGTGTTGTCGTCCAAATCACGGCATAAATAGTTAAATCGGTATGAACGCCAAATTTACTCGCAACAGCTTGGTTATCCACCGCTTTAAATTTTACATCTATAGCGGGTGAAGATTTATCATAATATTCTACTTCTGCTTCTGCTAACGAAGACATACAATCTGTACACCAGTAAACAGGTTTTGCCCCTTTGACTAAATGCCCGTTTTTGATGACTTTACCTAACGCTCGAATAATATTTGCTTCCGTATCGTAATTCATTGTGCGGTAGGGATTTTGCCAATCACCCAATACACCCATACGTATAAAATCAGCTTTTTGTAGTTCAACTTGAGAAGCAGCATAGTCACGACAAATTTGACGAAACTCAGCCGGTGTCACTTTTACGCCTGGTTTGCCAACTTGTTCTTCAACTTTTTGTTCGATTGGCAGACCATGACAGTCCCACCCTGGAATATATGGGGAATCATAACCGCTTAAACCTTTTGATTTAATGATAATATCTTTGATAATTTTATTAACTGCATGACCAATATGAAGTTTGCCGTTTGCATAAGGAGGGCCATCATGCAAAATAAAGGCTTTTTTCCCTTTTTTTACTTGGCGGATTTTGCGATAAAGTTCTTTATCGTACCAGTTTTGCAACATCGCCGGTTCACGTTTGGCAAGATCACCTCGCATTGGGAAACCGGTTTCCGGTAAATTCAATGTATTTTTATAATCTGTCATGCTGATTTATTCCAGTTAATTTTGTTGATACTACTTTCTTAATTGGTTAATTGTGCACTGATCTTTTTCGCAGTGCAAACATCTTGTGTAATTTGTTCTTTTAACGCTGTTATAGAGTCAAATTTTTTCTCGTCTCGTAATTTTTCGAGGAAGGTTACGTCTAAATATTGTCCATAAATATCACCCGAAAAGTCAAATAGATTCACTTCTAAAATGGCTTTTTTTCCTTGAATAGTTGGTCTTATACCAATATTAGCAATGCCATAATAAGATTGTTGGCTACAACAATTTTTGACGTTAACTAAATAGACACCGTGTAAGGCTGGTTTTTTGCGGTGTAGTTGAATATTTGCCGTAGGAAAACCTAATTGCCTTGCTAATGCATTGCCATGAATAACACGCCCTTGAATGCTATACGGACGCCCTAATAGGCAACGAGCTAATTCAAAATCATTGTTGAGTAAAGCTTTACGCACCGCGGTACTACTAATTCGTAACTGATTCCAAACGTAGGTTGGCATGCTTTCGACAGTAAAATCATTTTTTTGTTCATAATGTTCAAGAAGATGAATATCACCTTTACGTTCAAACCCAAACCGAAAATCATCACCAATAATAATATATTTGGCCCGTAACTGATTTATCAACCACGCTTGAATAAAGTCATCAGCAGACATTTTGGCAAAGGTTTGAGTAAACGGAACAGCAATAATATAGTCGATACCGAGTTTTTCAATAAAAATCACTTTTTCTTGAAATGAGGTTAATCGGGAAGGGGCATTTTCCGAACAAAAAAACTCTAACGGTTGCGGTTCAAATAGCATAACCACGGTTGGTAGATTTAATTTTTTACCTTGGGTGATTAAATGGTTAATTAATTGCTGATGTCCTAAATGTACGCCATCAAAATTGCCCAATGTCAGTACGCACTGGGAAAATTGATTTTTTAAATTAGCAATACCGCGAATGATCTTCATGAAAATGTGTTATTTAACTGTGTAATTTAACTCAAGTAGCCGAGAATTATACCAATCTTTCTTGAAGATGCACGTAATATAAAGCTGATTTTCGGTTGTTTTGTATTTGAGTTTTAGGTTTTGATAATTGTTAAATATTCAATTCCCATAAGATTGTTACAAAAATCCGCTGAATTTAGGTTTACGTCAATTTTGATTGTTACCAAAAAATCCGACAATAAGCCAGCTCATTTGCCCGTTTTTTATATTCAGCTTGTTGCGCTTTAGGAATAAAAAAACGGTTTTTTTCTATCTCTTCGCACTCTTTTACATCACGTTTAATTTGTTCTGCTTCTTCTTTTGAAATTCGAAAGAAAACTGTATTAAATATACCGATTTTTGAATAGTTATCGCCATGGAAAGTCACTCTGTTTTCTAAACCAAAATTTCTTTCTGATGGATAAGCGAGTCCATCGAAATTGTCTTGGGGTTTTGTGACTTTTCGCATCGCAATGGTTTGATCATTACCATAAACATAGTTTTCATTGATAAAGTAATTATCCCCTTGTTTACTTATTTCAACAAGATTGGCATAGGTTGCAGTATATTTAAAATCGGGACCACCTTCTACCCAAAAACCAATAAATTTATCGTTATTATTAGAATTATTAGATTCCTGTTCAGAGCATGCTGTTATCAATAATACCATAAAAATGAGTGATAAAAATTTCATTGAATATCCTTATATTAATAGTGATGTAATGCTCTTAAAAATTCTTGTCTGGTACTTGGATTGGTTTTAAATCCGCCACCCAGTGCGGTCGTGGTTGTCATACTGCTTGAATCTTTAATGCCTCTGGCTTTCACACAATAGTGAGTCGCATCGATTGAGACCGCCACATTTACCGTGCCAAGTAAGGTTTGAAGGGCAACAAGTATTTGTTGAGTTAATCTTTCTTGTACTTGTGGTCGCTGTGAAAAAAATTCAACAATTCGATTAATTTTGGATAAGCCAATAACTTTATCTTTAGGGATATAAGAGACGGTGGCTTTGCCGTCAATGGTGACAAAATGGTGTTCGCATACACTGGTTAAGGTAATATCACGAACGGTGATCATCTCGTCGACTTGCATTTTATTTTCAATGAGTGTGATTTTGGGAAAATTTTCATAATAGAGCCCAGAAAAAATCTCATCAACATACATTTTAGAGACACGATGTGGTGTTTCGGCAAGACTGTCATCAGTAAGATCCAACTCCATTAATTTCATGATCTCACGAAAATGTTCTTCGATTTTTGCCTTGCGCTCACTATTATCCATTGCTAAACGACAAGAAGGGGTTTCAAGATTTTTAGCTGCCAGTGCATCTTTAACTTTTTGTGCAGCAAGACTTAACTGTGTCATTAATCGTATACTCAGGTTAAAAAAGATACAGTATTATATAATACTCATTTTGCAATATACAGTTTTTTAAGTTAAAACTTTCTATTAAAACATTGTGTAAATATGAAAGATTTTTACATTTTATTGTTGTAGATAATAAGAATATTGTTGTTAATTGGGGTATACTGTTAACCATTAAAGCGAATAACCTTTGGGTAATACTAATGCCAAATAAAACACCAATTATCCTGATTGATGGATCTTCTTATCTCTATCGTGCTTTTTTTGCATGTCCGCCGTTAACCAATGCCAAAGGTGAGCCAACAGGGGCTATTTTTGGTGTCATCAATATGATCCGTAGTCTGATTAATCAGTACAATCCGACACATATTGCTGTTGTTTTCGATGCTAAAGGCGGCTCTTTCCGTAACGAAATCTACAGCGAGTATAAAGCCACACGTGAGGCAATGCCGGAAAATCTTCGTCCGCAAATTGAACCAATTCACACTATTTTAAAAGCTATGGGGCTGCCTTTACTCTGTATTGAAGGTGTGGAAGCGGATGATGTGATTGGTACACTGGCAAGGCAGGCTGAAAAAGAGAATCTGGACGTTTTAATCAGTACTGGTGATAAAGATATGGCACAGCTTGTCAGCGATAAAATTACCCTGATTAATACCATGAATAATACGGTGCTTGATCCGAAAGGCGTGATGGAAAAATTTGGTGTGCCACCCGAAAAGATTATTGATTATTTAGCATTAAGAGGCGATTCGTCTGACAATATCCCAGGGGTTCCGGGAGTAGGTGAAAAGACGGCCCAAAGTTTATTAACTGAATTTAACAGTGTTAACGATATCTATCAGCGTTTAGATGATATTGAAAAATTATCAATCCGTGGTGCAAAATCATTAAAACAAAAATTGATTGATAATCAGAAAGAAGCCGAATTGTCTTATTTGCTGGCAACGATTAAAACCGATGTGCAATTAGATTTTACTAATGAACAGCTCATGTCGAGCGATATGGATGTTAATGCATTAAACGAATTATTTGCCTATTATGGCTTTCATCGTTGGCAAAAAGAGTTGATATCGGGCAGTTTTTTAAAAAATCAAAAAGCATCAGCGGTCAATGTGAACCAGAACATGCCGTTATTGGCGCAAGAACATTCATCCGCCAAAAATAAGCAGACTGATTATCAATGCATTTTGACTGATAAACAATTAGATCAGTGGGTAAACAAATTATCCCAAAGTCAACAATTTGCATTCGATACTGAAACGGATAATGTCGATCATGTGCATGCTAAATTAGTCGGGATTTCGCTCAGTATCACGCCGCATGAAGCAGCTTATATTCCGCTTGCTCATCAATATCTTGGTGTTCCCGAGCAGTTACCGCTTGATAGCGTGCTGGCGAAATTAAAGCCAGTGCTAGAAAATCCGAAGATTAAAAAAATCGCGCAAAATGCTAAATTTGATTACAGCGTACTGGCTAACTATGGTATTAAAGTACAAGGTATTGCCTTTGATACCATGCTTGAATCGTATGTACTAAATAGTACAGAAAGACACGATATGGATAGCATGGCTAGTCGTTATTTGAATCATAAAACCATCACTTATAATGAGCTAACCAAGCAGGATAAAAAACAAGTGACCATTGATGCTGTTGATGTTGAAAAAACGACACAATACGCAGCAGAAGATGCAGATATTACGTTACAATTACATGAAAAACTGTGGCCAGAGTTAGAAAAAGATTCAAAATTAACTAAACTGTTTACTGATATTGAAATGCCTTTAGCCATTGTGTTGGCTGAAATGGAAAGAACAGGGGTATTGGTTGATGCTAAACAGTTAAATGATTATTCCCATGAACTTGCCAAACAGTTAATGGCGACGGAAGCCGAACTTCAATCATTGGCCGGTGAAAAATTTAATCCTGCTTCGCCAAAGCAGATTCAAGCAATTTTATTTGATAAGCATCAATTGCCTGTTTTGAAAAAGACGCCAAAAGGTGATCCGTCAACCAGTGAAGATGTGTTGAGTGAATTGGCTAATGACTACGAATTACCGCGTATGATTCTATTTTATCGAGGACTGGCCAAGCTTAAAAATACCTATACAGATAAATTACCTTTAATGATTAGTCCAATCGATCATCGTATTCATACAAATTATAATCAAATTGGGACAGTAACAGGACGTTTATCTTCTAATGATCCTAATTTACAAAATATTCCGGTACGTAATGAAGAAGGGCGTCGAATCCGCCAAGCATTTATTGCACCAGAAGGGTATAAGATTATTTCTGCTGACTATTCACAAATTGAATTACGCATCATGGCACATCTATCGCAAGATAAAAGTTTACTCAACGCGTTTGCCCATGACAAAGATATTCACCGTGTGACGGCGAGTGAAGTGTTAAGTAAACCTGAATCAGATGTGACGTCGGAAGAACGTAGACGCGCTAAAGCAGTCAATTTTGGTTTGATTTATGGAATGAGTGCTTTTGGCTTATCAAAACAAATCAATATTCCTCGAAAAGAGGCGCAATTTTATATCGATCGCTATTTTGAACGTTATCCGGGGGTACAAACTTACATGGAAGAGACCCGTCAATTGGCAGCACAGCAAGGTTATGTCGAAACCTTATCTGGTCGACGTTTATATCTGCCTAAAATCACTTCGACTAACGGCATTGAAAAACGAGGAGCCGAACGAGCAGCAATTAATGCGCCAATGCAAGGTACTGCGGCGGATATTATTAAAACTGCGATGATAAAAATGAGTGATTGGATTAACAACCAACCGTCTGGCAATATTAGAATGGTGATGCAAGTACACGATGAATTAGTGTTTGAAGTCAAACAAGAATTGGTTGATAAGTACAGTGCGCAAATCAAATCCATTATGGAAAATTGTTATCAATTATCTGTGCCATTAAAAGTCGATGTTGGCGTCGGTGATAATTGGGATGAAGCACACTAATTTTTCATCAGCATTAGTAAATTATAAGATGTTTACGGTTTTAGATTTAAATGCAAGCTTAAGCTTAAACATCTTGAAAATTTGTGATCGATTTTAAGGCGTGAATAGGCTATTGCTCAAACCTTTTAGCGTGTTAGAATAAGTAACGAAACTGAATTTATATCAAAATGTTATTATTCTGGTTAGTTAGTTAACCGAATTGAATAAAAGAGCGCTGTTAACGCTTTTTTCGTTTACGTGCTCTTTTTTATTATTATTAGGATTATTTCATGAAAATTAAAACCCGTTTTGCACCAAGCCCAACCGGTTATTTACATGTTGGAGGAGCACGTACTGCGCTCTATTCTTGGCTTTATACCCGTCATGCACAAGGTGCATTTGTCTTGCGTATTGAAGATACTGATCTAGAGCGTTCAACGCCAGAAGCCATTGAAGCGATCATGGAGGGAATGAATTGGTTAGAATTATCATGGGATGAAGGTCCTTATTTCCAAACTAAACGTTTTGATCGCTATAATCAAGTGATTGATGAAATGCTCGCTAAAGGAACAGCTTATCGTTGCTATTGCTCAAAAGAACGCTTAGAAAAACTGCGTGAAGAGCAGATGGCGAAAGGCGAAAAAGCCCGTTATGATGGTCATTGTCGTTGTGATGAAGTCCAAAAACAACATAACCACAGTGAACCGCATGTTGTCCGTTTTGCCAATCCGATTGACGGTGTTGTCGTATTTAACGATTTAATCCGTGGCCCTATTGAGATTGCCAATAAAGAGCTTGATGATTTAATTATTCGACGAACAGACGGTTCACCAACTTACAATTTTTGTGTTGTGGTGGATGATTGGGATATGGAAATTACGCATGTGATTCGTGGTGAAGATCATATCAATAATACACCTCGTCAGATTAATATTCTCAAAGCATTAGGTGCACCGCTTCCTGAATATGGTCATGTATCCATGATTTTAGGGGATGACGGGCAAAAATTATCTAAACGTCATGGTGCGGTGAGTGTTATGCAATACCGTGATGATGGCTACTTACCGGAAGCTTTACTCAATTATTTAGTACGCTTAGGCTGGTCACATGGTGATCAAGAGATATTCTCCGTGCCTGAAATGATTAGTTATTTTACATTAGATGCAGTAAGCAAATCAGCTAGTGCTTTTAATACTGAAAAATTATTGTGGTTAAATCATCATTATATTAATCATTTAGATGCTGATTATGTCGCTCAACATTTAGTTTGGCATATGAATCATCAAGGCTATGATTTAACACAAGGACCGGATTTAATCACAATTATTAAATTGTTTGGTGAACGTTGTAAAACACTTAAAGAAATGGCGGAATCATGCCGTTATTGTTATCAAGATTTTGATGATTTTGATGCTGATGCCGCTAAAAAACATTTGCGCCCCGTAGCTAAAGAGCCGTTAGAACTCATCAAAGCTAAAATTGGTGCAATTGCTGATTTTGACTGGCAAATTGATAAAATTCATCATGCTATTGAAGCCACGGCGACTGAACTTGATGTTGGAATGGGTAAAGTGGGGATGCCATTGCGTGTTGCAGTAACAGGAATTGGGCAATCGCCATCCGTGGATGCAACGGTATATGCCATTGGAAAAAAACGAACATTATCTAGAATTGATAAAGCATTAGCTTATATCGCACAGCGAGAACAGTCACCAGCGTAATATTATTGCATTGCCGAGCAACACTCGGCAATAAACCTTGCTAAGTAGAGAGTTTATTTATGGCTCGCTTGAAAAAACGCTATTGGTTTTCATTTATTTTTATGCTGATTATTTCAATGCTAGGTCTGTTTGGATGGCAATATTGGTTGTCTTTTAAGCAAAAAAATCAGTTAACCTTAGATTGGCATGGCTTCAATATTAGTTTGGATGGGCTATCATTTGATACTTTTACCGTTTCTCAGCAATCACAATTATCCTTAACGGCAAAAAATTTGCATGTTTCGTGGTCAAATCTATCAGCAGAAAATGTAGATATCTATTGGCAGTCCGTTAACACTAAAGTAGAGAATATTAGCGATCATGGAGTTGATGGCGAGGCTGATCATCTTGATCGATCTGAATTTGATACCTCATCTTTTTCATCAATGTTGTATTGGTTACCTAAAGCTATTCATATTCATTCGTTGCGATTTTATCAAAACAAAGTGCCTTTGTTTGATATCAAGCTAGATATGAATAAACAGCCACAAGCTATACAGCTTGAGTTATCCACCAATACCCAATACGCTGCAAAGTTATCGACTGTTTTACAATTTAATGAAGCCGATTCCCGTATTGAGATTCAACATGGCATGTTAACGACCTCATTAGCTCAATTTGGCATACAAAATAGCGATTTATCCTTACCGTTTAAAGGATCGATAACTCAAAAACAGCTTACACTAACCAATTTGGATAATGCGTCATTTAGCTTAAAAAAAGCGAATGTTTCGGAAGATTTCATTGTTAATGATCTAAGAGGAAATATCCGCTTTCAAGTTCAGTCATCGCTTCCATTTCAATTGAATCAAACCTCAGCGACAGGTCAATTAACGATTAGTGAGTTTAATGGTCTTTATAAAAATAGTGAGATTAAATCGGCAACAGGTAATATTAATCTTTCGGTTAACAACAATAATTTTACGCTTTCCACATCTGATTTACATATCCAAGAAATCAATCTTGGCATCAATTTTGAAAAAGTTAATGTTGCTGGCGCTTATTCGTCAACTTTAACTGCACCGACAAGAGGCGTCATTACATGGAAAAAATTACAAGCGAGGCTATTTTCTGGTCAGCTGTCGGTTGATAAAGGAAAATTGAATTTAACCAGATTGCCTCAACAAATTAATGTCAGATTAAAACAAATACAGTTAAAAGATGTGTTAGCCAAATATCCGGTTGAAGGGCTTGCCGGTAATGGGGCGATAGATGGCATCTTACCAATTACATTAAGCGAAGTTAAAAACAACAATGAGCTATCATATAAGTTGGTAATTAAAAATGGTCAACTAGTTTCAACTAATCAGGGTGAATTACAGTTTGAAAATTCAGCGCTAAAAGATTATGTAAAAAATAATCCAAATATGAAAATACTCACTGATATTCTTAAAAATTTTCATTATACTAAGCTATCAAGTAAAGTTGATTACGCTAATGATATTGCTAAGTTAGGTCTGACTATTCAAGGAAATAATTTAGATGTGCAAAATGGTAAAGCGGTGAATTTAAATATCACGCTTGAAGAAAATATCGCTAAATTAATGACCAGTTTACTCTTATCAGACCAAATTAGTGAACCGATTCGTAAACGAATTGAAGCACGATTGAAAAAAAATCATGATAAATGAAAGAGGCTATTTTTATGATACGGAATGTGATTGCAGTCATGGTAGTGAGTAGCGTATTAATGGGATGCTCACCGACGGTTAGAGTTCAGGCTCCCAATGAACCAATAAACATAAATCTAAATGTTAAAATAGACCATGAAATCAACATAAAGGTTGATAAAGCGTTAGACAATGTAATTAATAAATCTGGTTTATATTAATTATTTATTGAAGATTCACGATTATATTTTGGTTGGCTTTGTCAAAAGTGAATTAAAAGTGTAAATCACTTTGGCGTTAATGAAATATAAAGTATTTATTAAAGGGGTTATTATGACTATTTATAAAAAGTTAACGATTGCATTATTAACAGCAGCTTTATCTTTACCCGTGTTTGCATTAAATTTAGATCAAGCGATTAACGCATTAAGTCAAGCAAAAGCGAGTGGTTTAGTGGGCGAACAAGAGGATGGTTATTTAGGTGTAGTTAAAAACGAAAGCAATGCAAGTGAAATAGCGCAACTCATTAATCAAGCGCGTAAACAAGAATATCAAAAAGTTTCTGCTGAAAGTAACGTTCCTTTGAACGAAGTTGAAGTGAGAGCAGGAACAAAAGCTCAGGATAAAACACCTGCTGGACAATTTATAAAACAACAAGGTCAATGGAAAAGAAAGTGATGATGTCATAAAGTCGCTAAGTTCTTTTTGCAACGATAGGAAAAGTATCACGACTTGGGACTTTAATTGTTTATAAATAGTGTGTATGCTGTCTACCTTTATTATTTGCGCTTTAAGCTTGGTAAGAATAAAGGGCAAAGTAATTTAAAATAAAAAAATTTTTTCAAATTTTCATATAGTTATTTTTACGTACAAATAGTATCGCGTTTGCGATTTTAAGTGGAGAAAATCAATGTGTTCGATTTTAGGTATTCTTGATATTAAATCAGATCCGGAACAACTACGAACAAAAGCATTAGAACTATCAAGTCTACAGCGTCATCGTGGGCCGGATTGGTCTGGTATTTTTGCTTCTGATAAAGCAATTCTTGCTCATGAACGTTTATCAATTGTAGATGTTAATACAGGATCTCAACCGCTTTATAATAAAGATAAAACTCTCGTTTTAGCGGTGAATGGCGAAATTTATAATCATCAAGAACTCCGAAATCAGTACAAAGATCGCTATGAATTCCAAACAGGTTCTGACTGTGAAGTCATCTTAGCGCTCTATCAAGAAAAAGGAATTGATTGTCTTGATGAACTACAAGGTATGTTTGCCTTTATTCTTTATGATATTAATAAAGGCACTTACTTTATTGGTCGTGATCACATTGGTATTATCCCGATGTATATGGGACACGACGAAAATGGTACATTCTATGTCGCCTCTGAGATGAAAGCGTTAGTACCCGTTTGTAAAACGATTGAAGCTTTTCCTCCTGGATGCTATTTATCGAGCACTGAAGGTGAAATTAAAACCTACTATAAACGTGATTGGATGGATTACGAAAATGTCAAAGATAATAAAACAGACATTAATGCGCTTCGTATAGCATTAGAAGAGTCTGTTAAAAGCCATCTTATGTCAGATGTGCCTTATGGCGTTTTATTATCTGGTGGGCTTGATTCTTCCGTTATTTCGGCAATCACTAAAAAATTCTCAGCGCGTCGTGTTGAAGATCATGAAAAATCTGAAGCTTGGTGGCCACAATTGCATTCATTTGCAGTGGGTTTAAAAGGTGCGCCAGATCTTAAAGCAGCACAAGCGGTTGCCGATCATCTTGGTACAGTTCACCACGAAATTAACTTTACTATTCAAGAAGGTATTGATGCCATTCGTGATGTCATTTATTTTATTGAAACTTATGATGTCACAACTATCCGTGCTTCTACGCCAATGTATTTAATGGCAAGAAAAATTAAAGCAATGGGTATTAAAATGGTGTTATCTGGTGAAGGAGCTGACGAAGTATTTGGTGGTTACCTCTATTTCCATAAAGCGCCAAATGCTAAAGAGTTCCATGAAGAAACAGTGCGAAAATTAGCCGCGTTACACATGTATGATTGTGCACGTGCTAATAAAGCGATGGCGGCATGGGGCGTTGAAGCTCGTGTTCCATTCCTTGATAAGAAATTCTTAGATGTGGCAATGCGCCTTAATCCGAAAGATAAAATGTGTGGTAGTAACGGAAAAATGGAAAAACACATTGTTCGTGAAGCATTTGAATCTTATTTACCTGCGTCTGTGGTTTGGCGTCAAAAAGAGCAATTCTCTGATGGTGTTGGTTATAGTTGGATCGATACTTTAAAAGAGATTGCAGAAAGCAAAATCACGGATCAACAATTGGAAAATGCAAAATTCCGCTTCCCTTATAATACGCCAACGTCGAAAGAAGCTTACATGTACCGAGAAATTTTTGATGAGCTATTCCCGGTTGAAAGTGCAGCACATTGTGTGCCGGGTGGTCCAACTGTTGCTTGTTCTACGGCAAAAGCGATTGAATGGGATGAGTCATTCAAAAATCTTAATGATCCATCAGGTCGTGCGGCAGTAGGTGTACATAATGATGCTTATAAAAAATAAGCGTTAAATGTTGTTATTCATTGATATAAAAAAACGGGGAAATTACCCCGTTTTTTATTGCTCTCATCACTTGTTTTAATAACAGCGACAATTAGTGAGCAGCGCCTTTAGGTGCACCAATTGGTAAAATAGTGCGTCCGTATTGTTCGTTAAGTACTTCAGCCATTGCTAAATAAATCGCACTTGCACCACAAATAATCCCTTCAAAGCCTGCGATATGAATGATGCTGTGATTACCAGAAATATTACCAATTGCTAATAAAGCAAACAGGACAGTTAAACTAGCAAAAACAAATTGTAATACTCGATTACCTTTTAACGTACCGATAAACATGAATGCGGTGAAAATCCCCCATAATGCGAGGAAGATACCAACGAAGGTTGCATCGGTTGGTGCTGTTGCTGGTGAGGTTGGTAAATACCAAATGCCAACAAGCGCAATCCAAAAGAAACCATATGAAGTAAACGCTGTTGTCCCAAAAGTGTTACCTTTGCGAAATTCTAAAATTCCAGCGATCACTTGTGCTAGTCCACCATAAAAAATACCCATAGATACGATTGCTGTCATCACAGGGAAAAATCCCGCATTATGAATATTCAATAAAATGGTTGTCATACCAAATCCCATTAGTCCTAGTGGACCTGGATTTGCAAGTTTAGTTTGTTCCATAAGGATCCTATAAAATGTGTCTTAATAAAAAAAGAGCGGCAATAATAAGTGTAGAAAACTTTATAATCAAGATTTATGCAAAAATAATTTTTCATTCCCCCCCTTGATATTAATAATAATGTTCCCATCTATGTGGAAACACTAACATTTCTTTGACTAAATTAAAGACTTGAAAATCACAATTTCAGTCTTATATATAAGAAATAAAATACAGGTTTTGAGGAGAAAAGATTATGGGTAAAATTATTGGTATCGATTTAGGTACAACAAATTCATGTGTTGCAGTAATGGATAATGGTCAAGCTAAAGTTTTAGAAAATGCTGAAGGTGACCGTACAACACCGTCGATTATTGCTTACACACAAGATGGTGAAATTTTAGTTGGTCAACCAGCAAAACGTCAGGCAGTAACAAATCCACAAAATACATTATTTGCCATTAAACGTTTAATTGGTCGTCGTTATGAAGATGCTGAAGTACAACGTGATGTGGGTATTATGCCATATAAAATTGTTAAAGCTGATAACGGCGATGCATGGGTAGATGTAAAAGGTCAAAAAATTGCGCCACCACAAATTTCTGCTGAAGTACTAAAGAAAATGAAGAAAACTGCAGAAGATTATCTTGGTGAGCCAGTAACAGAAGCGGTTATTACCGTTCCAGCTTATTTTAATGATGCTCAACGTCAAGCAACTAAAGATGCGGGTCGTATTGCTGGTCTAGATGTTAAACGTATTATTAACGAACCAACAGCTGCTGCACTTGCTTATGGTTTAGATAAAGATGTCGGTAACCGCACAATTGCAGTCTATGACCTTGGTGGTGGTACATTTGATATTTCAATTATCGAAATTGATGATGTCGATGGCGAAAAAACATTCGAAGTATTAGCAACTAATGGTGATACTCACTTAGGTGGTGAAGATTTTGACTCTCGGTTAATTAACTATTTAGTTGATGAGTTTAAACGTGAACAAGGTTTCGATCTTAAAAATGATCCACTTGCAATGCAACGTTTAAAAGAAGCTGCAGAGAAAGCAAAAATCGAATTGTCATCAGCGCAACAAACGGATATCAACTTACCTTATATCACAGCTGATGCATCAGGCCCTAAACATTTAAATATCAAAGTGACACGCGCTAAACTTGAATCTTTAGTCGAAGATTTAGTTAAACGCTCTATGGAACCAGTGAAAACAGCATTAAAAGATGCAGGTCTTACTGTTTCTGATATTAAAGATGTGATTTTAGTTGGTGGTCAAACCCGTATGCCAATGGTTCAAAAAGCGGTTGCAGACTTCTTTGGTAAAGAACCACGTAAAGACGTTAACCCTGACGAAGCAGTAGCAGTAGGTGCTGCGGTACAAGGTGGTGTATTAGGTGGTGATGTTAAAGATGTATTATTACTTGACGTTACACCATTGTCTTTAGGTATCGAAACGATGGGTGGTGTAATGACTACCTTGATTGAGAAAAACACAACTATTCCAACTAAACATAGTCAAGTGTTCTCAACGGCTGAAGACAACCAATCTGCGGTAACGATTCATGTATTACAAGGTGAGCGTAAACGTGCTGGTGATAATAAATCACTAGGTCAATTTAACCTTGATGGTATTCAAGCTGCGCCACGTGGTATGCCACAAATTGAAGTGACCTTTGATATTGATGCCGATGGTATCTTACATGTATCAGCAAAAGATAAAAATACTGGTCGTGAACAAAACATTACCATTAAAGCTTCTTCAGGTTTAAGTGAAGAAGAAATCCAAAAAATGGTCAATGATGCGGAAGCGAATGCTGAAGCTGATCGTAAGTTTGAAGAGTTAGCACAAGTACGTAACCAAGCAGATCACCTTGTTCACTCAACTCGTAAACAAGTGACTGATGCAGGCGATCAATTATCTGCTGATGATAAAAAAGCGATTGAAGATGCGGTAACTGCGTTAGAAAATGCTGCTCGTGGTGAAGATAAAGCTGAAATTGAAGCTAAAATCAATGCGTTAATGGAAGCATCAAAAAAATTACTTGAATTAGCTCAACAACAAGCTCAAGCAGATCAATCTGCAGGTCAAGCAAATAATGGTAGCGCTTCGGCACAAGATGATGTTGTTGATGCTGACTTCAAAGAAGTTGATGATGATAAAAAATAATCGTTAACTAAAATGTTTTTTAATGAGTTATTTCAACGAGTTTTAGACATGTAACACATTAAACGGGCGCGAGGTAACTCAAGCCCGTTTAGTTGTTTATGCAATAAAAAATAAAGGTTAATTATGGCGAAGAAAGATTATTATGAAACATTAGGCGTGAGTAAAAGTGCCAGTGAAGCTGAGATAAAAAAAGCCTATAAACGCCTAGCCATGAAATATCATCCTGACAAAAATCAGGATAATAAAGCTGAAGCAGAAGCGAAATTCAAAGAAGTTAAAGAAGCTTATGAAGTATTAACCGATTCGCAAAAGAAAGCGGCTTATGATCAATATGGTCATGCAGCCTTTGAACAAGGGCATGGCGCAGGCGGTGGTGGTTTTGGTGGCTTTGGTGGCTTCGGTGGTTTTGGCGGAGGTTCTGCATTTGATGATATCTTTAGTGATTTCTTTGGTGGGGGTCGAGGACGTAGTCAAACTTCCTCACGCGGTGCGGATCTGCAATATAATATCTCGTTAACACTGGAAGAAGCTGCTGCAGGCGTCAGCAAAGAGATAAAAGTACCGACTTGGGTAACTTGTGATGTTTGTCATGGACAAGGAACTGAAAAAGCCTCAGATGTAATGACTTGTGAAACCTGTCATGGTGCAGGTGTTGTACAAATGCGACAAGGTTTCTTTGCTGTGCAGCAAGAGTGTCCAACCTGTCATGGTCGGGGTAAAGTAGTAAAAAATCCATGTAAAAAATGTCATGGTGAAGGACGAGTTCAGAAAACTAAAACGCTTTCTGTAACGATTCCTGCCGGAGTTGATACCGGTAGTCGTATTCGACTTTCTGGAGAAGGTGAAGCAGGTTTAAATGGCGCACCAGCTGGTGATTTATATGTTCAAATGCAAATTAAACCACATGCCATTTTTGAACGTGATGGTACTAACTTACATTGTGAAATTCCAATTAACATTGCTTTAGCATCGCTAGGTGGAGAAGTAGAAGTACCAACACTTAATGGTAAAGTAAGCTTAACTATCCCTGCTGAAACACAAACAGGTAAAGTGTTCCGCTTACGAGGTAAAGGCGTTAAATCGTTACGTGGAAGTTCAATTGGTGATCTTTATTGCCATGTGGTTGTTGAAACACCAGTTAATTTAACCAGTAAACAGAAGGAATTACTTAAAGAGTTAGGTGAAAGTTTTAAAGCCGATAAAAGCTCTAAGCACAGTCCAAAAGAGAAAAGCTTTTTTGATAAAGTGAAGAAGTTTTTTGGTTAAAAAGACGGATTTAGCTATAAACGAGATTAGTTTTGCTAATCTCGTTTTTTTATGCTTTTATCTTTGATTTTATTAGATGCTATTACCATAATGTTTAAACATACTCTTTATTATCTACTTTTCACTGTTTTAAGCGATATATCTTCTCAAATTTAGTAGTACAGCTGTATAAATGCTATTAATAGGTATCTTCAAGAAGGAAATAAATCTATTGAGATATCGATTGATTTGATTAATCAGAAGATGCAATTAATGCAACTTTAGAAACTAATAAAAACAGAATTCATTGCCAGAATATAGTTAACAGTTGTTAGAAGTAGGTTGTGGCTTGGTAAAGATGAGGTATTAGCCATTTATCTTGCTCAGTATATCGCAAGACAAAATAAGATGCTTTCTATATATTTAATGTGATTTCGTTCCAGTTTGATCACACGATTGAGGCTGGGTTGATTGAGCTGATGAATAACAGATAAAAATAAACCCAGTAAGTACTGGGTTTTATAATGTGTTATCAAAAAATTACATTTTAGTTGTGAATGTACGAGCGATAACGTCGCGTTGTTGTTCTGCTGTTAATGAGTTAAAACGTACAGCATAACCAGAAACACGAATAGTTAATTGTGGATATTTTTCTGGATGTTGTACAGCATCTTCAAGTGTTTCACGACGAAGTACGTTAACATTTAAGTGTTGTCCACCTTCAACTTTGATAGTTGGTGCAATATCTAAAGGAATTTCACGATATTCAAACTGACCAAGTTCAGCTGTTGGAATAACTTGATCTTCTTTATATACTGATTTAGCTGCGACACAACGCGCTTCATTAGTTGAGTCATCTAATAACCAAAAAGAATTAAGAAGTGCTGAGTTGTCAGCTTTAGTAATTTGGATACCTGTAATCATTTTAAAACCTCCTATGAGCGTTATTGCCCCTAAAATATTAGGGTTAATATAACACTTATATAATTTGATTAAAGTCAAAAAAAGCTATTAATACGATAAGCTGTACCTTTTATTTAACTTTTAGAGCACTATAGGTTATGATGAGTAAAAATGAGAATTTCTCAGCAAGATATATTCAGTAATTTTTACGGCGTGGACAAACTATGACAACACAATTAACATGGCATGATGTTATTGGTACTGAAAAAGACAAACCTTATTTTCAAAAAATCATGCAATTTGTTACCGCTGAGCGTAATAGCGGTAAAATCATTTATCCTCCTCAACACGATGTATTTAATGCATTTCGTTTTACTGCTTTTAATGACATCAAAGTTGTCATTTTAGGCCAAGATCCTTATCATGGACCGAATCAAGCACATGGACTTTCCTTTTCCGTGTTACCGGGAGTTAAACCTCCTCCTTCATTATTAAATATTTATAAAGAGTTATCTACCGATATTCCTAGTTTTCAGATCCCTTCTCATGGTTATTTAGCATCTTGGGCGACTCAAGGGGTACTTTTGCTTAATACAGTATTAACGGTGGAAGCTGGTCAAGCTCATTCACATGCCAAAATAGGTTGGGAGACTTTTACCGATAATGTTATAGCGGCTATAGACAAACATCTTGAGGGAGTGGTGTTTTTATTATGGGGATCACCTGCGCAAAAAAAAGGGCAATTTATTAATCGGCAAAAGCATCATGTATTAACTTCTGTGCATCCTTCACCTTTATCAGCCCATCGTGGATTTTTAGGTTGTAAACATTTTTCCAAAGCTAATGATCTTATTGTGCAACAAGGTAAAGCAGCTATTGACTGGCAACCTAAATTACCTTGAAATTAGACATAATTATATAAATTATTGGGTTTTTTGAAAGCGATTTAGAAGTGAAGTTAAACTAAAAATAGTCAATACGATAATGTGTTGTTAATATTCTCATCAGGTTAGCTGATGAGAATAAAAAAACTTACTGAATCCCTTTAGGATTTTCGCCATATTGGTTGCTACCAGGTGTTGAATCTGTAGCTAAAAAGACGATTAAAATAATACCACCAACAAGAGGAATAAGAGCGATCAACATGAGCCAGCCTGATTTATTTGTATCGTGTAAACGACGAGCAGTTACAGCAAGATTAGGTAATAAGCTCCCAAATGCAACAATAAGATATAAGATAGCGCTTAAAGTTTCAGAAATAAAACCTATCACACTAAGATTCACAGCTTGTATAATTAATAAGAATAAAATAAACATCCAGTACTCTTGACGACGAGCACGGCCATTAAAATTAACATAATTTTTTGTAAAACAATTAATAAACCAATTCATCCTATTTCTTTCCTATAAAATTTAATAATTAACAATTAAAAACCACCTTATTAAGGCGGCTGGTTATTCTAATCAAAAAAATTACATAAAACAAATTTTTCATCAATTTTATACTTTTTACATATTATTATCTTTTTTAGTTTTATAAAACTTAGCAATTTAATTTGAGTTTTCTCTCGCTTCTATCTATGTTAAAATCACCCCTCAGTGGTTATTTAAAGTGACCAAAATCTTTCAGCAAAATAACACTGAGGCCCTCCATGAAAATAGTTGAAGTTAAACACCCTCTTGTACGTCATAAAATCGGTTTAATGCGCGAACATGATATTAGTACTAAAGACTTTCGTGCGCTTGCCAGCGAAGTTGGTAGTTTATTAACTTATGAAGCCACGGCTGACTTACCTACTGAAAAAGTGACCATTGAAGGTTGGTGTGGACCCGTTCAAATTGAGCAAATCAAAGGAAAAAAAATAACTGTAGTACCAATCCTTCGTGCCGGTTTAGGTATGATGGATGGTGTGCTTGAGCATGTGCCTAGTGCTCGTATTAGCGTCGTTGGGTTTTATCGTAATGAAGAGACCCTTGAGCCAGTGCCTTATTTCCAAAAATTAACGTCGGACATTGCGGAACGAATGGCTTTGGTTGTTGACCCTATGCTAGCAACGGGTGGTTCAATGGTGGCGACGATTGATTTATTAAAACAAGCAGGATGTAAAAACATTAAAGTATTAGTTTTAGTGGCTGCACCTGAAGGTATCAAAACATTAGAAAAAGCCCATCCAGATGTTGAACTCTATACTGCATCCATTGATGAACGGTTAAATGAACAAGGTTACATTTTACCAGGACTTGGCGATGCTGGAGATAAAATATTCGGCACTAAATAAAATTTCATTTTTTAAACCGGCTTAGCCGGTTTTTTTATGCTTAAAAAATGAGTTTAAAAGATTAAGTTGAAGTGGAGATGATCAACATGTCAAATAAAATAAATGATAAACAAAAATCTAAAACATCACAGGAGAAACCTGCTTGGCAAGATATTTTTACTGGTGCACAAATGCTCTTTGTTGCTTTTGGTGCGTTAGTATTAGTGCCACTATTAACGGGTTTAAATCCTAATGTCGCATTGTTTACAGCGGGTATAGGCACATTATTGTTTCAACTCACCACGAAAGGCAAAGTACCGGTATTTTTAGCTTCCTCATTTGCCTTTATTGCACCGATCTCTTTTGGTGTAGCTCAATGGGGGATTCCTGCAACTTTGGGGGGATTGGTTGCAGCAGGATTTGTGTTTATGTTTTTTGCTTTATTAGTCAAACTAAATGGCAAACATGTTATCGATCGTATTTTACCGCCAGTGGTAACTGGCCCTATTATAATGGTCATTGGTTTATCTCTTGCGCCTGTCGCAGTGGGTATGGCAATGGGTAAAGATAGTGGTCTTCAGGTTAAGGATTATCAATTAATTATGATTTCAATGTCCTCATTATTGACTACGCTGATTGTGGCAATTTGGGCAAAAGGGTTTTTCAAACTTGTTCCAATTATTGCAGGTATTGTCGTTGGTTATGTGATGTCTTGGATAATGGGTATTGTCAACTTTCAACCGGTTATTGATGCACCATGGTTTAAGATACCGGATTTCACTTTTCCTGAATTTCATTGGCAAGCTATTTTATATATGATACCTATTGTTATTGCACCAACGATTGAGCACGTTGGCGATATCATGGCGATTAGTTCTGTTACTGGCAAAGATTATACTCGTGAACCGGGATTACAACGCACACTTTTGGGGGATGGATTAGCAACTTCAACCGCAGGCTTTTTTGGTGGCCCGCCTTGTATCACCTATGCAGAAGTGATTGGGGCCGTCACCTTAACACGAAACTTCAAAACTCGTGTAATGACATGGGCAGCAATTTGGGCGATTTTAATGTCATTTATTGGTAAAATCGGCGCATTTTTGAGTACTATCCCAACTGTTGTCATGGGCGGAATTATGGTGCTTTTATTTGGTTCGATTGCATCCGTTGGCATTAATATATTAATCAAACATAAAGTTGATCTTTCTGTTTCGCGCAATATGTGTATTGTTTCATTAGTGTTGGTGTTTGGTATTGGTGGGATGATTTTTGATTTTGGTTCTTACGCATTGCAAGGGATAAGTTTATGTGGCATTTTGGCTATTTTATTAAATTTAATCTTACCTTATCCGAGCAAAACAGTAAAAACTGATTAAAATGAATAGATATCACGGTTAACGAATTAATCGTTAACGGTGATAAATTAAACTAAAGAAAGGGTGTGGTATTTTCATAAAATATATCATTCATTTATCAATAAAAAGTGAGTAGACACTCACTTTTTTAGTCTCTGGTTAATGACATGTTATTCGTCGTTTTTCTTAGTGGATAAGAAACTTATCCTATTTTTACATTGAATAAAGTTTAATTTTTAGTCCTGATTTTATCACGATGAATGACTATGTTGAGTCCCATTTCTGTGGTTGGTAAGCGATAACTTATTTAAGTTTATAGATTTTAAGAAAATATCATTATTTTCTGTATTTTATTTATACTGATTCAATTTAAAAAAATGTTGAATTGTTGAAATACGCTTGATTAAGATGAACTCACATTTTTAGTTGCATGAAAAACATTATTCAGTTTGTATAGAAAAGTCAGTAATGGCTTACTTAATTATTAACAAATTGATAAACATAAAATATTTTACGAATTTTTGGTATGGTGGAAAGCTAAACTAGAATTATTTTTAGTTGTATAAAAGATATTTGCATTACAATAAAAAACTCACTTATTTGTTGAGATAAGTGAGTTTTCAATAGTAGAGTATCTTATTTTATTGGACGCATGGTTGGGAATAAAATGACATCACGAATAGTATGACTATTCGTAAATAACATCACCGTTCGGTCAATACCAATGCCTAATCCAGCTGTCGGCGGTAAGCCATGTTCTAAAGCCGTAATATAATCTTCATCATAGAACATTGCTTCATCATCACCGGCATCTTTTTGTGACACTTGATCAGCAAAACGTTGAGCTTGGTCTTCCGCATCGTTAAGTTCTGAGAAGCCATTGCCAATTTCACGCCCACCAATAAAGAACTCAAATCGGTCTGTGACAAATGGATTTTCATCATTTCGACGAGCCAGTGGTGATACTTCAGCAGGATATTCGGTAATAAATGTCGGTTGAATCAGATTGGCTTCAGCAACCTCTTCAAAAATTTCAGTCACAACTCGACCAAGTCCCCAACCTTTTTCAATTTTGATACCTACTGCGCTAGCAATGGCACATGCTTTATCAAAATCATCCAAATCAGCATTATTGGTTTCTGGACGATAATGGCATATAGCTTCACGCATAGTCATTTTAATAAAAGGTTTACCAAAATCGAAGGTATGTTCACCATATTGAACAACGGTATTACCCGTTACAGCGATTGCCAGACGGCGGAATAATGCTTCAGTTAGCACAATCAAATCTTTATAATCAGCATACGCCATATACATTTCCATCATGGTAAATTCTGGATTATGTCTTGGCGATACCCCTTCATTACGGAAGTTACGATTAATTTCAAAGACACGCTCAAAACCACCGACAACCAGACGTTTTAAGTAAAGTTCTGGTGCGATACGTAAGTACATATCTAAATCAAGGGCATTATGATGCGTAATAAAAGGTTTCGCTGACGCCCCACCAGGAATAACTTGCATCATCGGTGTTTCAACTTCCATAAAGTGATTTTCAAGCATGAAATTGCGAATTTCAGTTACCACTTTTGAACGAGCGATAAATGTATTTCTCGATTCTTCATTTGTGATGAGATCCAAGTAGCGTTGACGATAACGCATTTCTTGATCTGCAAGCCCATGGAATTTATCCGGTAATGGACGAAGTGCTTTAGTTAATAAGCGAATTTCTTCACAGTGAATAGAAAGTTCGCCAGTTTTAGTTTTAAATAAATAACCTTTAGCACCGACAATATCCCCTAAATCCCATTTTTTAAATTGCTCGTTGTAGTAATTTTCGGGAAGATCATCACGCGTTACATAAAGTTGAATTTGCCCAGCAACGTCTTGTAAAGAGACAAAAGAAGCTTTACCCATTATACGGCGCATCATCATTCGACCGGCAACAGTGACAGTAATTTTATTCTCAATTAATTCTTCGTTGGTTTTATCGTCATACAATTTATGAAGATCACTTGAAATAGCATCACGACGAAAGTCATTTGGGAAAGCAATGCCTTGCTCGCGAATATTTGCTAGTTTTTCACGACGTATAGTTAGCTCGTTATTTAACTCTTCAATATGGTTTTGTTGCTCTTGCTGTGTTGACATAATTTTACCTTTTATTTATCACCAAGCAGTTTATAAACCTGCTTTTAAGCTTTCTTCAATAAATTGATCTAAATCACCGTCTAAAACGGCCTGAGTGTTGCGTGTTTCAACGCCGGTACGCAAATCTTTGATTCTTGAATCATCAAGCACATAAGAACGGATTTGACTACCCCAACCGATATCCGATTTGTTCTCTTCCATCTGTTGCTTTTCAGCATTTTTCTTCTGCATTTCAAGCTCATACAGTTTCGCTTTTAACTGTTTCATTGCTTGATCTTTATTACTATGCTGAGAACGATTATTTTGACACTGGGTAACAATTCCCGTTGGTATATGCGTAATTCGAACAGCAGATTCGGTTTTATTGACATGCTGTCCACCAGCACCTGATGCCCGATAGACATCAATACGAAGATCGGCAGGATTGATATCGATATCAATATTATCATCAATTTCTGGATAGACAAAAACAGAAGCAAATGATGTATGACGGCGATTACCCGAATCAAAAGGACTTTTTCGTACTAAACGGTGGACGCCTGTTTCGGTACGTAACCAACCGTAAGCATAGTCGCCAGTTACTTTAATGGTCGCCGATTTAATTCCTGCAACATCGCCATCAGATACTTCCATGACTTCTGTTGTAAACCCTTTAGATTCTGCCCAGCGTAAATACATTCGCAGTAACATTTCAGCCCAATCTTGTGCTTCAGTCCCCCCAGAACCTGACTGAATATCTAAATAACAATCTGCGCTATCGTAATCGCCTGAAAACATTCGACGAAACTCTAGCCCAGCCAGTTTTTTTTCTAACTGTTCAAGCTCTAGATTTGCTTCATCAAACGTATCTTGATCGTCGGCTTCAATGGCAAGTTCAAGCAAACCTTCAACATCGTCAAGACCTTGAGTTAAAGAATCAATTGTATTGATGATTTCATCAAGCGTTACCCGCTCTTTGCCTAACGCTTGTGCTTTTTCGGGATCTGCCCAGACTTCAGATTGTTCTAATTCGGCATTAACTTCTTCAAGTCGCTCTTTTTTTAAATCATAGTCAAAGATACCCCCGAATCACATTAGTGCGCTCGGTAAGTTCGGCTATTTTGGATTTTATCGGATTAATTTCAAACATGTATTATTTAGTTCGGTTTTGCGATTTTCAATTAATCGCCCATTGTAGCGGATTTAAGTATAATTTAGCAATTGCCAATTTGCAGATACGATGATTGGAAATTAATACCAATAAATAAAAATGACGCATTAAGCGTCATTGATAATTGAGTAACTATACTAAAAACAGTTATTTTTTTGCTTGAGCGTATAACTCAGCAACTTTATCCCAGTTAATTACATTCCAAAATGCACCAATATAATCAACACGACGATTTTGGTATTTTAAGTAATATGCGTGTTCCCAGACATCTAATGTTAAAATAGGCGTACCTGAAACACCTGAGAATTTTTCGCCCATGACAGGAGAATCTTGGTTTGCGGTTGAAACTACTTCAAGTTTACCATTTTGTAACACTAACCAAGCCCAACCAGAACCAAAACGAGTGGCTGCTGCGTTTGAAAATTTTTCTTTGAATGCGTCTACAGAACCGAAATCTTTTTCAATAGCTGCTTTAAGTTCACCTTTAAGCTCGGTACCAACTTTAAGTAATTCCCAAAATAGGGTGTGATTAACGTGACCACCCACATTGTTTTTGATACCTGTTAGTTTATCAGCTGGCACTTTATCTAAATTTTTAAGTAAAGTTTCAGGACATAATTCTTTAAGTTCTGCCGGTAAAGTCTCTAAGAGCGCATTTGCATTATTGACATAAGTTTGATGATGTTTGTCATGATGAAGATGCATCGTTTCCGAGTCAATATACGGTTCTAATGCGTCATAAGCATAAGGTAGAGGTGCAAGAGTGTAAGCCATGAAGATACTCCTTTCAAAAATTAGATATTCGTTATTGCTATATTTTACAGAGTATACGGTCAAATTGCTTATCTCACAATCTATTATTTGAATAGTTCAGAACTATTTAATGATTGGATAATCAATAAATCAAATTGCCTAATTGACAAAGCCCTCCACCAATATCTTTCCCAATCTTACCATTATGCAAAAAAACGACCTTCTAAAAAACTTACGATTTTCCATCAGTTAATTTTACGTTTTAAGATTAAATACTCTTTATCTAATTTTAACCTCAATTTACTTCGTTTTTCGGGGTTGTCTACTTTTAATATTTTGCATAATTTCGAACAACCAACCATGAACGATAATAGAATTTAATTTGTAGAAGCAGATAGATAGTATTGACTCAGCTTATCCAAAAAAACAAAGAGTTTATAATTCATTTTACTATAATCATGTAGACGTAATTTTTCCTCTGTATCAACAAAACGAGATTTAGCCGCTTGACTAAGGTCATTTTGCGAATGGGCAATCAACTTTTCAACTACCTCATGGGTTAACTCCATATGACATTGGAAACCATAAACCAATTTGCTATAAGCAATAATTTGTCGAGGACAGCCTTCACTATAAGCAATGATTTGCGCATTTTGCGTTAAACCTGGCATATCATTGTGCCAGTGACCTACTGCTAGCGTATCGCCGAAATGAGAAAAAAGCGGATTTTTTTTGCCTGCTTCCGTTAAGGTAATGGGGAATTTACCGATCTCTTTTTCAGGACTATGCTCGAAATGAGCACCTAGCGCTTCGCCAATTAATTGGGAACCAAGACAAACGCCAATCACGATTTTATTCGCTTTAATTGCTGATAAAATGAAGGTTTGTTCTGCTAATGAATCAAAATGTGCACACTCTTGTTTCGTTGTAGCAGGGGATTGTGGGCCGCCCATAATAATAAGAAAATCAATGTTATCTATCCTTTCAGGAAGTGGCTCGCCCAGATAAACTCTTGAATAGGTAACCGTATGAAGATGTAACTTAGCCCATTGTTCATAAGCACCTGGTGCTTCAAACTCTTCATGAAGAATAAAATGGATATGCATGGATAAAAATTTCCTTTCTTATTAATTTAACAATAACATTATAGATAAATTTTAAACATTTAAAGTGTTATCAAAAGTATTATGGGTCACAATTTTTTTAAAATATTATTAACCATTTTACTTTAAACACAATATTAAAATTTGAAAAGGAGTGTAATTTGTCGGAAATAAAAAAACCTGCTATAAGCAGGTTTTAATAATTCGGTAAGTTGGCTCCTCCAACTGGACTTGAACCAGTGACATACGGATTAACAGTCCGCCGTTCTACCGACTGAACTATGGAGGAACCGAAATGTAGCGCGCATATTATAGATTAAATGGCGCTATGTCAATAGTTAAATTGTATTAAATGCTTTTTCGTTTTAATAACCTCCCTTTATTTTATTCAAGTGTTAGGATTGTCTTGAATAATTCCGTTTGCCTTAAGAGTTGTTGAGGATGAGATCCAAGCTGTTGTTCTGGGATCTTCTCTTTTAGCGAATGATAATAATCGATCCAATAAGGTAAAACTTGATGGGTCGTTAAATCTCTAAAATTCATCGGATATAAAGCAAAATAACTTTCATTGTGTTCATTTCGAAAAGCGTAGGTAATGAGTTCACTGCAATAAAGTCCAGCTGTATTTGGACGAAAGCTAGGGTTATAAGGTAGACCAATACATGATTTAGCTCGTTTAATAGCATTTTTAATCAACCCTAAATTATCAATTCGACCAATGATATTAAATTGTGCTGCATTGATAAAATGCGTCAGTGTTTGGTTAATGACCCCGTATTTTGGCGTTGCTTCAATAACGATATTATTTCCAATATATAATCCTACATGATTGATATTATTGGTTAACTCATCCACGTTACGTGTTGCACCAGAACAGGTGACAGCATCATTAAAGTCATTAACCTCGTTCAGACACTGGAAAATAATATCGCCTTTTTTTAAATCAGTGATTTTTAGCACGGTAACGCCATAAAAGGAACATGACTGAAGTTGCTATGATAAACTTAAGTGCATCAAATCCTGCAAAAGGGAGATATCCGAGTTTTATTGCTTCAATGAGGTTAATATGTAAATAACCAGCAAGATAAAGAACGCCAAATACAAAGATTAATAAATGTGCACAAGCGAATGCGATTAATCCTAAAATAAAATGGCGATCATAACCTTTTTCAGCGGCAAAGCCGGCTAAATAAGCACTAAATACCGCCCCATATAAATAACCGGCAGAAGGGGAATGTAAAGCTATCATGCCACTACTTCCGTTGGCAAACAATGGTAATCCTATTGCACCTAAAAAAAGATATTGAATTATCGCTAATGCACCTAATTTACGTCCTAAAAACGCACCAATAAGGAGTATTGCTAAAGACTGTAAAGTAAAAGGAACAGGATAAGTTGGAATGCTAATGTTAGCGGCTAGTCCTAATAATAATGCCGCACTTGTTGTTACAAAGAGTTTTCGTTGCCAAGAGGATAGCTTAAATAGCGTTGTAATAAAGGTTGGATAATATGGGGTAACTTGATGTTTCATAATAATTATATCTTGCTTTTATGTGTAAATATTTTGCTAATAATATAGCAAAGTTTTATTATGTAAACTTATTTTTTATAGAAAGGTTTACTTTTGAGAGGGTTATCACACTCTATGAAAAATGAATGTGATAACAACCGCAATATTTTGATTAAACTAAGAAAGGATTATTCATGCGCTCATGGCCAAAGCTAGACATAGGGCCATGTCCGGGAACAAAAATGAAATCATCACCAAGTGGTAATAATTTATGTTTAATTGAAGAAATCAAATCGGCGTGATTGCCTCTCGGAAAATCCGTTCTTCCTATACTACCGTTAAATAACACATCACCAACAAAAGCGATTTTATCAGGATGATTAATAAAAACGATATGACCGGGTGTATGACCTGGGCAATAAAGTACATCGAGTGAAATATTGCCGACTTTGATTTTATCCCCTTCTTTTAACCAATAATCCGGTAAAAAGGGTTCAATATAAGGAAAACCAAATTGAATACATTGCTGAGGTAATCCACTAAATAAAAATTCATCTTCTTGATTTGAGCCGATGATTTTTACATCATAATGTTTTGCTAATTCTACAGCCGCGCCAACGTGATCCAAATGTCCATGCGTTAATAGGATTTGTTTAATATTCACGCCCAGTTTTTCCACGGCTTTTTTGAGTAATTCGGGTTCACCACCTGGATCGATAAAGGCTGCTTCTTTTGTTTCATCACACCAAATAATGCTACAATTTTCCTGAAAAGCAGTAACCGGAATGATTTGGTATTGAAACATATTGTTATCTCCTTGTTTCTTGATGATGAGCGGTTAAGTTTTGCCCATCTTGTTTTTTTAAAGCTGCAAACACAATGCTAGAAAGTATTGTGATAATTCCTAATATCATAAAAGTAATTTGGAAAGACTTAATGGTAGCGGTTTCCTCACCGACTAACCTCACAAGCACGGCACCTAAGGCGATACCGAAGCTAATAGCAAGTTGTTGGTTTACCGCCATTAAACTATTCCCACTACTGGTTGTTTCACCTTGTAAATCAGCTAAAGTGATACTGTTCATTGCCGTAAATTGTAATGAATTGGTACAACCAATGCAAAAAAGTAATAGACACATCAGGATGATCGGGGTGGATAAACTTAATTGTGACATTAATAAAATGAACGTTCCAGCCAATATAGTATTGCCAATCAAGACGTTTCGATACCCTAATTTAGCTAAAATTGTAGGAATAAACGATTTAATAGCCATTGAAGCTAACGCCATAGGAATTAATATCATTCCTGCTTCAATTGCTGAATAACCAAAGCCAACTTGTAATAGTAATGGAATTAAAAAAGGAACGCCTGAAATACCTAATCGACTAATCAAATTACCGATAATACCGATTTTAAAAGTGCGAATACTAAATAAAGATAATGGGAATAGAGGGGTAGTTGCTTTTTGAGCGTAGAATCGGTAACCAAACAGAAAGATTAAACTTATTATTGCCAAAAATAGTGAAATATAACTACTTTGTCCCTCACTTAGCAGCTCCAAACTTAACGTGGCACTAATAAATGTTATGGCAATAATAACAAAGCCCCAAAAATCAAAATAGATGCGTTCACCTTTAAGGTTTGGCATATATTTCCAAGCAATAATGATCCCGGCAATACCAACAGGGATATTGATTAAAAATACCCAATGCCAACTGATCATTTCAGCTAAATATCCGCCAAGAACAGGGCCGATTACAGGGCCTACCAATCCTAAAATGGATGAGGTATTTAGCGCTGATAAAAATTCATTACGTCGATAAGATTTAATTAAGACTAATCTGGAAACAGGTACCATCATTGAACCGCCAATACCTTGTATAACCCTTGAAATATCCATAAAAATAAGAGTATTTGATAGGGCACAAGACAGCGATCCAGCTGTAAAAAGAAACACGGCAGTCACAAAAACATTTTTTGTTCCAAAGCGATCGGATAATAAACCACTAATCGGAATAAACAATGCTAAAGTTAATGCATAACAGATTACCGCTGATTGCATATTTAAGGGGGATTCATGGAGATCTTTAGCAATCGAGGGGAGTGCCGTATTTAAAATTGATGTATCGAGTGATTGCATTAAAAATGCGACTGCCGCAATCCACGGCAACATTCGATATACCATAGGGGATAATTGAATATCATTGCTCATTATAGTGATTACCTATTATTGTTGCGATGATAGTTTTAAGGCTATCAATAAGATGATAGAAGACAATTTATCTCATATTACCTCGAAACGACTTTGTCGTCGATGAAATAAACCAGAAAGCATAATTTATTTAAGTTTTCTTTACAGTGAGTTGGTGATGCTTGTCGGTTTGGATTTGATTGGTCTATCTTATCAATACTTGGAAAGTAATAGATAGCGATTACGCATTGTGTAATATTCATAATGAAATTAAGCGGGTAAGAGACACAATTGCAAAGTCTAAAAATCGATTTTAACCAGTCAAAAAAACTGCCTTGTATCGCTAATGTTTGACAGTGATAATGCACATATAATTATAAAGCTATTTATAATCAATGCTTCAATGCTTTTTGATTGATTCGACTAAATAGCGTTAAGGTATTAGATAAGATTGTACGAAGTATTTCTGGTTGGGGTTCTTTGCGTAACTGACTTAAAACATGAAATATTTCAATTAGATATTCTGGGCGATTGATTTGACCTTGTCGACCACTTAATGGCATATCGGGGGCGTCGGTTTCAAGTACAAGACTTTCTAAAGGCAGTTGGGCAATGGTTTGGCGAGTTTTATTAGCGCGTGCGTAACTTATCACTCCCCCGACACCAATATAATAACCGAGTTTCACAAATTGCATCGCTTGTTGATAACTGCCCGAAAATCCATGTATGACACCCCGACAAGGTAAATTTGCTTGATGAAGTTCGTGATACATAATGTCATGCGTTTTACGTGAATGAATCAAAACGGGTAAATCATATTTTTTAGCCAAGGTAAGCTGTGAACGAAAATAAAATAGTTGTTGTTGCCAATCAACGGTAAGATTGTATTTATCCAGACCAATTTCGCCCATTGCTACTAATTTTTTTGGGTTTTTATTGATAATATCGGATAATTTTTCTAAATCTGATTCTGTGTGTTGATAAATGGGATGTAAACCAAGTGCTGCATAAACTTCATTATATTGTTCAGCAAGGTGTAATATTGTATGAAAATGATTCGCAGAGACAGCTGGCACAATGAGCGCATCAATTTTTGCTTGCTGTATTTTGTCGATAGAATCAGCGATATCTGCGGTAAAAATGGGAAAATCAAAATGACAATGTGTATCAATAAACATAATGCCTCCTATTTTACCTTTTCTTGATGTAATAAAATGGGTAATAAAAATTGTCGAGCCGAATAAATAATCTGCTCAATAAGTGGATTGGTTAATTCAGGATATAATCGGGCATAATAATTATCACATTCTGCTGAATTGAATCCCCCTCCTTGCCAGGTGTTTTTAAGTTGATTGATAGCTTTTTGACTGATTTCAATCTCATTTGTTTTAGAATTATACGCAGATACTAACCAATTCCACGCACTTTGAATTGGGAAGAGTAACGGTTGATTAATGCCTTGCAAATAGCCTTCGATTAAAGTTGTTAAAATAATTTGTGCTTGCTCAGGGTTTAAATATTCAAAACGCCATTCACTCTCTTCCCGACCATAGATGCGACTATAGCTATTCGTGTTTTCAGGATTGGAGATGCAATAAATAAGATGATCGATCCATAATGTCATGCCATCACGGATCGAAAGTTTCGATGGTCGCCATGTTAAAATTCCATCCTCTTGAACATGGGTTAACCAGCCTTGCAGTATGTAATGTTGTCCATTAGCAAAAAGGGTTAAATTGACCTCTTCGGCAGTTTGTATCAGGCGTTCTTGGCAAATTTTATTCGCTAACGATTGCATAGATTCATTTTGTTCATCATAAATAATCTGACCAAAGGCGCCGTCTGGTAACTCGCCGGTTAATGCTAATCGATGATACAAATCTGATTCTTGGATAGTGTGATCAATCAATTGATTTAAAATTTTTACATTAAGCTGGTATCGTTCAAAATTATCCAGATTAAAATTTTCAGCATCCGGTAAAGTATCATCAAGATAATTAATATAGAAATTGAATCGTTTTTGTAAAAAAAATCGTATGGAGTGTTGATAGAATCGTTTTAATTCATCAAGACTAATGTTATCAATCGTCATCGCCGAAATATCACTAATGAAGGATTGACTTTCACCTTGCTGTTGTGCTGCCGGTAGCCATTCATTGGCATAGCTTTTAGGCGGATTTAAATAATTTTGAGGATTAAATGGTGTGCGCGTATGGATGACACGTAAATTATCGAAACCGTTTGTACTATCTTTGGTATCATTATAGTATTGAATGATATAGTCCCATAGTTCATCAATTAATACTGACGGATAACGTTCAGTATTATCTTTAATTTCTCGCCCAATATAACTCATGTAGAGTTGTTTTTGAGCCGATAAAATTGCTTCTAAAAAGAGATACCGATCATCTGTGCGACGACTTCGATCCCCTCGTCTTGGGTACTGAGCAATCAAATCAAAATCAAGCGGTAGCGAAGTTCTAGGATAATCACCATCGTTCATGCCTAATAAACATACCACTTTAAAGGGAATTGAACGCATTGGCATCATAGTACAAAAATTGATTTTGCCCACTAAAAAACGATGAGCTAAATGATTTTGTTCTAAACGTGATTGCATCGCATCATGTAAAATAGTCATCGATATGTTATCCGCAAAATTTGCTAACAATCCACTGTCAATCAGCTTTTGCCACTCATCTTGAATCATCAATAAAATAGATTCACGTTGTTCATTACTAATAAAAAAATCATTGAGTAATTCAAGGCAACAACTTTGCCATTCAACTAATGGTTTGGCTTGACTTAACAATGTTGACCATTTACGGACTATACTAATAAATTCAGCTAATTGACCAATAAGTTCAGCATCCAAACCAGTCGCGCCATCATACGGGAGTATTTGCTGCCAGCTTCCTTGCTCACTGCTCATCGTATAACCAAGCAACAAACGTTCAAGTCCAAATAACCAACTATGGGCATTTTCAAGACCAAAACGAATACCCGATTCAATGATCCATGTCCTTAAAAGCGTTAATTGTGATTCATTGATCGAAAATTTTTCCGAAATTGCTGGAATCTCCAGTAAATTAAATAACTCTTCTGCCGTAAATCGACTTTGAGGAAAATTTAAAATCGCAAAAAATGCTTGCACAATGGGATCAATATTTCGAGCTTTTTGATCGGAGATAGTGAAAGGTAGATAACGTTGACCTTCAGCATTACCAAAAACGGCACGAATATAAGGGATGTATTTATCAATATCTGAAACCATCACAATACAATCACGTAACTCTATGGTTGGATCAGCATCAAAGACAGATAGTAAATAGTCATAGAGTACTTCGACCTCACGCTGTTCGCTATGGCATGCATGAAACGAAATTGATTTATCGGTTGAGTTAATGTGAAGTGCAGTTTTATCTGACGGATATAGCTCCAGTATATCTTGCTGAATAGCATGTAATAAACAAGTGCGATCGTGATCAGCAAACACATCAATATCTTGTTTGTTTTGGAATTCTTGTAATAAAAACAGACAATCCCGTCCTAGTTTTCCCCATGACGTTAAGAGTGGATTTGGGATTTTATCGGGTGTATTTTGTATGTCAGTTAGCTGTTTTTCGACAATATCTCCCCAATACCATTTGCAAGGATTGTTAAACATTAAATGTACATCGATATGTTTTCCAAGTGCTGAGAGTAGCGAAAGATAAATGGGTGGAAGGGAAGTAATACCAAAAATAAAAATACGGTCGGGTAACGTATTTAACCGTTTTTTATCAAAATGGTCATCCAGTAGGATATCAAGCATTTGCTGGTAGATATTTGCACGGTGATACGGCTGACTAATGGCTATTAATTGTCTCCACAGCTCAGCTTGCCAAATTTCATCGGGATGATGATTTAATTCGACCACGGTTTTATTCGATTCCCATTTTGCTAGCCAGTCAGGGCGATAAACTAAGTACTGATCGTATAAACGAGCAATACGTGTTGCCAGTTGATATAACTTTCTTTCTGTTTTATCTATATTGAGATAATGTTTGAGTGCGCTAAATTCCTGCTTATCAATGAGTTGAGGCAGCAAATAAAATAGACGCCAAGTCATGGCTTCAGGATTAAAACTGTTTTCAATAGGCGAATCGGGTAATAAAGCTTGATAAACTTGCCAGATAAACTGAGTTGGATAAGGAAAAGCAATGTTTGCCACAATACCGAGTGCATCTGCAAGCTCGATCTGCAACCATTGCGCCATGCCTTGGCTTTGCACGATCACCATATCGGGCATGAACACATTTTCTAATGGTTGTCTTTGCATCAATTCACTCACCAATGATTTGAGCAGATCGACTTGATTTGAATGATAAATGGTAAACATAGTCGCTTTAAATTCGAAAAGATTATTCAAAATTATCGCTGATAGTGAGTAATAAATCTAGTAGCCTATCTTCATAGAAAACAGATTTTGGGGCTGTATAATTTTAAACGTAATGGAGATCATCAAAGAAAAACACACACAAAACGTTCATAATTTATCTTACTCAAAGTAAATTTTGCAGTTTGCTTAGCAGTATTCTCATTTTTAATTTTTTTTATTTACGACATAAAAATTTAACAATATAAAAAAAGATGAATTAATTATTCAATTCAATTATAAAAGTAATAAACGGTTTTACTTCACAGTGTGAATATGAAGACTTGTCGTTATTGGGGTACTGAACAGGACTATTGGAAAAGCAGAAAAGATTACAAAATTAATTTTTGTAATCTTTTTGATTTTAATAACGAAACTATTGTCCAATACGGCGTGTTAATTCGATAACACGCATTTTAGCTAAAGCTTTTGACAATTCAGCAGAGGCTTGTGCAAATGACATATCATCACTTGGGTGATTAATATGTTCTTGGGCACGTCTGACTGCTTCTTGTGCTCTGGCTTCATCTAAATCTTCGCCTCGAATAGCCGTATCAGCTAAGATTGTTACTATATTGGGTTGAACTTCTAATATACCACCCGATAGGTAGATAAATTCTTCTTCACCATTGGGTTTCACAATACCCACCATACCTGGTTTAATGGTAGTAAGCAGTGGCGTATGACCCGGGTAAATACCGAGTTCACCTTCAATACCTGTGACTCTGATTCGCTGAACATCACCCGAAAATAGGTGAGATTCAGCACTAACAACTTCTAATTGATAGGAAGTTAGTGCCATAATACTATCTCCGTTCAATGAATCTCTTACAGAGATTTCGCTTTTTCAATCGCTTCATCGATTGAACCAACCATATAGAATGCTTGTTCAGGAATGTGATCATAATCACCGTTCATGATACCTTTAAAAGCACTGATTGTATCTTTTAATGGCACATATTTACCCGGTGAACCAGTGAACACTTCGGCAACGAAGAATGGTTGAGATAAGAAGCGTTGAATTTTACGTGCACGAGCCACGGTCAATTTATCGTCCTCTGATAACTCATCCATACCAAGAATAGCGATAATATCTTTTAATTCTTGATAGCGTTGTAAAATTGATTGCACGCCTCGTGCACAATCATAGTGTTCTTGACCAACAACCAATGGATCTAATTGACGACTGGTTGAATCAAGTGGATCAACCGCAGGATAGATACCTAATGAAGCGATTTGACGACTTAATACGATTGTTGCATCTAAGTGAGCAAAGGTTGTTGCTGGTGATGGGTCTGTCAAGTCATCGGCTGGTACGTATACGGCTTGAATTGATGTAATTGAACCAGTTTTAGTCGATGTAATACGTTCTTGAAGGATACCCATTTCTTCGGCTAATGTTGGTTGATAACCTACTGCTGATGGCATACGACCCAATAGTGCCGATACTTCTGTTCCGGCTAAGGTATAACGATAAATATTATCGATAAATAAGAGTACGTCTTTACCTTCATCACGGAATTTTTCAGCCATCGTTAACCCTGTCAACGCTACGCGTAAACGGTTTCCAGGTGGCTCATTCATCTGACCATAAACAAGCGATACTTTATCAAGTACGTTTGATTCTTTCATTTCATGATAAAAGTCATTACCTTCACGAGTACGCTCACCAACACCTGTAAATACAGAGTATCCAGAATGTTCGATAGCGATGTTACGGATTAACTCCATCATGTTAACGGTTTTACCTACACCTGCACCACCGAAAAGACCGACTTTCCCCCCTTTTGCAAATGGACAAATTAAGTCGATAACTTTAATACCGGTTTCAAGTAACTCAGTTGAGTTAGCCAGTTCTTCATAGGTTGGCGCTGCACGGTGAATAGCCCAGCGCTCTTCTTCGCCAATTGGACCTGCTTTATCAACAGGATCACCAAGTACGTTCATAATACGACCTAGTGTTTTAGTACCTACCGGTACTTCAATGCCGTGCCCTGTGTTGACGACTTTAAGTCCACGTCTTAAACCATCAGATGATCCCATTGCGATACAACAAACAACGCCACCACCTAATTGTTGCTGAACTTCCAGAACTAATTTTTCGGCGCCAGTTTCCACTTCTAATGCATCATATACCTTTGGTACTGCATCTTCTGGGAATTCGACATCAACCACCGCACCGATGATCTGGACAATCTTTCCAGTAGCCATTTTTATTCCTCTACGTCTTTTTCTTAACTATAAGCCAATATATTTAGCATTAACCTGAAACAGCAGCTGCGCCCGATACAATATCAATCAATTCATTGGTAATCGCACCTTGACGTGCTTTGTTATACACAATCTGTAATTCATTGATTAAATTTGCACCATTATCGGTTGCTGCTTTCATGGCCACCATTCTTGCTGCTTGTTCACTCGCTAGATTTTCTACCACAGCTTGATAAACCTGTGATTCAATATAACGACGTAAAATCACATCTAAAAGCGATTTAGCATCAGGCTCATAAATATAATCCCATGTTGAAGCAGTGAGTTTTTTATCTTCTGAATGTGGTAATGGTAATAATTGCTGAATAGTCGGTTTTTGCGACATGGTATTAATAAATCTATTCGTTGCGATATATAATCTATCAATTTTTCCATTGTCATACGACTCAAGCATCGTTTTTACTGGACCTATCAAATCAGATAATTCTGGTTCATCACCTAAATTAGTCACTTGGGTTAAAATATTTGTTTTTACTGATGAGAAAAACGAAACCCCTCGTGAACCAATTAATGCGACATCTGCTTCTACACCTTTTTCCTGCCATGCTGACATATCAGCAACGACAGTTTTAAAAAGATTGATATTTAAACCACCACATAAACCACGATCGGTTGAAATAATAAGATAACCAACTCGTTTTACATCCCTTTCTTCTAAATAAGGATGTTTGGCACCTATTTGAGCTAACGCTAAATGTCCAATTACTTCACGAATCATTTCGGCATATGGACGAGAAGATGCCATTCTATCTTGCGTTTTACGCATTTTGGAATTGGCAACCATTTCCATTGCTTTTGTGATCTTTTGCGTACTTTGGATACTGGCAATTTTCGTTCTGATCTCTTTTGCATTAGCCATTTGTTACCTCACCCTTACCAAGTTTGAGTTGATTTAAAGCTATCAAGCATTGCTTTTAACTTACTTTCAATCTCATCATTGTAATTGCCTGTCTCGTCAATCTGTTTAACAAAATCGGCATATTGACTATGCGCATAAGCTAGTAGTGCTGCTTCAAATGGTAAAACCTTAGCGAGTTCAACATCTTCAAGATAACCACGCTCTGCCGCATAAAGAACAATTGATTGTTCAGCAACTGTCATTGGTGAGTATTGCTTTTGTTTCAATAATTCAGTTACTTTTTCACCATGACTTAATTGGTTTCTTGTTGCTTCATCTAAATCAGATGCAAACTGAGAAAACGCCGCTAATTCACGATATTGTGCAAGGGCTGTACGAATACCACCAGATAATTTTTTCATTATCTTAGTTTGTGCAGCACCACCTACACGAGAAACCGAAATACCCGGGTTAACCGCAGGACGGATACCAGAGTTAAACAAGCTGGTTTCTAAGAATATCTGACCATCAGTAATTGAAATTACGTTAGTTGGTACGAACGCTGAAACGTCACCAGCTTGGGTTTCAATAATCGGTAGAGCCGTTAATGAACCTGTTTTACCTTTCACTTCACCTTTGGTGAACTCTTCAACATACGCTTCGTTAACACGTGCTGCACGTTCAAGTAGGCGAGAATGTAAATAGAATACATCACCCGGATAAGCTTCACGTCCAGGTGGACGACGAAGTAACAATGAAATTTGACGGTAAGCAACCGCTTGTTTAGATAAATCATCATAAACAATTAATGCATCTTGACCACGATCACGGAAGTACTCGCCCATTGCACAACCTGCGTACGGCGCTAAGTATTGTAATGCCGCTGATTCAGAAGCGGATGCAACAACAACAATGGTATTTTTTAGTGCACCATGTTCTTCAAGTTTACGTACAACATTGGCAATGGTTGATTGTTTTTGACCAATGGCAACATAGATACATTTAACACCTGAGTTACGTTGGTTAATAATTGCGTCGATTGCTAATGCGGTTTTACCGGTTTGTCGGTCTCCGATGATAAGTTCACGTTGACCACGTCCGATAGGAATCATTGAGTCAACGGCTTTATAACCCGTTTGTAATGCTTGGTCAACCGATTGACGGTCGATAACACCAGGTGCGACGACTTCAACCGGAGAAAACCCATCATTTTGAATTGAACCTTTACCGTCGATTGGTTCACCAAGGGTATTAATAACCCGACCTAATAAACCATCGCCGACAGGTACTTCTAAAATACGACCAGTACATTGTACTTTCATCCCTTCGGATAGATCTTCGTATGGTCCCATAACGACTGCACCGACAGAATCTCTTTCAAGGTTTAACGCCATTGCGTAACGATTTCCTGGTAGTGAAATCATTTCACCTTGCATGACATCGGTTAATCCGTGGATTCGAAGGATACCATCACTTACCGATATGATCGTTCCTTCATTGTGAGCGTTACTCACAATATTGAACTGAGCAATACGCTCTTTAATTAGTTCACTTATTTCAGTTGAATTTAGCTGCATTATCAGTCCCCTTAAGACTGTAGAGCGTCATTTAATCTTGTTAAACGCCCTCTGATACTACTATCAATAACCATATCGCCCGTACGAATAATAAAACCAGAAATGAGCGATGGATCAATATGACATTTTAGTTTTACTTTTCGTGATAAACGTTTTTCGACAGCGATAGAAATCTTATCAAGTTGTTCGTTAGACAGTGCTTGTGCCGAAATGACATCGACATCTGCTTGCGCTTCTCTCTCTAAACAATATTGTTCAAACAGTGTAAGCACTTCGGGAAGAAGAGATAACCGTTTGTTTTCAGACATAATCTTAATAAAATTTGTACTAAACTCATCTAATACATCTTGACAGATATTGATGAGTAAGTTTGCAACCGAATCGGCTTTCATGTCAGATGTCAAAATACTACGTATTTGTTCGTTTTGACTAACTTGAGATGTTACCATTAGCATTTTATGCCATGATTCGATATTGTTTTTTTCTACCGCAAACTCGAAAGCAGCTTTAGCATAAGGGCGAGCAATTGTAATTAAGTCTGCCATTGCTCTTGTCTCCTTATAATTCAGCTACGAGTTTATCAATGATGTCGCTATTTGCGGCTTCATTAACAGAGCGTTCAATAATTTTTTCTGCACCAGCAATAGCAAGTGTAGCGACTTGTTGTTTAAGCTCTTCTTTAGCTCGTTTACGTTCAGCCTCTACTTCAGCAAATCCTTGCGCAACAATTCGTTCTTTT
Source organism: Gilliamella sp. CG35 (assembly GCF_046635745.1). Taxonomy (NCBI): domain Bacteria; kingdom Pseudomonadati; phylum Pseudomonadota; class Gammaproteobacteria; order Orbales; family Orbaceae; genus Gilliamella; species Gilliamella sp. CG35. Next base: position 117,688 of record NZ_JBIDFH010000001.1, read on the forward strand.
TCTCGAATTGCTTCTTGTTGTGCTTCTTCAAGAATAATTGCTTTGCGTTTATTGGCTTGCTCTATAATTGCATTAGCCTCAACCTTAGCCTGTTGCATTAAGTCAGATGTATTTGCTTTGGCTAGTTCCAAATCTTTTTTTGCTGTTTCTGCTGAAGCAAGTCCATCAGCTATCTCTTTTTGACGTTTTTCAATCGCAGCGATAACAGGAGGCCAAACAAACTTCATACAGAACCAAACAAACAATACAAATGTAATTGCTTGGCCGAGGAGAGTTGCGTTCATATTCATGAGACGATTCCTCTTAGATTTTTATTAGCCGGCAACAGCAAAGATGATATAAAGCGCAATACCCACACAAATCATTGGGATCGCATCCACTAGCCCCATAACAATGAAAAATTGAGTTCGTAACATAGGGATTAATTCCGGTTGACGTGCTGCACCTTCTAAGAATTTACCACCTAGTATACCGATACCAATTGCGCCTCCTACAGCAGCTAATCCCATCATTATGCCTGCGGCTACATATAAAATTTCCATTATATACTCCAGTTTAATATAAAAAATATTGAAATTAATGTTCTTCCGTTGTCGATGCCATTGCTAAATAAACAATCGTCAACACCATAAAAATAAAAGCTTGTAACGTAATAATTAAAATATGGAAAATGGCCCACGGTAAAGATAATACCCATTGTGACCACCAAGGTATTAATGCCGCAATTAAGATGAAAATAAGTTCACCTGCATACATATTACCGAAAAGTCGTAGACCTAAAGATAGTGGTTTAGCTAATAGACCGACAAGTTCAAGTACTAAATTGATTGGTGCAAAAGCCCAGTGATTAAAAGGATGAAGGGTGTAATCTTTGATAAACCCTGAAATTCCTTTGTACTTGATAGAATAGAAAATAATTAAAATAAAGACGCCTAAAGCCATTGACATAGTAATGCTGACATCTGCTGTTGGCACTACTCTTAAATGAGATAAACCTAAGTATTGTCCTGCGTAAGGGAGGAAATCAACCGGGATAAGATCCATGAGATTCATAAAAAAGACCCAAATAAATACCGTTAATGCTAACGGTGCAATGAGCTTGTTTTGACCAGTGAACATGTCTTTGACAGTATTATTAACAAATTCAAAGATCATCTCGACAGCACATTGTAATTTACCTGGTACCCCACTTGTTGCTTTTCTGGCAACACGATGAAAAATCCACAAGAAAATAACACCAAGAAAAATTGAAAAAAACAATGAATCAAGATTAAAGGTCCAAAAACCTGAACCTACTTGTAAGTTTTCAAGATGGTGCTTGATATAAGCCTGTGGCGAAGTCGGAGAGGAAACTGCCATATAACCTTCTTACTTATTCCTAAAAATAAAAAATATTACAATGTTTTATCTATATTAAAAGGTATAGACAATCGCTGTAATAACCCTAAGCTAGTATTTTAAACCCAATTACCTATATAAAGTCAACAAATTATTAACAAAATAAATAAATTCAACACTTTTTACTAAAAAATTGTAAATAAACAGAGCTTGCTTAATAAACTCATTAAACGTATTGACTTATTAAAAACTTATTATTACATATAAAAAATATTATTTTTAAGCTTTAACAGCTAGTGCAATACGTTCTGCCAATTTTTGTACTTCGGCTTCTTCACTGCCTTCAACCATTACTCTAATGAGAGGTTCTGTTCCAGATTTGCGAATTAATACCCGCCCGTTACCATCTAGTTCTTTTTCAACTTGCTCTATTGCTAGTTTTACTGCTGAATTTTTTAATGGATCACTTTTTTCGGTATAGTGAACATTAATTAATACTTGAGGTAACATTATCATGCCACTACATAAATCTGATAAAGACATATCGTTGCGAACCATAGCACTTAAAACTTGTAGACCAGCAATAATTCCATCGCCAGTTGTTGTTTTGTCTAATAGCAAAACATGACCTGAGTTTTCAGCCCCTAAACGCCATTTTTTCTCAATAAGCTTTTCAAGAACATAACGGTCACCAACTTTAGCACGAGCAAAAGGTATGCCAAGGTTTTTAAGTGCTATTTCCAGTCCCATATTACTCATTAATGTACCGACAACGCCACCTTTTAGTTGACCTTGTCTGAGTGCTTCGCGAGCAATGATATAAATAATCTGATCGCCATCAATTTTTCGACCTTCATGGTCAACCATTATAATGCGATCACCATCCCCGTCTAATGCAAAACCTAAATCTGCTTGTTCATCAATAACTCGTTTTGACAATGCTCTAACATCAGTAGCACCACAATTTTCATTAATATTAACGCCGTCAGGTTCACAGCCAATTTTGATGACTTTTGCGCCGAGCTCACGCAATACTTTTGGCGCAATATGATAGGTTGCGCCATTCGCACAATCGACTACAATTTTCAGACCCGATAGACTTAGCTCATGATCAAAGGTGCTTTTACAAAATTCGATATAACGGCCTGCTGCATCAGTAATACGGCTAGCACGTCCTAATTGTTTGGATTCAACACAATCTATATCTTTTTCTAATTCTGCTTCAATTTCTAATTCAATCGAATCAGCAAGTTTTTTTCCTTCGGTAGAAAAAAATTTAATACCATTATCGTAAAAAGGATTATGTGAAGCAGAAATGACAATACCGGCATCAGCTCGAAAAGTACGAGTTAAATAAGCGATAGCAGGCGTTGGCATTGGTCCGGTAAAGGCAGTAGCAACACCGGCAGACGCAAAACCAGCTTCAAGTGCTGATTCAAGCATATAGCCTGATATACGCGTATCTTTTCCGATTAAGACTTTTTTCACACCATCTTTAGCTAATATGCGTCCAGCTGCCCAACCTAATTTAAGAGCAAAATCGGGAGTGATAGGATATTGTCCAACTTTACCTCGTATCCCATCAGTACCAAAATATTTTCGATTAGACATTTTATTTCCTCATACTAAATTTTATTTCTAATAATAATTTTATTGATAAATAATTACATAAGATTTTTGTGCTAATTATAATTAATGATGTCGGATGTTATATTTATGCATAATAAAATTATTCTCTATTATCATTAGCGAATTTTAATAAAACTTGGCTTTCTTTGATAAAACGTTGTGCATAGCTACCAAACCATTTGGTGACTTCATTAAAATTCTCAACAAATTTTGCCTTATCGCGTTGCTCAATCAATTCAACCATCTGTCCAAAGCGCTGATAATAGCGTTTAATTAATTCGATATTATCATCTGATGCCATAATGATATCGGCATAAAGTTCAGGATCTTGAGCAAATAATCTGCCAACCATCATCAGTTCAAGGCGATATATAGGAGAAGAAAGGGCAATTAGTTTTTCTAAATCAACATGTTCTTGCTGTAAATTAACACCATAAGAAAAAGAGGTGAAATGGCGTAATGCTTGAATAAATGACATGCATTTGTCATGCTCTTTGGCATTGATAGCACATAAATTTGCACCCCAAATGCGCATTTGATCAATAAGCCATTGGTATTTTTCAGGCTCTCGTCCTTCACAATACACTATAATTTGTTTTGCTAAATTAGGTACATCAGGACCAAACATAGGGTGTAAGCCAACGACAGGACCAGGATGTTTTTCTAACATGGCTTGAAGAGGTTTTACTTTGATAGAAGTGAAATCGGTTAGTATACAATTTTTAGGTAGAGTCGGTAATTGTCGAATGATTTCACAGGTTTTATTAATTGGTACGGTCACAATGACTGCAGCGGCATCAGCAACAACCTCTGCGGCTTGGTGCATAGTTTTGGAACCTAATGTTTTAACTTCATAGCCAGATAGGGTGAATAATTGTGTAAACAACCGCCCCATTTGACCATTACCACCGATAATGACAATTGATCCTTTACCAGTGTAAACTTTTTTAAAACCTTTGTCGTTTTCACTAATATAAGACTCTCGCATTAGTCGTCGTAATATATCTTCGATTAGCGCTGGAGAAATACCTAAATTTTCTGCCTCTTGCCGTCTTTTCGCTAACATCTCAGCTTCACGTTTCGGATCATAAATTGGAATACCATATTTGCTTTTTACTTCGCCAACTTCGGCGACTAAGGCTAATCGCTGAGTAATGAGTGACAAAATTGATTTATCGACCTCATCAATTTTATCGCGTAGTTCAAGTAATTCCGTTGTCATATTCGGTGATTCCTTTATCACAAATGGTAGCTTTTACTGTAATAGCTTAACAGTATATCGTATTTTTGATAGCATGGTTAAATCTAAACATCAAATCGAATATAATAAATTTATCATGAAAGTTATCTCATTTAATATTAATAGTCTGCGTGCACGCATTCATCAGTTAGCCGCAATTATCGATAAACATCAGCCCGACATAATTGGTTTACAAGAAACCAAAGTTCATAATGATCAATTTCCTGTCGAAGAGTTAGCGCAATTTGGTTATCACTTACATTATCATGGTCAAAAAGGACATTATGGTGTTGCGTTATTAACCAAACAAAAACCAATATCAGTGCAGTGTGGCTTTCCAACCGATAGTGATGATGCTCAGTGCCGTTTAATTATGGCAGAGTTACCGACCAACCAAGGAAATTTAACCGTGATAAATGGCTATTTTCCGCAGGGTGAAAGTATGCATCATGAAGTTAAATATCCTGCCAAACGTAAGTTTTATCATGATTTGATTGATTATTTACGGCAACATCAATTGAGTAATCAGTTATCCTTGATAATGGGAGATATGAATATTTGCCCAACCGATTTAGATATTGGTATTTCTGATGATAGTCGTAAACGTTGGTTACGAACTGGTAAATGTTCATTTTTACCCGAAGAGCGGGAATGGATGGATAATTTAATGTCACTAGGCTTTATCGATACTTACCGTCATGCACATCCAACTGAACAAGACTATTCATGGTTTGATTATCGATCTAAAGGTTTTGATACCTTTACTGGACTGCGCATCGATTTAATTTTAGCTAGTCAAAAATTGTTATCCTATTGTCAACAAACTGGCATTGATTATGATATTCGAGCCATGGACAAACCGTCTGATCATGCGCCAATTTGGGCAGAATTCGATTTAACATAAATTTTAGTGTCATTAAGAAGGATGAGTACATGTTGAATAATTCGATTTTATCGGTAAAAGATCTTAATCAAATGGTCAAAGATCTACTTTCTGATGCGATTGGTCAAATTTGGTTAGTTGGCGAAATTTCGAATTTTTCTCGTCCATCTTCAGGGCATTGGTATTTTACGCTTAAAGATGATGCTGCCCAAGTGCGTTGTGCGATGTTTCGAAATAGTAATTTTCGAACAGGATTTACACCGCAAAATGGACAACAAGTTTTAGTTCGAGCGATGGTGACATTGTACGAAGCACGTGGAGAATATCAATTAGTCATTGATAAAATGCAACTGGCTGGAGCAGGATTACTGCAACAAAAATTTGAGCAATTAAAACAAAAACTATCTGATGAAGGACTCTTTGATCCTATCTATAAAAAAAGTTTACCGGAAAATATTCGTACTGTTGGTATTATTACCTCGGCAACTGGTGCGGCATTGCATGATATTTGTCAGATTTTAAAACGCCGAGATCCCAGTTTACAGGTAATTATTTATCCGACCCAAGTTCAAGGTACAGAAGCTGCTGGTCAAATTGCCAAGATGATCCAAATAGCAAATGTACGTCAAGAGTGTGATGTATTGATAGTTGGGCGAGGTGGTGGATCGCTTGAAGATCTTTGGTCATTCAATGAAGAAGTTGTTGCAAGAGCGATATTTGCTAGTCAACTACCTATTGTAAGTGCAGTTGGACATGAAATTGACTTCACAATAGCTGATTTTGTTGCTGATGTGAGAGCTGCAACGCCTTCCGCTGCCGCAGAGCTTGTTAGTCATGATAATAAAGAACAGATTCGGCGAATTTTGATACAAGAACAACATTTATCGATGGCGATGGATTATTACTTAACAAGACAACGCGAAATATTGAATACATGGTTTCATCGACTTCAAGCGGAACATCCCCAAGCAAAGCTATCTCAACAATTAAATCGACTCATTACTTATCGACATGCGTTATATGAAAATATTCAACAATATTTGCTTAAACTTACTAATCAATATAATCGATTAGATAGAAAGTTATTGAGTGTTTCGCCAGAATATCACATCACGTTTTATGGTCAGACCTTATATCAAAAGCAACAGCAACTGATTAATATGATTAAACAAAAATTAGCAATGTCGCAACATCAATTTGTTTTACAAACCTCACAACTTAATAACTTAAGTCCGCTGGCAACGTTAGAGCGGGGTTATTCAATTACCACTAACCAACATGATGATGTGATTTGTAATAGTCAACAAGTGAAAGTGGGTGAATGTATCACGACAAAGTTAAAAGAAGGGATTTTAGTCAGTCAAATTACTGAGGTGAAATAAAATAATTAATTATTACGGTAAAAATCATATTACTAAACTTCAATTTTATACAATAAAGTATACTGATTATTTTAATCAAATAAAATTGTCATTACTGTAGTAATACAGTATATAATACTGCGTTAAAAATTTTTTTAATAACTAATAATATTTAAGTACATAAGAGAATAGACGATTTATGCATCCCCCAATAGGTATTGATTTAGGTACAACAAACAGCTTAATTTGTGTTTGGCAAGATAGTAAACCGACGCTGATTCCCAACGCAATTGGAGAAGTGGTAACACCATCAGCAATAAGTATTGATGAAGATGGATCCATTTTAGTTGGTCGAGCAGCGTTATCACGATTAACAACTCATCCCAATCAGAGTGCATCAGCATTTAAACGTTTTTTAGGATCGAATAAAGTTTTTGAATTAGGCGATAAGAAGTTTACGCCAACAGAACTTTCTGCAATTGTCCTAAAATCTTTAAAAGCTGATGCTGAAGCTTTTCTAAAACAAAACATTCATGATGTGGTGATTTCTGTCCCTGCTTATTTTAATGATGAGCAGCGCAAACAAACCCGTTTTGCAGCTGAACTTGCTGGTTTAAACGCGGTACGTTTAATTAATGAACCAACTGCAGCGTCCATGGCATATGGCTTGCATGATGAACAATCCGGTAATACATTAGTTTTTGATTTGGGTGGGGGAACATTTGATGTCACCGTACTTGAATACTCTATGCCAATAATCGAAGTCCATGCTTCGGCGGGCGATAATTATTTAGGTGGAGAAGATTTTACTCATGATATTGTTAAAGCTTGCTTAAGTGAATGGAATATTAAACAGCAAGATGTTTCAGCCGATGATTATGCCAGATTACTTGATTTAGCTGAACAGTTAAAATGCAAGTTAAACGGCGAACAGATGCAACACTTAACTTGGTTTTGGCAAGATAAAGAGTGGCAATTTGAGCTTAACGAAAATCGAGCTAAAATGATTTGGTTGCCATTATTAAATCGCCTTCGAGCACCGATCGAGCAAGCGTTAAGTGACGCTCGGTTGAAGCCGAATCAACTAGAACATATTGTGTTAGTGGGTGGTTCGTCTCAATTGGGCGTTGTGCGTGAACTGGTTACCAAATTATTTGGCAAATTACCTTATCGCCATATTAATCCGACCACTATTGTGGCACAAGGTGCTGCAGTACAAGCAGCTTGTCGATTGCGTAATAAAGATGTGGAAGAAGTTATTTTGACCGATGTTTGTCCTTACACATTAGGTATTGAAAGTGCGTCGGATAATGTTCATGGCTTATTTTCCCCCATTATTGAACGCAATACAATTGTACCGACTTCAAAAGTGAAGACTTTTTATACTAGTCGTCCACAACAAAAATTGATTTCTATAGCCGTTTATCAAGGCGAAAATCCACGTGTTGAAAACAATGTGTTAATTGATGAGTTTGAAGTTCCTTTAACGCCTATGGAAAAAATACAAGGGATTGATATTCGTTTCAGTTATGATTTAAATGGATTATTAGAGGTCGATGTTGTGGTACTTGAAACAGGTAAGCAACACGGCAAGGTAATCGATCATAGCCCGATAGGGTTAACAGAACAACAAAAACAGGAAAGTCATGAACGTTTAAAATCACTGAAAATTCATCCCCGAGATCAAATGCAAAATCGTACATTATTAGCTAGATTGGAACGTGCCTGGGCGCAATCACTTGGTGATGAACGTCATTTAATTGGATCTTATCTTGAAGCATTTCTTGATGTATTAAATCGTCAAAATCCAGATGAAATTAATGAGTTTCGTTGTGATATTGAGTCTGAACTTAAAGATCTTGATAGATAATTATTCAAAGTAGTATTTATAAACTTCTCCCCTTTTATTATTGATATAAAAGGGGAAGTTTATACACTAGTTTATCTATTCCTTCACAGGCGGTCCATATCGGTTATTTTTTTTATAACTAGGTTTCCAGAAAGGTAATAATATCAGTAATAATAGCGTATAAATAACGAAGTAACATGGTTCACCTAAATAATTATCATTTGCACGTCGTTTTAATGCGAAAATAATATTTATTCCCGAAATCATATAAGCAAATTTTGAAACTTCGTTATATATTGATGAGTCGGACAAAAATCTATCAAGAAATAAGGCAGAAAAACCAATAATTAACAGACTATAAAAAATTTGTTTACAAAATCCTTTACGATTTGTTCGTCCATTTAAACGCCAAAATTGCCACCATTTATTTTCAGGTAGAGATAATGCATCTACTTTTTTTTGATTTTCACGATTTCTAGCTAAAAGTAAGGCGGCACATAAGCGTAATATCATATTATTGTCTGAATGATCTTTTAGCCCTTCTAACATCTCGATATCATCTTCTTCAATTAGACCACAGTAGTTAGCTAAACACTCATTAAGATATAATATTTTAGCCGTTAGATCATTATGTTGATATTTATCTTTATTTACTGAAGATGGAAATGACCACTGTTTTTCGAGCGAATTTGCGATTTTTTGTAAATCACCATTATCACCTGCAATTTTATTTAACGTTTGTTGTAATTTCAGTTTTTGTTCAGGTTTATATAACAAAAAGGTATTTAATATCATTAAATAATAAGGGTTTTGATTGGCAAATTTGGTTTGCCACAATTGTTCGATTTTATTTTCGATATCTTTTAAATCAATTTTTTCAGGATTGTCTATATAAGATTCGATTGAATCTGGGTAATTGATTAAAATACTATTGATTAACCCACTATTATTATCCATTAAATTATAGAGCTCAGTTTTATTTTGCCAGTTTCCATATTTGAAAATATTAATCACTGGAAGCATTTGATCATCATCGGTTAATTTAAACGTATTATTTTCTTTTCGAAGATATTTTGCTGTTTCGTAGGGTTGATTAATTATAGCCATCGTTAAAATAAATTGACGATACCACTCCCAATAAACGTTTTTATCACACGATGAATCAGGTGGAGTTGGAAACTGGTAATAATGTTCAGATTCTAAGAAAATAAACCAGTCAAACATCTCTATATTTGCATAACGCGAAAAATTATCAAGATGTTTTTTGGCACGCTCCGGAATGGCATCGAATCTATCCAACCATAAACGACCATAGTATTGTTCGTACCCATTCAAGTTAGGATCAAATTTATCTGGAATGGGCGTATTTTCATCACTATCATACAGCCAAGCTTTAAATTCTTTGACGGGTGGAATTTGTTCAAGCCATGTTAAATGTTGCTGAGCTTGGCGTTGTAAATTTTGTAGAATAAAATGCTCAAAGTCATCTTTACTCTGTTCATCAATAATTTGTTGTAATAAAGTTTGATTACCATGTCGTAACATAATGGCATGACGATATAAGCGATATAAACGATTAGTACCGTCATCAAGTAACAACAGTGCAAGAATTTGACGATAATTCCAACTCACATTTAACGACCATTTGATAAAACTTGCAATTTCAGGGGAATACTCATCAGGATCAATTTGTGCTAGTCGTGCAACCGTTGTTGCTGTTAACTGAGGAACTGCGTAAAGGTAAGTTTCTGATGTTTCTGCAGCAATACAATAAGAGTTATTCAATGCGATAATTAACAATGGAAAATAATCACTAGCATAATGTGAGCACCAGCCCGCTATCCAACTGGCTGCTTTTTCTTGATAATGACCTGAGTTATAAAGATCAAGCCAAGCCTGTAAAGACTCATGTTTTTTATCAAGCATAGTATATTGAATTGCTGCAATATATCTCCATTCGATATTGATATGTTCATCTTGATCATCTTGAGTGATGCATTTCAACGCATAATCTAATAAGGTTTGATTAGGGATTCTTGCAACACAGTGCCAATTAGCTAATTGAAGCATTAAGCTTTTATCGTTGGGTAAATAGATGACAGTATCTTGTGATAAAAAGTCATAAAGATCACTACTTCTACGTTCGTAAAATAACCATTTGGTATAATCGATATAATTTATCGTTGCATCTTGCAGAGCTCTGTTTGTGGTGGGTAACAGGGTATAGTCAAATAAATCTTCACTCTCAATATGATTTAAAAAGATATCATACCTTTCAGATTGATTGGGAGATTGTATTTTCAGTTGTTGGCGCCAACGCAAATTATCCGCTAACAGTTTGATACAAGCGTTTGATACATTGCTTGCTTCATAACTTATTTCTAATAGACGCCATTTTACCGAATCAATGATTGCCATTGGGTAATCGTAAAATGAACTAATAAATTTTTGCCATTCATCGGCGTTAAAACACCGTTGTGGATCATTCAAAAGTGCTTGATAAGCAGTACAAATTTCATTTTCTTTGATTTGTTTTTCTGTAAGGGGGTGAGTGACTGCTTGCTCTTGTGATTCTTGTTGTGATTGCCCATCCATTTGTTCGGTTGACTGTGCATACTGTATTGCAAACTCATAAGCTTCACGTAAAGCTTTAAATCCAATCGGGTCTGTTTCGGGATGATAAAAAGGTAACTTGGCTCGATAGGCTTGACGTATTGCGACGGTATCATTCGTTTTTTCTATTTCGAGTAGTTGCCAAATATGTTCATTCATAACCAATCATACTCCGTCAATGATTCTGGTTTTTCAAATTTTTCAATATCAATAAACCATGGTAACCGGTTAAAGGGTGCTTGTTTGTCTTCATATAAATTTGCCATGGATGTGATGTTAGATGGACGGGATAATTCACAGCGTAATTTTTCTAAATCGTCTTTAATCTGTAAATTATTCCAATATTGTAAACCAATAAACCAACTAACAAGGTAGTGTTGCCAAGAATGATAAAAGTATGTTGAACGTAACCCAATTCTATGCAAAATCCACAAACATTCCTCTTCAGTTACATATTTATTCGTCGTGCCAAGTCGTAAAAGATAAGCCATTCGGGCATAATCCCAACTACGAATTCCCGCAGTATTACAGATAGGAAATGTTTGCTCAACAAATGTAAGTATCACTTTATGATAGTCAGTTTGACGTTCATAAAAGCTGAGCCAATCAAATTCAGACAATTGAGAATATTTAGAATAGAATTCAGATAATAATGGTGCATGTCCATCATCAATCATGGTGAAAACGCAATCAAGTAAAGTTTCCCGAGAATCTATTTCCCAACTCTCTTTCAAATCTATAAAATCATCGTTAGGATAAAAAAAAGGTGAGGTATAGCTTGCTCCATATCTTTTATTTAATATTACCATTGGCGCTGACAAACCATATAGCCAATCAATATAATCCTGTTCCATATTAGCCTATAAAATATCAATATATAGTTTAGTGTATAAAGATAACAGATTTTTTAAATAGACGTCAGTCTGTTTTACTGTTTTTCGTTTATTATTTTTAAAAAAATAAACAATAATTATTATGAATAACAGTAAAATTGTTTTGCAAATTACTGTGTGCAAGGCATAATAAAATCAATTTATTTTGTCATCAGTTACACATTACTAAGCCATAAATGAAGGAGTTATAATGAGAAAAATTGCCTTAACGGTAATATTAATGTCTGGCTCATTGATGTTACAAGGCTGTGTTGCTGCGGTAATTGGAGCCGGTGCAACGGCTACAGCCAAAGTTGCTTCAGATCCGCGTACAACCGGGACTCAAGTTGATGATACAACGCTGAATTCACGAATGGGTATGAAATTAAAAGAAAATACATCAGCTTTTATTGGTTCACGTATTTCAACGAGTGCTTATGACGGTAATATTCTTTTAACCGGACAAGCAAATAATGAACAGAGTATGAAAGCCGAAAATCTTGCTCATGAAGTTGAAGGTGTCAAAAAAGTATTTAATCAAATTCGTATCGGTGAGTCTGTTGGTGCAGGAACCATTACCAATGACGCATGGATTACAACCAAAGTTAAATCACAATTAGTCTTAAATTCGGCAACAAAAGCCAGAAATATTAAAGTCGTTACCGAAAATGGCGAAGTCTTTTTAATTGGTATTGTCAAACCTGAAGAGGGTAAAGCTGCTGCAGTTGTTGCCAGTAAAGTAGCTGGTGTTAAAAAAGTTATCACACTTTTTACTTATTTAGATAAGTAAAAAGTGAAATCGATGAAAGGGCGGAAAGATATTTCGCCCTTTTATTATTCTAATTAACTGATTGAATTCGTTCTATTAATTTATCTAATCCTTTTAGGCGAGATTGACTAAGCTCGTCGGTAATTTTAAGTTTACTTAATTCAAACTGAAAATCGATAGCCTGAATTTGCTTCGCTGTTTTATGATTTGCAATGATAAGTAAAATTGCGAGTAACCCTTTAACAATTCGACCCTCACTATCACCTTGAAAAATAAAAGTATCATCAGTTTGTTTTTGAAAAGTAAGCCAAACTCGATTTTCACAACCATTGACTTGGTTACTATCTGTTTTTAAATCGGCTGGAAAGTCAGGCAATTGTTTTGATAACGCAATGATTTGCCGATAACGATCTTGCCAGTTTTGTTGTTTCAATAATAATTCCGTTAATGTTTGCTGCGATAGCATAATATAGACCTATTTGTCGTTTACGTAATGATAAATATTTTTATGTTAGCAAAAGCAGATATTACAATTAATCCAAGATTTGTATAGCATGTTGTAATGCAATTATAAAACAATCGATATCGTGTTTGTTATTATAAGGCATCAATGAAAGACGAATGACACCTTGGCAACCTAGCTTTTGCATTAATGGTTGAGCACAAAGTTCACCAGTGCGTATTGCAATGTTTTGTTCACTTAATAAGATAGCAATATCATTATGATGAATATTGTGGATATTAAATGTGATGATTGAACTATTATTTACACTGTAAAATTGAATATTGGTTAGTTTACTAAGTTGTGATTTTGCATAATCGGCTAATTGTTCGGTATATAATTGTGCTTGATTAAAATCCCAACGTTTTAGCCATTCAAACGTTGCATTAAAGCCTAGCATTCCGGCGATATTGGGTGTGCCTGCTTCAAATTTATACGGATGTTGCTCAGGTATAAAGTGATCGAAAGAGACACTTTTTAGCATTTTACCTCCACCATGCCAAACGGGCATAGTTTCAAGCAAAATTTGTTTACCATATAATACACCGAGTCCTGTTGGACCATATAATTTATGCGCTGAAAATACATAAAAATCAATATCAAGTTTATCAACATCAATGGGATGATGAACAATACCTTGAGCACCATCCACCACTAAAATGGCATTATATTGGTGAACGATTTGGCTAATCGCTGCTAAATCCGGACAAAATCCTGTCACATTGGACATTTGTGTAATGGCGACAATTTTTGTGCGTTCGGATAGAAGTGAAGTCAGATCATCAATAACCGATGACCATTTAATTACTTTGGCTCCCGTTTGCTCTGCAACAATTAGCCATGGCAATAAATTGCTATGGTGCTCTAATTCACTGACAATAATCTCATCACCTGCTTTTAGCAAAGGTCGAGCATAGCTTTGTGCAATAAGATTAATGGATTCGGTCGTACCACTTGTCCAAATAATTTCACTGCTCGTTGAAGCGTTAATCCAATCAGCGACATTTTGCCGAGCTTGATTTATTATTTCAGTCACTTGTAAGGCATTAGGGTGCAAACTGCGTTTAACAGTTGCAGTATTGTGTGCATAATATTCCAGCGTCGCATCGATCATCGCTTGGGGCTTGAGTGATGTTGCGGCTGAATCAAGATACACGTTTTCATTGTTCAGAGCAGGAAATTCTGCTCTAAACTTTTGATGAGAAAACTTTTTACTGGTTAAGTTCAAGTCCTGCAATTCCATTCCAATACCCATTACAGTCTCGTTTATGCTCTATATGTAGCGGATTTAATCCTTCTTCGTTCGCTCTAAACTGTTTCACAATATCCAATGTTTCCAACCCAAGTGGTGAAATACGAACAATATCAACTAATCCTTTCATCTCTTTGAGTTGATTACCTAAATTATAGCAATAACCGCTTTGTGTTTGGATCCCATTTAGAACAAACACTTTTTGTTGTTCTTGTGAAAACACTTCACGCCCAACAGGGTATTTGATACAACATGTTTCGCATTTATCTTTGGGTTTATCTTCTGAACGTGCCGTAAAACAACGAGCTGAATAGGCTAACGGCAGGTAACCGTAACTGAAAACTTCAACGTCAAAATTTCGCTCGATATTGAGACTATCAAATTGATTTAGTACATTTGCTAACCAATCCCGAGAAAGTTCAACGGGCATACACCAACGTACCATACCTTGTTTTTGTAATAATTTTAACGTGTATGCGTTATAGCAATTAATTGCAGGGCCGGCAACAAAAGGTAATTTATTTTCTTGAGCGATATTAATTGCAGCTAAATCATTGGCTTCAATTAAAAAATCGCCATTATTAACGAGTAATCTTAATTCATTTAATTCAGATGGAGCTTCAAGCAAAGCCAACGTTGAAAGCACAACTTGTTTACCTGATTTAGCGACTTCTTTAGCTAATTCAAGCCAGTTAGGGACTTTCATTTCACGGCGTTTAGTACAAACTGTTTCGCCCATATAAATAATATCGGCTTCACTTTCTTTTGCCGCATGATAAAAAGTTTCTGTTTCGGTTTTAGGCCAATAATAAAGCACTGGGCCTAATGCATATTTCATAGTTTTGCTCACTATATTGATTTATGTTAGATCATTTATCAAATCATTTAAAATGATATTTTATTAAATAAATTCAATAATATAAATTAAAGTAATGCCACTTTATTTTTAATAAGTGTCTTTTCCAATAATATGAATTTAAAGTCTAAAATACTCATTATTGCCATTTACGGTGATAAGCACCCAATGTCGTTTGTGTTCCTTCCGACACAGAGCCTAATGTATCCATCCAATGTTGTTCAGCTTGAAATGATTGTGGGTTTGCTTTATAACGGTCAATTGCTTGTCGCCATACTTTGGTTACTTGCTCAACATAAGCTGGACTGCGTTGACGTCCTTCAATTTTGACCGATGCAATATTGGCAGCAAATAACTCGGGTAATAGCTCAATGGTATTTAAACTGGTTGGTTCTTCAATTGGATGATAAAGCTGTTCTCCAACAAAATAACGTCCTTTACATAGGGTTGGATAACCGGCATTTTCACCTTTTTTATGACAATCAATCAATACGTTATTCAAACGAGATTCAAGACCTTTGTCGGTCTCTTCCCATCGCACAAATTTAGCCGGAGAACATGCCCCAACGGTATTAGGTGATTCACCTGTTAAATAAGACGATAAATAGCAACGACCTTCAGCCATTATACATAAACTACCAAAGGCAAAAACTTCTAAAGGGACGGGAGAAACTTTTGATAACTGTTTAACTTGATGCATCGACAGAACACGTGGCAATACAATACGATGAACCTGAAAATTATTATAATAAAACTTAATTGACTCTTCATTGGTTGAAGAGGCTTGAACGGAAACATGGCGTTCAAGATTAGGGTACTTTTCGGCAGCATAATCAAGCATAGCAAGATCAGCAATAATTAACGCATCAGCACCAATGTTAGCCGCGGTATCAACTGCATGTTGCCAACGCTGAAAATTTTCAGGATGTGCAAAAGTATTTATCGCAATATGCAATTTTTTACCACGTTTATGTACATAATCAGCGGCTTCAATTAATCGCTTCTCATTGAAATTTAAACCAGCAAAATGACGCGCATTAGTATCATCTTTTAAACCAATATAAACGGCATCAGCACCATTATCGATGGCTATTTTTAGTGATGGCAATGAACCTGCTGGACAAAGAAGTTCCATAATAATTCCTAAGTTAAGTTCGGTAATTTATACGTCGTGTATTATGCAATAATTCCCAATTTAAAGCGACTAGAAAGCCAAGTATGCGATGAAAAAAGTAACAATAGTGAGGATTAAATAGATTAACTAACTGTCATGGAAAATTGCCAGAATATTAATTCTATTGCTCACAAATTGCTGTTGGTCAATCATGATAAATATTCTTTTATTTTGTACTTAAAGTAGGACAAAATCACCTTAACGATAACGACTGATGAAGAGAAAAATCAAGGTGATTTTATCGACTCAATGACAATACAACGTGTGATTATTGTAATTGGCAGGCGTCTTCATCGCCAGTATTTTGACAAGACAGCTTAAAATAATGTTTAGCTGTGTTAATGTCTTTTTCTCGTCCCAGTCCTTGTTGATAAATAAGACCTAAATAGTATTGTGATTCACCATGATTTTGCTCAGCAGCCAGTTCAAACCATTTTTTGGCTTGCCGATAATCTTGTTTAACGCCGTTTCCGTTAAAATATAGCCAACCTAATTTGAATTGTGACTCAACGTAACCTTTTTTCGCTGCCTTTTCATCTAATTTTCTACCTTTTACGTAATCTTGTTTCAATCCACCTTTTCCAAGATAATAAAAGTTAGCCAAATTATTATTTGAAACAATGGCATTTCCTTTTACGGCTTGTTCATAATACTTTCTTGCTTTGACGTCATCTTGTTTGACACCTCTTCCAGCTTCATACAAAACACCAAGATTTCCGGCAGCAGCTGGTTCTCCATGCTTTAATGCTTTTTCATACCACTTTCTAGCCATGATATAATTTTGATTGATTGCGTCATTTTTTAAATTGGATTCGATTCCTTTTGCTCTTGGCTTTTGAGCAATTAAATCATAAAAAAGCCCCATATAAAACTCGCCACTACTGTTACCGTTCAATGCGCCTTTTTCAATCAGTTTTTTTGCTTTATCTAAATTTTGAGTGACGCCTAAACCATTCAAATATAAGGAACCTAAATAAACTGAGGCATTTTCATTATTTTGTTTTACGGCTTTTTCATACCATTGAGCTGCTTTGGTATAACTTTGCTCAACTTCAATGCCTTTTTCATACATATAACCTACATGAAATTGTGCTTCTGCATCATTTTGGATAGTGGCTTTTCTGTACTCATCCTTATAATTAAGTTCTTGATTTTCATCAGCGAAAATGGGGGTGTTCACTGAAAAAAATAAACATAGAATCAATATTAATTTCTTCATCCATTTTTTCCTATTTATAACAATTTATAGCAAATATATTGTATCAAATTACATCGATAATGGTTTATAAGTATCGTCTTTTAATAAAGTTTTATTAAATAAGTTTGTAATATGTGAAAATTATTTAGCAATGCATACGGTGAAAATCAAAAATAATGTTAGTGATAAGTGAATAATGTGTTGATAGGAATTATTTATGTAGCAGCTAGTCTCTTTGATAAATTATTAACGTATCAAAACATTATTTAATGCGGTGAATTTGGGATGTTGCGTTATTTTTCTCAAAATCAATAATATCGCTGACATTCCCAACATAATCTGGCAATAAGCTTATAAAACCTTTATACTATGCCGTAAATTTTGGTATCACTTTTAAAGTTTGCCAAAACAACCCGTTCTTTAACATCATCAATTGGAAGAAAATTATGCATCCGATGCTTAATATTGCTATTCGTGCTGCTCGCAAAGCAGGTAATGTTGCCATTAAGGCTTATGAAAATCCTAGTTCAATCGAAATTGATACTAAAGGTGCTAACGATTTTGCAACCAATGCAGATCGTGCTGCTGAAGCTTTAATTATTGAAACAATTAAAAAAGCGTATCCAGATCATACTATTATCGCTGAAGAAAGTGGTCTTGCTAAAGGTAGCGATGCCGATACGCAGTGGATAATCGACCCAATTGATGGTACCACCAATTTTATTAAGAATATCCCACATTTTGCTGTGTCTATTGCTGCTCGAGTCAAAGGTAAAACCGAAGTGGCAGTGGTTTATAATCCAATGAGCAATGAATTGTATACTGCTGCACGTGGTAAGGGTGCTCAGCTAAATGGCTATCGTATTCGTGTCAGTAATGCTAAAGATTTAAATGGAAGTATACTGGCAACCGCATTTCCATTTAAAGCGAAACAATATAGCGATAGCTATTTTGCAGTTTTACAAAAATTATTTACTAAATGCGGTGATTTTCGTCGCACTGGTTCACCAGCATTAGATTTGGCTTATGTGGCAGCAGGTCGTTTAGATGGATTTTTCGAAATCGGTTTAAAACCTTGGGATATTGCGGCAGGTGAACTCATCTTACGTGAAGCTGGTGGTGTCATTACCGATTTTGCCGGTGGTAATAATTATATGGTATCTGGTAATGTTGTGGCTGGTAATCCACGAGTTGTGAAAGATTTATTAGTGTCTACTCAAAACGATTGGCCAGAAAAATTACGTAATTAATTTCTATTATGAACAGCGTTGTAATAACGCTGTTTCCTCTTATTTATTGCTTGTCTTTTTGATCACTAAGGAAAAGTAATTGATGCAAAGCATCTTGTATTAAAGTGATTATTGTTTAGGATGGTCAGCTATTGCTGCCATTGTACAATTGATATTCAGCCCTTGGCGATTTAAACAATGGCTTCCCCATTGATACATTGCTTCTAATACAGGTTTAATACTTTTGCCAAAATCTGTTAAGGAATATTCTACTTTTGGTGGGACGACAGGAAACACTTTTCGGTTGATTAATTGATTGGATTCGAGTTCACGTAACTGCTGAGTTAACATTTTTGGTGTGGCGCAAGGAATTTCTTTTCGTAACTGAGAAAATCTTAATGTTTTGTTTGTCATCAGTTTCCATAAAATTAATGATTTATATTTACCTCCAATCAAATTGATTGTTGTTTCAACCGGACAGTGAATAACAGATTCCAAGCATTGCTCGTTGTTATAGGTTTTAACTAAATGATTTTTCACTTAATGCCTCAATAGTATCTTTTTGGATAGTATATATCAAAAAAGTGCATTCTTGTTATTCGAATAATTAGTATTAAAATATTTGTTAAGTAATCAAAAAAATTTGTTGAGAACGTTTTTTAATCTTAACAACCCTCTCACCAAAGGATGCGTCAAATGAAAACAGTTGAATATAATTTTTATGTTGAAGATATGAGCTGCGCATCATGCGTTAGTCATGTTGAAAAGGCGATTAAAAAGGTTGATGGAGTAATTGATGTTAGCGTGAATCTAGCGACTGAAAAAGCAACCGTTAAAGCAAATTCAAATGTTAATTTAGCAACACTGATGTCAGCGGTAGACAAAGCAGGTTATCATGCGGTGAAAATGACGGATCAGCAAACACATGCAGAAGATACTGAAAAACAAGCATCACTTTGGCCGATTGTGGTGTCCATTTTATTCGCTATTCCTTTTGTTTTACCAATGTTATTAGAGCCATTTGGTTTCCATTTAATGATGCCTGCATGGTTACAATTTATTCTGGCTTCGATTGTTCAATTCGGTCTTGGTGCTAAATTTTACCGAAGTGGTTTTAGTGCTTTAAAAGCTTTCACTGGTAATATGGATTTATTAGTGGCTATAGGTACCAGTGCAGCTTATGGTTTATCGTTATATCAATTAATTACAGGGCATTATGATCATCTCTATTTCGAATCATCTGTTGTAATTATAACTTTAATCTTAGTGGGTAAATGGTTAGAGTCAAGAGCGAAACATCAAACCACACAAGCGATCGAAGCACTTTCAGCATTAAGACCTGAAGTCGCTTTAGTCAGACAAGGGGATCACGAAATTAGTTTACCGATTAGCCAAGTTAAAGTGAACGATATTGTTGTAATTAAACCCGGTGAACGTATTCCAGTTGACGGTATTATTATGGAAGGCACATCCAGTAGTGATGAATCGATGTTAACCGGAGAAAGTTTTCCAGTTAATAAAACTGTTAATGATGTGGTCACGGGTGGTACCATTAATGGTGAAGGACTGATAATCGTCAAAACTACCGCTATCCAATCTGATTCAAAACTGTCTAAAATTATTGAAATGGTCGAATCTGCACAGGCTAAAAAAGCACCTATACAGCGAATTGTCGATCGTATCAGCGCAATTTTTGTCCCAGTCATTTTGATCATTGCTTTGATTACCTTATTGGCTTGGGGAATTATTTATCATGATTGGCAACAAGCATTACTTCATGCCGTTGCTGTATTGGTGATTGCTTGCCCATGTGCTTTAGGATTGGCAACACCCACAGCGATTATGGTTGGCACGGGTGTGGCTGCACGTCAAGGTATTTTGATTAAAGATGCTGAAGCTTTAGAAACATTGCATAATGTTAACACTGTCGCATTTGATAAAACAGGCACCTTAACAGAAGGTAAACCTGACTTGGTGGAAATCGATGTCGTTGGAACTGAAACACCCGATCAGATTTTGTCACTTGCTGCATCGATGCAAGCAGGTAGTGAACATCCATTAGCAAAAGCTATGTTATCTAAAGCTAAACAGTATGATTATGCGAAAAATATCACATCAGTAACAGGATCGGGCGTCATGGCAAGGATTGATAACACCGAATACTATTTAGGAAGTTTGCGTTGGATGAAATCGTTAAACGCCTATTTTGTAAACATGGATGATAAAATAGATGAGCTAACCAGTAAAGGGTACACTATTTCATTTTTGGCTAAACAACAAGCTGAAGATAGTGTCGTGATACTTGCTTTATTTGGCTTTGCTGATGTGATTAAACCTGAAGCGAGAAATGCAATTGATGCATTACATCAATTGCATGTTAATACTGTCATGCTAACTGGTGATAATCAACAAGCGGCAAATTATGTGGGTCAACAATTAAACTTAGATAAAGTGATAGCCGAAGTGTTACCCCAAGATAAAGCCAACTATATATATCAATTGCAAAAAGAGAGCCATACCAACACCAATAATCAAGTAGCAATGGTAGGGGATGGCATTAATGATGCGCCAGCGTTGGCTGCCGCTGATATCGGCATTGCCATGGGAACAGGTACTGATGTGGCAATGCATACAGCAAGTATTACCTTAATGCGAGGTAATTTATACCTTATCGCTGATGCTATTGATATTTCTCGTCGAACATATAATAAGATCAAACAAAACTTATTTTGGGCGTTTTTCTATAATTTAATTGGTATTCCATTAGCGGCATTTGGTTTTTTAAACCCAATGATTGCTGGCGCTGCTATGGCTTTAAGTAGTGTTAGTGTGGTGACTAATGCATTATTACTAAAACGCTGGAAGCCAAGAGCAGAAACAAAATAAAATTAGCTTGTTAACCTTTAACTTAAGGGGCAATGGATAATGTCCCTTAATGGTTTGATAGCTGATTGATAATGAGCAAGTGGCTTATGTGCTAAGTGACATGAAAATCAATTTGCGAACCTTTTCCGTGGTCAGTCACAAACACGCCGACAGCGCAAATAAGTTGTTCATCATAATATATCAAAGGGATGCGTGTTCGCATCCAAGGTGGAATATGGTTTTCTTGCCATAGTTTTTTGATTGCTCTTGAGCCTTGACGATTAACGATTTGAAGCTGTCCTTGAGCATGAAAGCGTACGGTAACATGTTCGTCTCTGTTCGGTAGACGACACGTTAAATCATCTTGATAAAGAGCATGTAACTCACCGATATGATCAGGTAAAACTAAAGGCGAAGTCAGATCCCAATTTATGACTTGTTGTTCAGTATCTTTATAGAGTGGCAATAGATAAAGTAAATTTTGATAACGGCGAATTTGCTTATGGTGTAAAACGAATTGCGGATTAGCATCGTTCTTTGCTTGAACAACGGTTTGCCAAATAAGTGCTAGTTGTTTTTGGCTAGGCATCATAACGTGTTGATGTCGTAGCCACATGCGTAAAATGGCATTGCGTTTATATTCTGAATAATCGCGTAATGGCGACAAGCGTAGCTGACCTTGCTGGGTTAATACTTGATGAAAATCGTTAAGTAACAGCTCGTTAATTAAAGCTTCTTGTTGTTGGCAAAGCGATGCACTTCGGGCAACCATTTGTGAAAACTGAGGCCAACGTTGATCAATAATTGGCAAAACATTTAATCTAAGAAAATTGCGATCATAATGGTCATCTTGATTACTTTCATCTTCTATCCAAGTTAATTGATGCCAATTGGCATACGCTTCTATTTGTTTACGTGAAATAGTGAGTAACGGTCGAAGATGTTGTTGGTTTTCAACGGGCATGGCTGATAACCCTGATGGACCGCTTCCTCTTTTTAAAGCTAACAAAAACGTTTCGCATTGGTCATCAAGATGTTGTGCTGTGCATAGCATTTCATCGCTTTTCAAATGACGATAAATCGCTTGATAACGAGCATGTCGAGCTTGTTCTTCAATATTGCCTGCCGAGATATCAAGCTTAACCTTTTCAATAATAAAAGGGATTTCCCATTGTTGGCATTGTTGTTGGCAATGGCTTGCCCAATTATCTGCATTTTGACTTAAACCATGATGAATATAAATGGCTCGTACTGCTAAATCAGCTTGTTGTTGTTTCAATTTGACTAGTGCATGTAACAATACAGTGGAATCAACCCCGCCACTATAAGCTACCAATAGCTTACGGTGTTTTTTTAAACATGTTGAAATGGTCTGTGTGATGGTTTGATCAATCATGAGTTGACTTTGATTATCCATGTTTTTCCCGATTATACTAAGCTTTGTAGTGCATTTGCTTTATGATTATGCTGATTGATTCTTTCTAAACCAGCAGCAAGATCAGCAATTAAATCTTCAGGGTCTTCAAGACCGATATGTAATCGGATGAGTGTGCCTGTAAAACTAATACCCGAAACAGGTCTAATTTTAGCTAGTTCTTCCGGTTGATTGGCTAAAATTAATGACTCAAATCCGCCCCATGAATAAGCCATAGAAAAATGGGTTAAATTATCCAGAAAATCGGAAAGTTGAACATCACTTAGGCGATCATGAAGTATAAAAGAAAATAGTCCACTTGCTCCCGTAAAATCACGCTTAAAAAATTCATGTCCTTTGCAACTTTCTAATGCTGGGTGATTCACTGTTGCAACTTGCGGGTGATTAGCCAACCATTTTGCTATTTTTAATCCACTTTCATGATGTTGTTTTAATCTGATAGCTAAGGTGCGTAACCCTCGTGCTGCCATATAAGCCGTATCGGCATCGCACATTTGTCCCATTAAATAAGAGCGTTCTCGTAGTCTATCCCAGCATCTTTCATTAGCAACCGCGGTACCTAACATTGCATCAGAATGACCAATTAAATATTTTGTGCCTGCCTGAATTGAGATATCAATATCATGATCTAAGGCTTTAAATAATACACCAGCAGCCCAAGTCGTATCCATCATAATGATAATATCAGGATTTGCATGGCGAATCGCTTTAACGATGGCCGGTACATCATGCACTTCCATGGTAATGGAGCTTGGCGATTCTAAAAATACGACTTTGGTATTCGGTTTAATATGGTTAGTGATATAGCGACCAACTAAAGGTGAAAAGTAATCGGTTTCGACGCCAAGATCCTTTAAAATATGATTACAAAATTCTTGAGTTGGTTCGTAGCTGGCTTCGGATACAAGGATATGATCCCCGGTTTTTACAAAAGCTAAAATGGCATTAGCAATTGCAGCTGCACCACATGGATAAAGATAACATCCGGCTCCGCCTTCAATTTCAATCATGGCATCTTGAAGTGAAAAGTGGGTTAATGTGCCTCGGCGTCCATAGAATAGTGCCCCTTTGGCTCGATTTTCTGTTGCTTCTTTTTTTGCAGCGACAGTGTCGAAGACTAATGAAGAAGCACGCTGAATTACCGAATTTACAGCGCCTTGGGTATAGCGTTTTTTGCGACCAGCATTCACTAATTTGGTTTGTAATGACATGATGTATCCTTAGCTATCTGAGAAATTTTAATAACAGTTAGCATAGCATGCTGTTAAAATAGTAAAAAATAATTTTTATGAATACTGGCTTTTCAATTATGCTAATCATCCAACTAGCCAATATAAATACGGCGACAATTAATTATGCGTTGTTATCAGAGCAAATTATCAACGATGCCAATCAGATGAATGGGCAACGTAAAAAACAGTTTTTAATCTGTCGTTCGATATTAGCAGATTTGCTTAATCAGTATTGCCATTGCTCTACCTTGCCAACAATCGTAATCGGTGAAAATAGTCGCCCATGTTTTTTAGATCGAACTCTTCCTGATTTTAATATCAGCCATAGCCAAGATAGGGTAGCTGTCGCGATATCTTTAAACGGTAAAGTAGGTTTAGATATTGAACTTGCTCGCCAGCGTAAACACTATTTAAAAGTAGCAGAAAACTTTTTTGATGATGATGAATATCAATGGATGATAGCGCAAACCGATACATTATCGGCTTTTTGGCAATTATGGACGTTAAAAGAGTCTGCTTTAAAGCTGTATGCGAAAGGTGTTTGGCAAATGAAATCTGTGAAAATTGACCTTAATCACCAATTGATTCATGCTCCTTTTGCAAGTCATTTTTATTATCAATATCAGCAGATTGATGATGTCCATTTGGCGGTCAATAGTAGTGTGCCGATAACAAGGTTTATCTTACAACGTTAAAGACGCTAATCTGCCACATCAAAAAATGAAGCAGATTAACATGTTGTATTAATTATTCGTTGGTCGTTAATAAACCTGATTCACTTAACGTTTTGTTAAAATCTTTATCCATAAAGAATAGGTCACGCTTATTTTCACCGACTAATTCGAGTTTATCGACAATGCTTTTGAAGAGTTTTTCTTCTTCATGTTGTTCAGAAACATACCATTGTAAAAAGTTAAATGTCGAAAAATCTTTCTGTGTTAACGCATAATCAACCAGCGCATTAATTGCTTTGGTAATTTTAAGTTCGTGCTGATAAGCCACTTTAAATAATTCAAGTAAAGAAGGATATTGTGATTCAGGGGCTTCAATTTTGCCAATTAAAGCTAAGGAGCCACAATCTAAAACATAATCAAATAAACGCTCCATATGTTGGCGTTCTTCACCCGCATGATCTCTTAAAAACTTTCCGAAAGATGGAAAATTTTGGTCATCACACCAAGCACTCATTTGTAGGTACAGATTTGAAGAGTAAAACTCTAAATTTAATTGCTCATTAAGCTTTTTGACCATTTGATCGGTTAACATTTTTATTTCCTCACATTGCTATTTTATGACTTCACATTTCAATCGATAACATCGTTGATGTGATTATTATTTAAGTATAGATTAACTATCTATATCATTGATATTGTCTAAATTAGATAAAGGTCTTGAAGTACCTTTCTTTTGTTATTATCTAATTGATATTCCTGAGCTAACCAATTATCAATAGTCTGATAACGCTGTTTAATTGCCGTTATTGCGGCGGTTAGGTACGCTTCTTTAGCAGCAAAAATCACTTTTTGATTTTCAAGTTCGGTTGCCGTTAATTGGTTTTTATTCTGGTTAAGAATGGTGTCACGAAAATCTTTTAATAATTGTTCGGTAAGTAAATAGTCTTGCATGACAACGTCTTCACTCACGCCTAATGCAAACAGTGTTAAAGCGACACCAATGCCCGTTCTATCCTTGCCGACAGCACAATGCTGAACTAAGGGTTGCCCATTACCATTTAATAAAATGTCAGTAAGTTTCTGATAAGCAGGATTATTGAAAGGTAATAATTGATAAAGTTTGATCATAAAATCAAAGGGTGACGTTTTTTTAATGGTAAAAATATCATCTTCAATTTCTGAGGTTAAACTGGCTGTCACTTCATCACTTAATGGATTTGCCGGAACATTAATATAGTTGGCATTACGCCATAAATTGTCGGGATAGCGATTGATTTCGTTCGGATCTCGATAGTCTAAAATGTAGTGTAATTTTAATTCATTCGCTAAGAAGTCTTTTTCTTGTTCGCTAATACGTGAAAATTCACCTGCACGATATAATTTTCCTTTACGTATTTGACGTCCATCTTGTGTTTTAATTCCACCTAAATCACGAAAATTAATTCCATTTTTTATTGGTACAGCAGATGTCATAACGAATCCTTATTTATTCTTAACCTGCTTGCTATATTAGCATGTTTCTGATTAGAATTAAGCCATTGTTTTATTTTTATCAATAATTGGAGTTCTGCTTATGTCGATGTTATCTATTTTACTTTCTGAAAAACCTGCACCCTCGCAATGGGGTAAAGATGCACTACTGAGTTTTTCAGATGAATCAATTACCATTCATTATAAAACTGAGCATCGTTTAGGGGCAATTCAACGTGCAGGGCGTAAACTCGATAATCAAGGTATTAAATCGGTTAAACTTAGTGGTCAAGGATGGGATTTAGAAGCTTGTTGGCATTTTTGGTTGGGTTATCGTAATGCAAAAAACAACAATAAAGTCACTTGGGCAAAGCTGGATAGCAAAGATAAAGCAGAATTAACACATCGTCTGGTCATTATTGATTGGTGTCGAGATATTGTTAACCAGCAAGCGGAAACATTGAGCCCCCTTGAATTAGCTACGCAAAGTGCCAAACTCATCAGTCAATATTCGACAGATGTAACATACAAAATTATTTCAGGCGAAGCTTTAAAAGAGCATGATTATATGGGGATCTATACTGTTGGCAAAGGCTCAGATAGACCGGCAGCGCTACTTGAACTTGATTATAATCCGGGTAAAAATCCAAGAACACCGATTACTGCTTGTTTAGTGGGTAAAGGGATCACATTTGATTCTGGTGGTTATAGTTTAAAACCAAGTAGTTTTATGGAGTCGATGCGCTCAGATATGGGCGGAGCAGCGCTAGTCGCTGGTGCATTAGCGCTTGCTATTGCACGAGGCATAAATCACCGTATTAAACTTTATCTATGTTGTGCAGATAACTTAGTGAGTGGTAGCGCTTTTAAACTAGGGGATATTATTTGTTATCGTAATGGTAAAACAGTTGAAATTGATAATACCGATGCTGAAGGTCGTTTAGTGTTAGCCGATGGGTTAATTTGTGCCGATAATGATAAACCACATTATATTATCGATTGTGCAACATTGACGGGTGCAGCAAAAATTGCGGTGGGTAATGATTATCAATCACTACTTTCATTTGATGATAAATTTGCTCAATTGTTATTGGCAAGTAGCGATATTGAACATGAAGCATTTTGGCGTTTACCATTAGCCGAATTTCATCGCTCTCAATTTCCTTCATCCTTTGCAGACATGTCTAATTCTGGATTACCTAACACAGCAGGGGCAAGTACTGCAGCGGCATTTTTATCACATTTTATTAAAAATTATCAGCAAAACTGGTTACATATCGATTGCTCAGCCACTTTCCGTAAAAGTGCAACTGCATTATGGGCAACGGGAGCAACAGGTGTTGGGGTCAGAACTATTGCTCACTTATTGAGTAAATTAAAAAAAGCATGATTCATTGTTAAGGGATGTAATATCTATTTATTAAAACCGATTAGTTTAATAATTCTTAATAATTTTTGTTATTGCTAATTTGAGTTTTTTTCCTACAATAGGCAGAGTTTAAAATTTGTCAAATGTTTATAATTTAGAGATATAAGGAAAGGTATGAAAAAAGTATTTTTTATTTTGTTAACAGTATTGTTTTCAAATGCAACCTACGCTGGCGAGTGTGAGAAATATTGGAATTCAGAAGAGTATGATAAAGCTTTTGATGCTTGCCAAAAAGAAGCCGAACAAGGTGATAAAAAAGCTCAATTTTATTTAGCTCAAGCTTATGAGGAAGGTTTGGGCGTTGAGGGAGATTTCGATAAGGTATTACATTGGGTAACTAAATCAGCAGAACAAGGATATGATCAGGCACAATATTATTTAGCACTAATGTATGATGAAGGTGAAGGTGTTGAAGAAGATGATCAAAAGGCTGTTTATTGGTATAAAAAAGCTGCCGAACAAGGTTTAGTTGATGCTCAATATAATTTAGCAATAATGTATGATGAAGGGGAAGGTGTCGAAAAAAATAAAGAAACAGCTGTGTTCTGGTATAAGAAAGCAGCGGAGCAAGATTCGCCAGAAGCGTTAAATAATTTAGGTGTCATGTATTACAATGGTGAAGGAGTAGAAAAAAATAGACTGTTAGCCATTAAGTACTTTAAGAAAGCCTGTAGTCTTGGCATAGATGAAGCTTGTGATAATAAAAGCTTGCGATAATATAAAACAAATAGAACTAATTAAAATATGTTAAAACTGAACTGTCTTAAATCATTAAGACAGTTCTTTTGAATAAATGAAGTAGAATAAATAAAATCATTTATTCTGTTATGATAATTGCTTTTTTAATATAAATTGGCTCAATCGGTACATTTTGATGTGGGCCCATCCGTTTAGTTGGCACATTGACAATTTTATCAACAACATCCATTCCTTTTATCACTTTTCCAAATACTGCGTAACCATAATCTTTGGATGGATCGTGGTTGAGAAAATGATTATCGACAACATTAATAAAAAATTGGCTCGTTGCACTATCGATGACACCGGTTCTGGCCATTGCAATCGTACCACGCACATTTTTTAATCCATTATCTGCTTCGTTTTTAATTGGGGCATTTGTTTCTTTAAATTTTAATTCACCGTCTGCTCCACCACCTTGAATCATAAAATTAGGGATCACACGATGAAAAGTGGTGTTTTCATAGAAACCACTTTTAACATAATCAAGAAAGTTTTTGGTCGTAATTGGTGCATGCTCATTGTCTAATTCAATTTCAATATCCCCCATACTGGTTTGCAACAATACTTTTGTATCTGCTAATGCAATGGGTGAAAGTAAAATTAAGCACAATGTGATGATTAATGATCTGATTTTATTCATTATATTTGTTCCTTAGTCCATTTGTTTGTTGATTATACCGAATATAAAATTTATTTAAATAACAATTGTGCAAAATACAAAAAAATTTTGTGAAATAGTTCGAGGTATTGTTTATTTAATATTTTTCAACATGTTAAACAAGATATTATAAGTAAGTTTTTGCATTTGAGTACTATTTTTATGGCTGAAAAAAGTATTTTTTGAACGATATGCGATGGTCTGAAAACAAACTCTTAGTATTGACGTTTTATCCTTTATTAAATGATTGTTTTAAATTTTTGGATGACATTATTTTTAAAGTTGGAGAATTATGCGTTGCTTCTTATGCAATATGCCATTATATTTGGCACATCATGGAATTTGTTATCAATGTTCAAAAAACATACCGAAATTAAACAAGGTATGTCCGCAATGTTGTTTACCGCATTCTTTATCCACTCAGATTTGTTATCGTTGTCTTGAAAATAAACCCTATTGGGATACATTAATTGCGACTAGCGAATACATTAATCCGTTAAAAAAATTAATTCAGCAATTAAAGTTTTATCATAAAACGGAACTGACATTGGCTCTGGCAAGATTAATGTTTTTAACATGGTATAAAAAACGACTTGCAAATGAAATCATAAAACCGGATTTAGTCACTTGCGTTCCATTACATCATATACGTTATTGGTCAAGAGGATTTAATCAAGCAGAATTGTTGGCAAAAGTGATAGCGAAATGGTTAAATTGTGATTTTTATCCTCATTTACTCTATCGACATCAACGAGCAATAGATCAGAAAAAGCTTTCATTAAAAGAACGTAAACAAAATGTAGAAACACTTTATGAATGTCGAAAAAATCTTTCTCAAAAATCGGTAATGCTTATTGATGATATTGTCACTACGGGAAACACAATAAATGCTGTTAGTCAGCAACTAAAAAAATGCGGGGCAATGAATATTCAAGTGATTTGTTTATGTCGCACAGTATTGTAAAATTGTAAACAGTCCCTATAATAACCAACATAGTTAGTCAACTATTACAACAAATCAATTAGCTAGTTTATTACCTAATTGCATCAAAAGTGAGGGGTTATGTCTATTATTACCATTTCTGAATCAGCTCAGCAACATTTCAAAAAACTACTAGCCAATCAACCACAAGATACACAAATTCGTGTCTTTGTCATGAATCCTGGTACGCCAAGTGCAGAGTGTGGTGTTTCTTATTGTCCTGCTGATACTGTAGAAGATAGTGATATAGAAGAAAAGTTTGCAGATTTTTCGGTATACATTGATGAAATGAGTGCACCATTTTTAGAAGAAACCGTTATCGATTATGTTACTGATGAATTGGGTTCGCAATTGACGTTAAAAGCGCCAAATTCCAAAATGAGAAAAGTCAGCGATGATGCACCTTTAATTGAACGCGTCAATTATACGATTCAAACTCAAATTAATCCTCAACTTGCTAGTCATGGCGGTATGGTAAGTTTAATTGAATTAACAGAAGACAATTATGTTGTCCTTCAATTTGGGGGGGGCTGTAACGGTTGTTCAATGGTTGATTATACGTTGAAAGAAGGAATTGAAAAACAATTATTAATGGAATTTCCTGAACTTGCAGGCGTAAAAGATGTGACTGAGCATCAAGCAGGAACACACTCTTTTTGTTAAGAAAAACTAAATAATTTGGATTTAAATCTTGCTTATTGCTAAGATTAAGTCATAATCGCATGATGTCTGCCAGTTCACTTTATGATGGGGTTTTATGAATCAAGTCAGCATTATTTCAGATCTTATCGTTTGGATTGAAAAAAATCTGGAGCAGCCTTTGTCTATTGATCATGTTGCTCAAAAATCAGGTTATTCAAAGTGGCATTTACAACGTATGTTTAAAGAAGTAACCGGTCAGGTACTTGGTACTTACATTCGTCATCGTAGGTTAACTTATGCTGCACTTTCTTTACGAATGACGAGTAAGCCGATTTTAGATATTGCCATGCAATATCGTTTTGATTCTCAGCAAACATTTACCCGTTCTTTTAAAAAACAGTTCAATGAAACCCCAGCAAGTTATCGACGCGCTGAATTTTGGGATCCGACAGGATTAACGCCAGCAATTGAACTTAATAAAACTCAGCTTACATTACCCG
Organism: Gilliamella sp. CG35; assembly: GCF_046635745.1. Taxonomy (NCBI): domain Bacteria; kingdom Pseudomonadati; phylum Pseudomonadota; class Gammaproteobacteria; order Orbales; family Orbaceae; genus Gilliamella; species Gilliamella sp. CG35. Next base: position 149,081 of record NZ_JBIDFH010000001.1, read on the forward strand.
AACCCAAATTCGTTAATATGCCAAAACAGACATTTTGGGGTATTACTTATAAAAATAACTGTAATTTAAGTAAATTATTAGAGGAAGAAAATAAGTTGCGAGGGCAATTTTTTCACAATTATCTTTCTCGTTATACCCATAAAAATGAAATTCTGCCGGATAAAATTTATGCTTTTAACCGTATCTTGAAAAGTAAAGAAAATGCTAATGAACAAGAGTTACTTTATACTATAGCGTTAGAACACAATAATCATCTTGAGTATATTGAACAGTTTGTTAGCGAAGGTGGTCTGTATCTTTGTTTCAAATATATTGGCACACCAGAAAACTTTAAAGATTTTATTTCTCAGGTGCATTTAGCTGCGATGCCAGCTTTAAAAGTTCATTTACGTGCCGGATGTTTAATTGAAATCCATCATAATCGAGATAAAAATACGGTTGAAACGGCAAAAGATATCCAACGTATGGAATGCGATTATTGTGTGCCAGTTGCAACAGAAAATGAAGTTCTTCTAAAGAAAAATTCGTAGTAATTCTAAGTTGTTATCTGTATTCAATCTTGTGACTAATTGTAATAACCTAGCATTATAATCAATTTAACAATGTTTTTTCTAACCATTGTCTAAATTCTGGTGATGCTTCTTTCAAACTGTTTGATCCACGTGTGACAGTGGCAATACCAATACCTAATTGTTCTTTAAGCTGTCTTTGATTTATTGAACCATCAAGTAAAGAGTGAATTATTTTCACTCGGGTAATTAAAGCATCACGTTCATCTGCGGTTAGCAGCAGTTTAAATATATCCAGTGAATAACCATCATTAAATGCTTGGTGTAATATTTCAACTGTTTGTTTCCATTCTTGAGTTTTCATAATGCCCACCATTAATAGGTTCTATTAAATTCGTTTGCGGTAAAAATATTATGCCTTTTTTGACCTAACAAATTTTGATAAATATAATCATAAACTAAAACATTTTTAACATAATTACGTGTTTCAGTAAAAGGAATACTTTCAATAAAAGCTACTGCATCAAGTTTACCATCACTATTATTTAACCATTGTTTAACTCGACTTGGTCCAGCATTATAGGCTGCTGACGCCAAAATACGATTTTTAGCATTTTGTTGATAAACATTATTAAGAAAATATGTCCCTAATTCTATGTTTGTCATGGGATCAGATAGCTGAGATGTTGATGTATAACTAATTGAGCTAACTTTTTTTGCTGTTTCTTTTGCTGTCGCCGGCATTAATTGCATTAAACCTTTTGCCCCAGCTGGTGATTGTATCGTGGCATCAAAAGCGCTCTCTTGACGAGATATAGCCAGCGCATAAGAAAGAGATATCTCTTTACCTTTTAATGCCTGTTTATATATATCTTCATACATAATAGGTAAGCGCTCTGTCCAATTATTCCAAAGTTTTCCAGATATTGTTGCTTGGATACTAAGATCTCCCCAACCTTTATAATAAGCATATTGAGCTAAATCTAAATATTCATTATTTTCAACGTGATTATTCAACATAAAGCGCCATTCGCGTGTTGATTCTGTTAACTTCTTCCAGAAACGTAATTCTTTAATTCGTTTTATAACAGTTTGATTATCATACTTAGATTTTAAATTTGCTATCTCGGCTTGTGTAATTTTTCTGGATTGGTTGTTAAGAGAATATTTTTGCTTAAGCAATTGAGCGCTGACCATGCCATAAAATCCACGATTAGCCGATAATTTTTTCAAAATGGTACTGGCTTCATTTTTTTTGTTTTGGTCTAAATAGACGCGAGCTTGCCAATATTGCCATTCTTCTTTTAATTTATCTTCGGGTGTTAATTGTGATAACCAATAAGCAATATCTTTATAATTATTTTCATCAATCGCAACACGAATGCGTTTTTCAACTAACGTTGTATCATGATACTTGGAAATGTAATCATCACGCCATTTAATTTGCTCATTTGTCGCAGAATCACTGAAAAATCTGTTTGCTAAATTTTTTTGTAATGCAATGAGTTCGGTTTCGCTTAGATGTTGCTGCTGTACCAGTTTTGGCAATAGTATTTGCGCAAAATTCATATCCGCTTTAACTACTCGAGGAAAAGAAGCCAATACAATTTTTTTAGTAAAATTGCTGGTTTTGATATTTTTAGAGAAATCCTCTAATTTTTTCGGATTATCTAATAAAGCATATAAATTACTTTTGGTTGTTTTATAGTCATTATCTAATAAATTGATTAAATATCGTGCTAATTTTAAATTATTCGCTTCTATGGCAAGTTCAATTCGTAACAAAATGATATTGTTTGTTTGTTTTCCAGCATCTTTCCATGCATTAAGAAGAGGATCACAGGCAGAAGGTAATTCTTTTCCTGTTAGCCACAATGATTCTACTGTCTCTATAACAGATTGATTACCCTGTTGTAACAAAGCGTATTGATAACGGCAGTTAGATTGAATTGAGTTATCTTTAGGAAAGTCAACAATAGCAGTCCAATCTTGACGATTGGTCAATTCTGATAAGAAAGATTGACTTAATGATGCTGTTAACGGAAATTTACTATACTGAGTGACAAAATTGCTCACCATGTCTGGGGAAACCGTTTTGATATTTTTTTGAAAATATTGTACTGCAGCATAAGGATACAGTGGGTAATCTTTTAGCTCTTTTAAAAGAGCAGTTTGTTCATCAAGATTGAGTGATTGATATGAGTTAAGCCATTTTTTGTAATTAGCTCGTAAATCTTGCTGCGTATTAACCGCGATTGCACTTTTAGTAAAGAGTAATCCTATTATTAAAATACACTTTAATAGTGATTTCATTGCTCAACTCCTATATCAAATTAGTTTACTAGATTAGCATATTTCACCATTGTTCGTCGATGAAAGAACTTAAGGTTTAATTCCCACTAAAATAGTCAACTAAATACTTGACTAAAATTGAAGGATATATAAAATACCTTCCATATATAAAGGGGAATAAATAATGAAATTGACATCAAAAGGGAGATATGCAGTAACTGCAATGTTGGATATTGCATTACATTCTGGTTTAGGGCCCGTATCACTTGCAGATATCTCAGAACGTCAACAAATCTCACTTTCCTATCTTGAACAACTATTTGCCCGTTTACGTAAACATGGTTTGGTCTCTAGTGTTCGGGGGCCGGGTGGTGGCTATGTGCTTAGTCGAAGCATGGATCAAATTGCGATTAGTTCAATTGTTAAAGCCGTCGATGAAACGGTTCACGCAACAAAATGTTATGGTCATGATGGATGTCAAGGTGGCGTGAGATGTTTAACTCACACGTTGTGGAATGACCTAAGTGAACGTATCGATGAGTTTTTAACAAGTATCACTTTAAGCGAATTAGTCAATAATAAAGAAGTTAAAGAAGTGGCTAGTCGACAAAGCAATCTAATATCAATAAATTAAGCAATAAAATTTGCACACAGATTTTGTCATTGGGAGTATTTAATGAAACTACCTATTTATATGGATTATGCAGCAACAACGCCTGTCGATCCTAGAGTTGCTGAAAAAATGATGCAGTATCTAACACTGGATGGTATTTTCGGTAACCCCGCATCTCGTTCACATAAATTTGGTTGGCAAGCAGAAGAAGCGGTTGATATTGCACGAAATCAAATAGCCGATCTTATTGGTGCCGATTCACGAGAAATCGTTTTTACTTCTGGCGCAACTGAAGCGGACAATTTAGCCATTAAAGGTGCAGCACACTTTAATCAAGCTAAAGGTAAACACATTATTACGTGTAAAACTGAACATAAAGCCGTGCTTGATACTTGTCGCCAACTTGAGCGTGAAGGTTATGAAGTAACGTATTTAGCACCTGAATCTGATGGAATATTAGATTTAAACAAACTCGCAGCGGCAATGCGTAGTGATACGACAGTGGTATCAATCATGCACGTTAATAATGAAACAGGCGTCATACAAGATATCGAAAAAATTGGTGAAATGTGTCGTGAAAGAGGCATTGTTTTTCACGTGGATGCAACCCAAGCTGTTGGTAAATTACCGATTGATGTAACCAAATTGAAAGTAGACTTGATGTCTTTTTCAGGTCATAAAATTTATGGTCCAAAAGGTATCGGTGGGCTATATGTAAGACGTAAACCTCGTGTTCGTATCGAAGCCCAAATGCATGGTGGTGGTCATGAACGAGGTATGCGCTCTGGAACGCTACCTGTGCACCAAATTGTTGGTATGGGTGAAGCATATCGGATAGCAAAAGAAGAAATGGCTACTGAAATGCCACGTCTATTGGCACTCAAAAATCGGTTATGGAACGGTTTAAAAGATATAGAAGAAGTTTATCTAAATGGATCTTTAGAACACAGTGCACCAAATATTTTAAATGTCAGTTTTGCTTATATTGAAGGTGAATCGTTAATGATGGCATTAAAAGATTTGGCTGTATCTTCTGGCTCAGCCTGTACGTCAGCGAGTTTAGAACCTTCTTATGTATTGCGGGCACTAGGTCTTAATGATGAATTAGCACATAGCTCAATCCGTTTTTCACTAGGTCGATTTAGTACTGAAGAAGAAGTGGATTATGTTATTGAGTTAATCAAAAACTCTATTGATAAATTAAGAAACTTATCTCCGCTTTGGGAAATGTTTAAAGATGGTGTTGATTTATCAAAAATAAAATGGTCAGCCCATTAAAATTAGGAGTAAATTATGGCATACAGTGAAAAAGTAGTCGATCATTACGAAAACCCCCGCAATGTCGGATCGTTCGATCAAAACGATCCGAATGTTGGTAGTGGTATGGTTGGTGCACCAGCCTGTGGCGATGTCATGCGACTTCAAATTAAAGTGAATGATGATGGCATTATTGAAGATGCGAAATTTAAAACTTATGGCTGTGGGAGCGCAATTGCTTCAAGTTCGTTAGTTACCGAATGGATTAAAGGTAAATCTTTAGATGAAGCACAAGCAATAAAAAATACGGATATTGCTAAAGAACTCGCTTTACCGCCAGTTAAAATTCACTGTTCAATTTTAGCTGAAGATGCAATCAAAGCGGCAATTGATGACTATAAGACTAAAAAAGGGCAAAGTTAATGGCTATTACATTAACCACAAGTGCCGCTGATCGTGTTCAAGCTTTTTTAACTAATCGTGGAAAAGGCATCGGTCTAAGATTAGGCGTTAAAACATCTGGTTGTTCGGGTATGGCTTATGTTTTAGAGTTTGCTGATACGATTAATGACGATGACAGTGTATTTGAAGACAAAAATGTCAAAGTTATCGTGGATAAAAAAAGCTTAGTCTATATTGATGGCACTGAACTTGATTTTGTTAAAGAAGGATTGAATGAAGGTTTTAAATTCAATAATCCTAATGCGCATAATGAATGTGGTTGTGGCGAAAGCTTTAATGTTTAACTGAGGCATCAAGCGTGAATAATTATTTTGAGTTATTTCATCTACCTATTCAATTACCTGTCGATACGCAGCAGTTAACATTACAATATCAGCAATTACAAAGACAGTATCACCCTGATAATTTTGCAACGGCATCGGATAGTGAAAAAATGGCGATTATTCAAAAATCAGCCATGATTAATGATGCTTATCAAGTATTAAAAAATCCTATAAAAGCTGCTGAATATTTCCTATCTTTGCAAGGCTTTAATGTGGCAACGGAACAACATATTATTCATGATGCAGATTTTTTAATGGAGCAATTTGTTTTGCGTGAAAAGCTAGATGATATTGAAAGTCAGTCAAACTTTGAACTATTAGATAGCTTTGAGTCTGAAATATCAGGGCGTAAAAAAGATATTTATAATCAATTGTTGAATAATATATCGCAACAAGATTGGCAATCCGCCCTAAATCAAATCTACAAGATTCGTTATCTTACTCGATTAATAGAACAGATCGAAAAGTTACAAGAAAAGCAATATGCTTTATAATTTAAGATAAATAACACATCAAGTAGAGATAAGTTAAATGGCATTATTACAAATTAGTGAACCAGGTCAAACACCAGAACCCCATCAGCGTCGGATTGCGGTTGGCATTGATTTGGGTACGACCAACTCACTAGTTGCAACCGTTCGAAGCGGTAAATCTGAAGTCCTGCCAGATTTAGAAGGCGATTTTTTATTGCCTTCAGTTGTACATTATGGTGTTGATCATGATGATAATACTATTATCACAATTGGTAAAAATGCTAAAAACAGTGCTACTTCTGATCCAAAAAATACAGTAAGTTCAGTTAAGCGATTAATGGGAAGACGTCTTTCTGATATAGACACATCTCATTTCCCTTATCCATTATCCATGACAGAAAATGGCGTGCCATTACTAAATTTACCGAATCAGCAAGTTAATCCTATACAAGTCTCTGCTGAAATCTTGATTGCTCTAGCAGATCGGGCTAAAGCGAGTTTAAATGCTGAAATCGATGGTGTCGTCATCACCGTTCCCGCCTATTTTGATGATGCTCAACGACAGGCAACAAAAGATGCCGCTAAATTAGCTGGTTTACACGTTTTACGTTTGTTGAATGAACCTACTGCTGCAGCTATCGCTTATGGCCTTGATTCTGGAAAAGAAGGCATCATTGCTGTATATGATTTAGGTGGTGGTACTTTTGATATCTCTATTCTGCGTTTACATAAAGGCGTTTTTGAAGTTCTTTCAACAGGGGGAGATTCTGCTCTTGGTGGTGATGACTTCGATCGTTTACTTGCGGAGTATATTAAAAACGAATTAGGGTTGATTAATCATCATGATGCACAGTTGAATCAGAGAATGATTCATCAAGCGGTTGATATTAAAATTGCTCTCAGCCATCAAGATGCTGTCACGATCACATTTGATAATCAGGTCTTAACTATAACCCGACATCAATTTGAACAACTCATTGAACCGCTAGTTAAACGAACCTTAGCTGTTTGTCGGCGAGCATTAAAAGATGCTGATATTGATATCGATGAAATTGTTGAAGTGGTCATGGTGGGGGGATCTACCCGAATTCCGTTTGTGCGTGAATCGGTCGGTAATTATTTCAAAACAAAACCTTTAACTTCTATCGATCCAGATAGAGTAGTCGCAATTGGGGCTGCCATTCAAGCGGATATTTTAGTGGGTAATAAACCGGATTCCGATATGTTGTTGCTTGATGTAATTCCCTTATCTTTAGGCATCGAAACAATGGGCGAATTGGTTGAAAAAATCATTCCTCGTAATAGTACGATTCCTTGTGCAAGGGCGCAAGAATTTACAACGTTTAAAGATGGTCAGACCGCTATGATGATTCATGTTTTACAAGGTGAACGTGAAAATGTAGCAGATTGTCGATCGTTGGCGCAATTTATCTTACGTGGCATTCCGCCAATGCCTGCTGGTGGCGCACATATTCGTGTCACTTTCCAAGTGGATGCTGATGGATTGCTGAGCGTAACGGCAATGGAAAAATCAACAGGCGTTGAAGCTGCAATACAAGTTAAGCCATCTTATGGGCTAACTGATAAAGAAATTGCAACTATGATTCAAGATTCCATCAATTACGCTCAACAAGATAAGCAAACTAGAATGCTTGCTGAACAAAAAGTTGAAGCAGCAAGAGTCCTTGAGAGTTTACAAAATGCATTAGATAAAGATGCTGACTTATTGAATGAGCATCAGCTTAATCAAATTTTAAATGCTAAACATCGTTTACAAGCGGTAAGCGAATCTGATGATATATACGAAATTGAAAAGCAAATTAAAATTGTTGATAACGTGACGCAGGATTTTGCGGCTAAGCGTATGGATAGATCCATTCGTCAAGCTTTAACCGGTCATAAAGTTGATGATATTTAACTAACGAGATTATTATGCCAAAAATTACATTTTTACCAAATGCTGAACTTTGCCCTGAAGGGAAAACGGTTGAAGCGCAAGAAGGTGAATCTATTTTAGAAGTCGCTTTACGTAACGATATTGAAATTGAGCATGCTTGTGAAATGTCATGTGCTTGTTCAACTTGCCATTGTATTGTCCGTAAAGGTTTTGACTCACTTGAAGAGAGTGATGAACAAGAAGATGATATGTTAGATAAAGCGTGGGGCGTTGAACCACATAGTCGGCTAAGTTGTCAGGCTCGTGTTGCCGATGAAGATCTTGAAGTTGAAATTCCAAGATATAGTCTTAATCATGCCAAAGAAGATCATTAGCCTTGTCGCCATCACTTCATGGCGACAGATTCCTCATTATCATCATTTTCTTAAGTAATCACTACAACTTGTTTGATTAGCTTGAAATTTAATCAATAAAAAGAGTTTATCATTATTTTTAAGCTGATCAATAAAGCATCTATTATTAATTATTTCTTGCATTAGTTAATAATTTACGTATAATCATCGCCACTTTGTTTGTTGAATTTTTAATAAGCAAATGCGTATGAAGATATAATCCTTATTTAATAATATTGAATTATATCAACAATACTCCCGATCTGGGGGTTACGAAAAGAACGGATTACACTCTCCTGTCAATCGAAACAGGGTAAGAGGAGTAGTCTTTTGTTATAACTTTTAAATAGTGGAGCTCTGGTCTCATGTCGAACCAAAGAATCCGTATCCGGTTAAAAGCGTTTGATCATCGTTTGATTGATCAATCAACTGCTGAAATTGTAGAAACTGCGAAGCGCACTGGTGCGCAAGTTCGTGGTCCTATTCCATTACCGACACGCAAAGAGCGTTTCACCGTATTGATTTCTCCGCACGTTAATAAAGACGCGCGTGATCAATATGAGATTCGTACTCATAAACGTCTAGTTGATATTGTTGAGCCAACTGAAAAAACAGTTGATGCTTTAATGCGCCTAGATCTTGCTGCCGGTGTTGATGTGCAGATCAGTTTAGGTTAATCCTAAGCTGAATGATTGAGAGGTCTAAACAATGATTGGTTTAATCGGTCGTAAAGTAGGAATGACACGAATCTTCACCGAAGAAGGTGTTTCTATTCCTGTCACCGTAGTTGAAGTTCAAAGCAACCGCGTTACTCAAGTTAAAACTTTAGAGAACGATGGTTATCAAGCTATTCAGGTTACTACTGGCAGCAAAAAAGCAAGCCGTGTAAATAAACCTGAAGCAGGTCATTTTGCTAAGGCTGGCGTTGAAGCTGGTCGTGGTCTATGGGAATTCCGTTTTGAAGAAGGCGAATTTACTGTAGGGCAAAGTATTAACGTTGATATTTTCACAGACGTTAAAAAAGTTGATGTTACTGGAACATCTAAAGGTAAAGGTTTTGCTGGCGTAACTAAACGTTGGAACTTCCGTACTCAAGATGCAACTCATGGTAACTCTTTGGCACACCGTGGTCATGGCTCTATCGGTCAAAACCAAACTCCAGGTAAAGTGTTCAAAGGTCGTAAAATGGCAGGTCACCTAGGTAATGAACGTGTAACTGTTCAAAACTTAGATATTGTACGTGTTGATGCTGAACGCAACCTTTTATTAATTAAAGGTGCAGTTCCAGGCGCAATCAATAGTGACGTAATTGTTAAACCGGCAATCAAGGCTTAACGTCGAGGAGATAGAGATGGAATTAGTAGTAAAAGACGCGAAAGCGCTTTCTGTTTCCGAAACTACCTTCGGACGTGAGTTTAATGAAGCGTTAGTTCACCAAGTAGTTGTTGCTTATGCATCTGCTGCTCGTCAAGGCTCACGCGCACAAAAAACTCGTGCAGAAATCGCTGGTTCAGGCAAAAAACCATGGCGTCAAAAAGGCACAGGTCGTGCTCGTTCAGGTTCTATTAAGAGCCCAATCTGGCGTAGTGGTGGTGTAACATTTGCAGCAAAACCACAAGATCATAGCCAAAAAGTTAACCGTAAAATGTATCGTGGTGCATTAAAGAGTATTTTCTCTGAATTAGTGCGTCAAGAGCGTTTAGTTGTGGTTGAAACATTTACTGTTGAAGCACCTAAGACTAAATTATTAACTCAGAAATTAAATGATATGAATCTTAATGATGTCCTTATCATTACAACTGAAGTTGATGAGAATCTTTTCTTAGCAGCACGTAACTTGCATAAAGTTGATGTGCGTGATGTGGCAGGTATTGATCCAGTTAGTTTGATTGCATTTGACAAAGTGGTTATCACTGTTGATGCCGTTAAACAAGTAGAGGAGATGTTAGCATGATTCGTGAAGAGCGTCTGCTTAAAGTCCTGCGAGCACCACATGTTTCTGAAAAAGCATCTATTTCAATGGAAAAAACAAATACATTAGTATTGAAAGTTGCTAAAGATGCTACTAAGAGAGAGATTAAAGCCGCAGTTGAACAACTATTTGAAGTTAAAGTAGATGACGTTAATACACTTGTTGTTAAAGGCAAAGTAAAACGTCGTGGTCAACAACTTGGTCGCCGTAGCGACTGGAAAAAAGCTTACGTAACTTTAGCAGAAGGTCAAAACTTAGACCTTGCTGGCGTCGCTGAGTAATTCGGAGGAGTAAGAACAATGGCAGTTGTTAAGTGTAAACCTACATCTCCGGGTCGTCGCCACGTTGTTAAAGTGGTTAACCCAGAGTTGCATAAAGGTAAGCCTTATGCACCGTTGCTTGATTCAAAAAGCAAAACTGGTGGTCGCAATAATAATGGTCGTATCACTACCCGTCATATCGGTGGTGGTCATAAACAACATTATCGTATTGTTGACTTTAAGCGTAACAAAGATGGTATTCCAGCAGTTGTTGAACGTTTGGAATATGATCCAAACCGTAGTGCAAATATTGCATTGGTTTTATATAAAGACGGTGAACGTCGTTATATTTTAGCGCCTAAAGGCTTAAAAGCAGGTGATCAGATCCAATCTGGTGTTGATGCATCGATTAAAACAGGTAACTGTTTACCAATGCGCAATATTCCAGTCGGTTCTACCGTGCATAACATTGAAATGAAACCAGGTAAAGGCGGACAACTTGCTCGCTCAGCTGGTAGCTATGTTCAAATCGTTGCGCGTGATGGTGCATATGTAACATTACGTCTACGTTCAGGTGAAATGCGTAAAGTATTATCTGATTGTCGTGCCACTATTGGTGAAGTCGGTAATTCAGAACATATGCTTCGCGTACTAGGTAAAGCGGGTGCAACGCGTTGGCGTGGTGTTCGTCCTACTGTTCGTGGTACAGCAATGAACCCGGTAGACCATCCACATGGTGGTGGTGAAGGTCGTAACTTTGGTAAACATCCTGTGTCTCCATGGGGTCAAAAAGCCAAAGGATTGAAAACGCGTAGCAACAAACGTACTGATAAGTATATTGTTCGCCGTCGCAATAAGAAATAATTAATATAGAGGATTAGCTATGCCACGTTCTCTCAAGAAGGGTCCTTTTATTGACCTACACTTGCTGAAGAAGGTAGAGAAAGCGGTGGAAAGCGGGGACAAGAAACCAATTCGTACTTGGTCCCGTCGTTCAACGATCTTTCCTAACATGATCGGTTTGACCATCGCTGTCCATAATGGTCGTCAGCACGTTCCAGTTTATGTTACCGACGAAATGGTTGGTCATAAATTGGGTGAATTCGCGCCGACTCGTACTTATCGCGGTCACGCTGCGGATAAGAAAGCTAAGAAGAAATAAGTAGGAGAAAGAGATGGAAACAATTGCAAAGTACCGCCACGCTCGTTCTTCTGCACAAAAAGTTCGCTTAGTTGCAGATCTTGTTCGCGGTAAAAAAGTGTCTCAGGCACTTGATATTTTAACGTACACCAATAAAAAAGCGGCTGTACTTGTTAAAAAAGTATTAGAGTCTGCTATTGCTAATGCAGAGCATAACGATGGTGCTGATATTGATGATCTAAAAGTTGCGAAAATTTTCGTAGACGAAGGCCCAACCATGAAGCGTATTATGCCTCGTGCGAAAGGTCGTGCAGATCGAATTTTGAAGCGTACGAGTCACATCACCGTGATCGTCTCAGATCGCTAGGCTGGAGAATAGCAATGGGTCAAAAAGTAAATCCAAATGGTATCCGATTAGGCATTGTCAAGCCTTGGACATCTACATGGTATTCGGGTACAAAGACATTCGCTGATAATTTAGAAAGTGATTTTAGAGTGCGTGAATTCTTAAATAAAGAATTAGCACAAGCGTCAATCTCTAAAATTGTAATCGACCGTTCAGCAGAAACTAACGTTCGCATTACTATTCACACTGCTCGTCCAGGTATCGTGATTGGTAAAAAAGGTGAGGACGTTGAAAAATTACGTAATGCCGTAGCTTCTATTGTCAATAAGTATAAAGACAAAAGAGAAAAACGTGATGTTGCAGTACAAATTAATATTGCTGAAGTTCGTAAACCTGAACTTGATGCAAAATTAGTTGCTGACAGCATTACTTCTCAGTTAGAACGCCGTGTTATGTTCCGTCGTGCAATGAAACGTGCGGTACAAAACGCAATGAAAGCGGGTGCTAAAGGTATCAAAGTTGAAGTAAGTGGTCGTTTAGGCGGCGCTGAAATTGCTCGCTCAGAGTGGTATCGTGAAGGTCGTGTACCTCTACATACACTACGAGCTGACATCGACTACGGAGTGTCTGAAGCATTAACTACCTATGGTATTATTGGTGTTAAAGTGTGGATCTTCAAAGGTGAGATCCTTGGTGGTATGGCTGCCGTTGAACAAGCAGAAAAACAACCTGCTGCTCAACCGAAAAAGCAGCGCAAAGGCCGAAAACAATAAGGAGCGTCGCTGATGTTACAACCAAAGCGTACAAAATTCCGTAAAGTGCACAAGGGCCGCAATCGTGGTCTAGCTGTGAGTACTGACGTAAGTTTCGGTACATTCGGTCTTAAGGCTGTGGGTCGTGGTCGTTTGACTGCGCGCCAGATCGAAGCAGCACGTCGTGCAATGACTCGTGCAGTTAAGCGTCAAGGTAAAATCTGGATTCGAGTTTTCCCTGATAAACCAATTACTGAAAAACCACTTGAAGTGCGTATGGGTAAAGGTAAGGGTAACGTTGAATACTGGGTTGCTCAGATTCAACCAGGTAAAGTCCTTTATGAAATGGACGGAGTACCGGAAGAAGTTGCTCGTGAAGCATTTGCGTTGGCAGCTGCAAAACTGCCAATTAAAACCACCTTTGTGATTAAGACGGTGATGTAAATGAAAGCAAAAGAGCTACGCGAAAAAAGCGTTGAAGAGTTAAATACTGAACTTCTTAATTTATTACGTGAGCAATTTAACTTACGTATGCAATTAGCTGGAGGTCAGTTGACACAGACTCATATGTTAAAACAAGTGCGTCGTAATATTGCACGAGTTAAAACGTTATTAACTGAAAAGGCGGGTGCGTAATATGACTACTGAAGTAAAAATTCGTACTCAGCAAGGTCGTGTTATTAGCGACAAAATGGATAAATCTATTACTGTAGCTATTGAACGTAAAGTGAAGCATCCGTTATATGGTAAGTTCATTAAACGTACGACTAAATTGCATGTACATGATGAAAACAACGAGTGTGGTATTGGTGATACTGTAGAAATTAAAGAGTGTCGTCCATTATCAAAAACCAAATCTTGGACTCTTGTTCGAATCGTAGAAAAAGCAGTTAGTTAATCTAATCGATTAAAAACTGTACATAATATAATAAACGGCTAAATGCAGCCGTTTATTTTATGCTATCCATTTTATTTGAGTGGTGTTATACTATGCGCCCTCACATATGTGGGTTTTTGGTTGTCTATTCTTATCCATGGTAGTTGAGGTGGATGAAGGTAGATTAGACAATAATTTATTTATACGGAGCATTAAAATGATCCAAGAACAGACTAGGCTAGATGTTGCCGATAACTCTGGCGCACGTAGTGTAATGTGTATCAAGGTTCTCGGTGGATCGCACCGTCGTTATGCAGCGGTTGGTGATATCATCAAGGTTACCATTAAAGAAGCAATTCCACGTGGTAAAGTAAAAAAAGGTGATGTACTTAAAGCTGTTGTCGTGCGCACTAGAAAAGGTGTTCGTCGTCCTGATGGATCTGTCATTCGTTTCGATCGCAATGCTTGTGTTATTTTAAACAATAACAGTGAGCAACCGATTGGTACGCGTATTTTTGGACCGGTCACTCGTGAACTTCGTTCTGAGAAGTTTATGAAGATCATTTCATTAGCACCAGAAGTACTGTAAGGAGCGGGTAATGGCAGCGAAAATCCGTCGAGAAGATGAAGTTATCGTGTTAACCGGTAAAGATAAAGGTAAACGCGGTAAAGTAAAAAGTGTTTTGTCTACAGGCAAAGTGATTGTTGAAGGTATTAATTTGGTGAAAAAACACCAAAAACCAGTACCTGCATTAAATCAAGAAGGTGGAATTGTTGAAAAAGAAGCAGCTATTAATGTTTCTAATGTGGCAATTTTTAACCCAGCTACAGGCAAAGCAGATCGCGTAGGCTTTAGAATTGAAAATGGTAAAAAAGTCCGTTTTTATAAGTCTACTAATGAATTAATCAATTAAGTAATTTGGAGTGTACGATGGCGAAACTGCATGATTACTACAAAGCACAGGTAGTAAATAAACTGCAAGAACAGTTTGGCTACAAATCTGTCATGCAAGTCCCTCGGATCGAAAAGATCACCTTGAATATGGGTGTGGGTGAAGCAATTACTGATAAGAAATTATTAGATAATGCGGTTGCAGATTTAGCAGCAATCAGTGGTCAAAAACCACTTGTCACAAAAGCACGCAAATCAGTTGCTGGTTTTAAAATCCGTCAAGGGTATCCTATTGGTTGTAAAGTCACTTTACGTGGCGAACGTATGTGGGAATTTTTTGAACGTCTAGTTTATATTGCGCTTCCTCGTACTCGAGATTTCCGCGGTTTAAGCGCAAAATCTTTCGATGGTCGTGGTAACTATAGCATGGGTGTTCGTGAACAAATCGTTTTCCCTGAAATCGATTATGATAAAGTTGATCGTGTTCGTGGTTTAGATATTACTATCACAACAAGTGCACAATCAGATGAAGAAGGCCGAGCTTTATTATCTGCCTTTAACTTCCCATTTCGTAAGTAAGGTAGGGCATAATGGCTAAACAATCAATGATTGAACGCGATAAGAAACGCGTAAAGCTAGCAGAAAAATATTTTGCAAAGCGTCAAGAATTAAAAGCGATTATCTCTGATCTTAATGCATCAGATGAAGATCGTTGGAATGCAGTGCTTAAATTGCAAACGCTTCCTCGTGATTCTAGTCCATCACGTCAACGTCGTCGTTGTCGTCAAACAGGTCGTCCTCATGGCGTCCTTCGTAAGTTTGGTTTAAGCCGTATTAAGGTTCGTGAATCAGCCATGCGTGGTGAGATTCCTGGTCTTAAAAAGGCAAGTTGGTAATCAGGGGAGTGTTATAGATGAGCATGCAAGATCCTATAGCAGATATGTTGACCCGTATTCGTAACGGTCAAGCTGCGAATAAAGTTGCAGTCACCATGCCTTCCTCTAAGCTAAAAGTGGCAATTGCCAATGTGCTAAAAGAAGAAGGTTACATCGGAGACTATAAAGTTGTTGGTGACACTAAGCCAGAATTGGAAATTTCATTAAAATATTTCCAAGGTAAGGCTGTAGTAGAAAGTATTAAACGTGTTAGCCGTCCAGGTTTACGTATTTATAAACGTAAAGACGAATTGCCAAAAGTTATGGCTGGATTAGGTATCGCAGTTGTTTCTACTTCTAAAGGTGTTATGACTGATCGAGCAGCACGCCAAGCAGGTCTTGGTGGTGAAATTATCTGCTACGTAGCGTAAGGGAGAAAAAAATGTCTCGTGTTGCAAAAGCACCTGTCGTTGTTCCTGCTGGCGTAGAGGTAAAACTCAATGGTCAGGTAATTACGATTAAAGGTAAAAATGGCGAGTTAACTCGTACAATTAATAATGCTGTTGTTATTAATCAAGAAGAAGGTCAAATTAAATTTGCTCCTCGTGACGGCTTTGCGAATGCTTGGGCTCAAGCTGGTACTGCACGTGCGTTGATTAATGCAATGGTTATTGGTGTTACTGAAGGTTTTACTAAAAAACTTCAGCTAGTTGGTGTCGGTTATCGTGCACAAGTTAAAGGTAATGCTATTGGTCTATCTCTTGGATATTCACATCCAATTGAGCATCAATTACCTGCTGGTGTGACCGCAGAATGTCCATCACAAACTGAAATCATACTGAAAAGTGCTGATAAACAGTTAATTGGACAAGTGGCAGCAGATATCCGTGCTTATCGTCGTCCTGAGCCTTATAAAGGTAAAGGTGTTCGTTACGCAGATGAAGTTGTGCGTACTAAAGAAGCTAAGAAAAAGTAAGGTAACACTATGGATAAGAAATCAGCTCGTATCCGTCGTGCAACTAAAGCGCGTCGCAAGATGCATGAACTACTTGCAACTCGCTTAGTGGTTCACCGTACTCCGCGTCATATTTATGCGCAGATTATCGCACCAAACGGATCAGAAGTACTGGCAGCTGCTTCTACATTAGAAAAAGCTATCAGTGAAAGTTTAAAATACACCGGAAACAAAGATGCAGCAGCTGCAGTTGGTAAAGCAATCGCAGAGCGAGCATTAGCGAAAGATATCAAAGAAGTTTCTTTTGATCGTTCGGGTTTCCAATATCATGGTCGAGTTCAGGCGCTAGCAGATGCTGCTCGCGAAGCTGGCCTACAGTTCTAAGGTAGGAGTTAAAGATGTCAAACATCGAAAAACAAGCTGGTGAACTGCAGGAAAAACTAATCGCAGTTAACCGAGTTTCTAAAACCGTAAAAGGTGGTCGTATTTTTAGTTTTTCTGCACTAACAGTTGTTGGTGACGGTAATGGCCGCGTAGGTTTTGGATATGGTAAAGCACGTGAAGTGCCAGCAGCAATCCAAAAAGCAATGGAAAAAGCACGTCGTAATATGATTAATGTTGCTTTAAATAACGATACTTTACAGCATCCTGTTAAAGGTGCTCATACAGGTTCTCGTGTTTATATGCAACCAGCATCAGAAGGTACTGGTATTATCGCCGGTGGTGCAATGCGTGCTGTATTAGAAGTTGCTGGTGTTCGTAACGTTCTAGCTAAAGCATATGGTTCAACAAACCCAATTAATGTGGTTCGTGCAACGATTGATGGCTTAGAAAATATGAAATCACCAGAAATGGTTGCTGCTAAGCGTGGTAAAACCGTCGAAGAAATTTTGGGGTAATTAACCATGGCAAAGACAATTAAAATTACACAAACTCGTAGTTCTATTGGACGCATACCGAAGCATAAAGCAACGTTAGTCGGACTTGGATTACGTCATATTGGTCATACTGTTGAGCGCGAGGATACTCCTGCTATTCGTGGTATGGTAAACCAAGTTTATTACATGGTCAAAGTTGAGGAGTAATAGTAATGCGTTTAAATACTTTATCTCCTGCTGAAGGTTCAAAGCATGCACCAAAACGTCTAGGTCGAGGTATCGGTTCTGGATTAGGTAAAACAGGTACCCGTGGTATCAAAGGTCAAAAATCACGTTCAGGTGGTGGCGTTCGTCGTGGCTTTGAAGGTGGTCAAATGCCTTTATATCGTCGATTACCAAAATTTGGTTTTACTTCTCGTAAAGCTCTAGTTACAGCACAAGTTCGCCTTTCAGATTTAATGAAAGTTGAAGGTGATGTTGTTGACCTAAATAGCTTAAAAGTTGCAAATGTGATTAATTCACAAATCGAATACGCAAAAATCATGTTATCTGGTGAAGTTACAAAACCAGTAACAGTTCGTGGTATTCGTGTAACGAAAGGTGCTAAAGCTGCAATTGAAGCTGCTGGCGGAAAAATTGAGGAATAATTAGAAAGATGGCAAAGCAACCAGGATTAGATTTTCAAAGTGCCCGTGGTGGTGGGGGTGAACTTAAGAAGCGTTTACTATTTGTGCTTTTAGCACTGATTGTTTTTCGTTTAGGTTCTTATATTCCAGTTCCTGGCATTGATACTAAAGCGTTATCGGACATACTTTCACAAGCATCATCTAATGGTATTGTGGATATGTTCAATATGTTCTCTGGTGGTGCTTTAAGCCGTGCTTCAATTTTTGCATTAGGGATAATGCCTTATATTTCTGCATCGATTATTGTGCAGTTATTAACGGCCATTAACCCTAAATTGGCAGAATTGAAGAAAGAAGGTGAATCAGGTCGTAAGAAAATTAGCCAGTATACTCGTTATGGCACATTGGCTTTAGCTATTGTACAAGCAGTTGGTATTGCGACTGGTTTACCAAATATTCCTGGTTATGAGCGTGTTGTGACTAATCCAGGATTTTCTTTCTATTTTATTGCATCGGTTAGTTTAGTTACTGGCACTATGTTTCTTATGTGGCTTGGTGAGCAGATCACGGAACGTGGAGTAGGTAATGGTATTTCAATCATTATTTTCTCTGGAATTGTGGCGGGTCTTCCTCATGCAATATATGAAACAATTGAACAAGCTCGTTCTGGTGAATTGAATCCGATTCTATTATTAGTTGTCGCAGCTTTAGTGATAGGTGTGACTTATTTTGTTGTTTTTGTTGAGCGTGGTCAACGTCGAATCGTTGTTAACTATGCCCAACGTCAACAAGGGCGTCGCGTTTATGCAGCGCAAACATCACATTTACCATTAAAAATTAATATGGCTGGCGTTATTCCAGCGATATTTGCCTCAACAATTATTATGTTACCATCTATGATGGCATCTTGGTTTCAAGGAAATGGGGAAGGCTGGAGATATGTATTTGTACTTATTGGTCAATATTTCTCTCATGACCAACCGTTATACATAATCTTTTTTGCGGCAGCGATAATCTTCTTTTGTTTCTTCTATACAGCGTTGGTTTTCAACCCTAGAGAGACAGCAGATCAGCTTAAAAAATCTGGTGCATTTATTCCAGGTATCCGCCCAGGTGAGCAAACATCTAAATATATTGACAAAGTAATGACACGTTTAACATTAATAGGCGCAATCTACATTACTTTTGTATGTTTGGTACCAATGTTTATGACAAGTGCAATGAAGGTTCCAGTTCAATTTGGTGGAACATCTTTATTAATTGTGGTTGTTGTAATCATGGATTTTATGGCACAAGTACAGACTTTAATGATGCCAAATCGTTATGAGTCAGTGTTAAAGAAAGCGAACCTTAAAGGCTACGGCCGATAAGTTAGCCAGAAGTTACGGAGAAAAAAATGAAAGTTCGTGCTTCAGTCAAGAAATTATGCAGAAATTGTAAAATCATTAAACGCAATGGCATCGTTCGTGTTATTTGTGTTGAAGGTAAACATAAGCAACGTCAAGGTTAATTTATTTAGCCTAAAAGTTGAACTTTTGCATATTTTACTTGCCAAAGTATAGTAAAGCTGGCTAGAATAGCCAGCCTAAATTTTATTTGCAGACTTACTGTTTGAGTATCCTGAAAACGGGCTTTTCAGTATGGTGAGTTTGTTAAACATTAACAATAAAGGAGTGCATAGTGGCCCGTATAGCAGGCATTAACATTCCTGATCAGCAACATGCTGTAATTGCGTTACAAGCAATTTATGGTATCGGTAATACTCGCGCTAAGACAATTTGTGCTGAAGCAGGTATTCCTGAACATGTTAAGATCAGAGAACTATCTGAAGATCAGATTGAGAAGTTACGTGAACAAGTCGCTAAATTTACTGTTGAAGGTGATTTACGTCGTGAAGTAACTATGAGTATCAAGCGTTTATTAGACCTTGGTTGTTATCGTGGCATCCGTCATCGTCGTGGACTTCCAGTTCGTGGTCAACGCACTAAGACTAACGCTCGTACCCGCAAGGGACCGCGTAAGCCAATCAAGAAATAATTGAGGTGATAATAAATGGCAAAGACACCTGTTCGTACACGTAAACGTGTAAAAAAACAAGTTTCTGATGGTGTAGCTCATATTCATGCATCATTTAACAATACAATCGTAACTATTACCGATCGTCAAGGTAATGCGTTGGGTTGGGCAACCGCTGGTGGTTCTGGTTTCCGTGGCTCTCGTAAGTCAACTCCGTTTGCTGCTCAAGTAGCTGCTGAACGTTGTGCAGAAGCCGTAAAAGATTACGGAATTAAGAATCTGGAAGTTATGGTAAAAGGACCTGGTCCTGGTCGTGAGTCAACAATTCGTGCATTAAATGCAGCGGGTTATCGCATCACTAATATTACTGATGTTACTCCGATTCCTCATAACGGTTGTCGTCCACCAAAGAAACGTCGTGTTTAATGTTTATTAAACATTGAATGTTTAGGATTATTGGAGAAATAAAATGGCAAGATATTTGGGACCAAAGCTCAAATTAAGTCGTCGTGAAGGTACTGATTTATTCCTTAAATCTGGTGTTCGAGCGGTTGACAGTAAATGTAAGTTAGAACAAGCTCCTGGACAACATGGTGCGCGTAAACCGCGTTTATCAGATTATGGTGTTCAGTTACGCGAAAAACAAAAAGTTAGACGTATTTATGGAATTTTAGAACGTCAATTCCGTAATTACTACAAAAATGCAGCACGTATTAAAGGTAATACAGGTGAAAACCTATTAGGTCTTTTAGAACGTCGCTTAGATAACGTTGTTTATCGTATGGGATTTGGTGCAACTCGCGCTGAAGCTCGTCAATTAGTTAGTCATAAAGCTGTTCTTGTTAATGGTCATGTTGTGAACATTGCATCTTATCAAGTTTCGCCTGAAGATGTGATCAGCGTTCGCGAAAAATCAAAAAAACAAGCACGTATTAAAGCTGCTTTAGAGTTAGCTGAGCAACGTGAAAAACCTACATGGTTAGAAGTTGATGCTAGCAAAATGGAAGGTGTATTTAAACGCTTACCAGAACGTTCAGATTTATCTGCTGACATCAACGAACATTTGATCGTCGAACTTTACTCTAAGTAAAGTTTAGCACTTAAGAGAGGACATAATGCAGGGTTCTGTAACAGAGTTTTTAAAACCTCACCTAGTTGATGTTGTTCAATACACTCAAACTCATGCGAAAGTGACTTTAGAGCCACTTGAGCGTGGTTTTGGTCATACTTTAGGTAATGCACTACGCCGCATTTTATTATCATCAATGCCTGGATATGCAGTAACCGAAGTTGAAATTGACGGTGTTCTGCATGAGTACAGTACTAAAGAAGGCGTTCAAGAAGATGTACTTGATATTTTGCTTAATTTGAAAAAATTAGCAGTACGTGTACATACCAAAGATGATGTTATGCTGACTTTAAACAAATCAGGCATTGGTGCGGTAACTGCATCTGATATCACTCATGATGGTGATGTTGAAATTGTTAATCCTGATTTAGTGATTTGTCATCTTACTGATGCAAATGCTTCAATTAGTATGCGTATTCGTGTACAACGAGGACGTGGTTATGTCCCTGCTTCTGCTCGCGTTAAGTCAGAAGATGAAGAGCGACCAATTGGTCGTTTATTAGTTGATGCATGTTATAGTCCTGTCGAGCGTATCGCTTATTCTGTCGATGCAGCTCGTGTGGAACAACGCACCGATTTAGATAAACTGGTTATTGATATGGAAACTAATGGTACTATCGATCCAGAAGAAGCTATTCGTCGTGCGTCAACTATTTTGGCTGAACAACTTGAAGCTTTCGTTGATTTACGTGATGTACGTCAACCTGAAGTTAAAGAAGATAAACCGGAATTTGATCCGATTCTTCTACGTCCAGTAGATGATCTCGAATTAACTGTTCGGTCTGCTAATTGCTTAAAAGCAGAAGCAGTTCATTATATTGGTGATTTAGTACAACGTACAGAAGTTGAGCTACTTAAAACCCCTAATCTTGGTAAGAAATCACTTACTGAAATTAAGGATGTGCTCGCATCTCGTGGTTTGTCTTTAGGCATGCGTCTTGAGAACTGGCCACCAGCAAGTATTGTTGAAGACTAAAATAAAATTTATATAAGAAGGATAAAGTTATGCGCCATCGTAAAAGTGGTCGTCAACTGAACCGAAATAGCAGCCATCGTCAAGCAATGTTTCGTAACATGACTAGTTCACTTGTTGAACATGAAATCATCAAAACTACATTGCCTAAAGCAAAAGAGTTGCGTCGTGTTGTTGAACCGTTAATTACGCTAGCCAAAAGCGATAGCGTAGCTAATCGCCGTTTGGCTTTTGCTCGTATCCGTGATAAAGATACAGTGAAAAAATTATTTTCAGATCTAGGTCCACGTTTTGCTACCCGTCCAGGTGGTTATGTACGTATTTTGAAATGTGGTTTCCGTGACGGAGATAATGCTCCAATGGCTTATATTGAATTAGTTGATCGCCCTGCAGTAGAAGCAGAAGCAACAGCTGAATAAGATTTTAAATCATTGTATACAAAAGCCGGCTATACGCCGGTTTTTTATTGATGATATCTATCACAGATCTTTTAACTTTGGTTTCCTTATCCTTAAGTTCATCGTATCTAAATCTACTATATTTCTATTCTTTTAATTGATTAAAAATTAAGCTTATGTTGTTTTTAATAAACATATGGCATGAAAATCTATTGAGAGGGATTAGTTTAATTGAAATTTCAATGTTAATTTATTTTTAAGTAGATTTAGATATCGATGTTTTTATAACTCTTCTGGATATTTCTAATGTTAATTTAAGAGCATCTAATAAATAAGTATTAATAGTTTTTTAAAAATAGGCTACATTATTATTTCATCATTGAGATATCTGACTATAAACATAATTAATAGTGTGGTGGTGGGGTTTCCTCAGATAAATTAGCAATATTCGATGTTTGAGTGGCTTGTAGTTTTTGTGATAATAACATTAATTGCTCTTTTAGTTTACTAACATCGGCTTGAAGGTTGGTTACTGCTTGGTTTAATTCTTCAATGGTGATTTCTTGAAACGCAACTTTGGTTTCTAATAATTCAATTTGTTGTGTCATATTATTTTCACAGTTAGACTTTTTAAATATTGACCTCTATTGTAAGTAAAAATAACAATTAAATCCATCCACGTTCAGCAAATGAGACATATTCACCTTTACCAATTACAATATGATCAATAATACGGATATCGATTAATTCACAAACTTGATCCAACTTGCGCGTTAAATTCCGATCTGCTTGGCTTGGTTCTGCTAAACCAGAAGGGTGATTGTGGGCTAAAATTAAAGAGGCAGCATTATATTGTAATGCTTTTCTGGCTACTTCTCTGGGATGAACTTCTACACAGTTATAAGTACCAATAAACATTTCTTCAGATGTAATGACGTGATTTTGATTGTCCAGAAAAATAACCATGAAGATTTCACGATCTTTGTTAGCTAAGCGACTAGCTAAATAATGGTGAGTTAACGAAGGTGAAGTGAGATAATTTTCATTTGTCATTTTTACTTTCAAATATCGGTGCGATAATTCAATGACAGCTTTGAGCTGAGTATATTTAACGGTACCTAATCCATGTTTTTTACAAAACTGCTCATGAGTAGCGTTCATTAAATGATAAAATGAGCCAAATTCATTTAATAAATTTTGAGCTAGTTCTAAAACAGGTAATTTTCGTGTACCTGTACGTAAAAATAGCGCAAGCAGTTCTGCATCACTTAGCATTTCAACACCAAATTGTAAAAGTTTTTCTCTCGGCATCAGTTTTGGACATGGAGGATGCATAGTATTTGTATTCCACTCATAAAAAAACTAATTATTCTTAGAAAATTGGCTTAAAAGAATTGAAAATTGAGAAAACTGTGAACTGTTTCTCAAAAAAATGAATAATATTTCACATGATGACAAAAAAGCGCTATCAAGCGCTTTTTTGTAAATTAATATGATGACTTAATGGCAACCGCAGCTTCCATGACCGCCACCACAACAACCACTATCTTCTTCATCTTCATGATCGTGTCCGCCACAGCCACAACCACCATGCCCATGTTCGTGACCATGTTCACCATGGATATGTCCATGCGCAATTTCTTCTTCTGTTGCTTCACGAATAGCTAATACTTCAACATTAAATTTTAAATCTTGTCCCGCTAACATGTGATTTCCGTCAATTGTCACAGTATCCCCATCAATTGCGGTAATTTCAACGGGTAAAGCGCCATGGTCGGTATCTGCAAAAAAGCGCATGCCAACTTCAAGTTCATCAACCCCGACAAATACATCACGTGGCACATTTTGCACCAGTGCATCATTAAAATCACCGTAAGCATTGATAAGTTCAACATCAAATTTATCACCAACTTGATGGCCTTCTAGTGCATTTTCAAGCTCTTGTAATAAATTACCAGCGCCTTGTAAATATTCTAGAGGTGCAACAGTTGTTGCTTCGTCAACCAAAACCCCGTCTTTAGTGCGAACTTGATATGCCAAACTGACTACTGTATTTTTTGCTATTTTCATTTTTTCTCCAACAAACTTGTATTGAGCAAACATCTTAAGATTTTAACGGAAAATGAAGGATAAGTATTCATAATTTTTATTTTTGACTAAAACTGACCAATGAAATGATAAAAGATCATGAAATGAATAATGATTAACATCGTGTTAGTGTTAACACGATAAAAACAGTCGATAAAGAATTCTTACAAGAAAAGTGTGGAACTTACGATATATCTGAATAGATTCAAAAATCAAAGGATGAAATCAAATGAATGTATGGACTTCCCTTTTTAATCCTAAAAAATTAGAAAATAGACGAATAAAAAAGGCATCAATATTGATGCCTTTTTTTTATTTTTAAATGATACCTATTATTTAAGTTCTAACTCGTTCATTGCAGCAATGCTAAATCCACCGTCAACATGCACAACTTCACCCGTAATACCCGATGCTAAGTTTGAACATAAAAATGCCGCAGAATTACCCACGTCTTCAATTGTAACTGTACGACGAATTGGCGTAACCGATTCACAATGTGATAGCATTTTTTTGAAATCTTTAATGCCTGATGCAGCAAGAGTACGAATTGGACCAGCAGAGATAGCATTCACACGAATTCCTTCTGGCCCCATAGCATTTGCCATATAACGCACGTTTGCTTCTAGAGACGCTTTAGCAAGACCCATTACATTATAGTTAGGGATCGCTCTTTCAGCACCAAGATAAGAAAGGGTCACTAACGCTGAATTTGGATTCAACATCGAACGACATGCTTTAGCCATTGCAACAAAGCTATAAGAACTAATGTCGTGAGCGATAGCAAAACCTTCACGAGTGACGGCATTAACATAGTCACCGTCTAATTGATCGCCAGGCGCAAAAGCAATAGCATGGACAAAACCGTCAAATTTATCCCATGTTTTTGCCAGTTCTGTAAATAGATTAGTAATACTATCATCGTGAGCAACATCACAAGGTAACACGATTTTAGAACCAAAGTCAGCCGCAAATTCTTCAACGCGTGCTTTTAATTTATCACTTTGATAAGTGAATGCTAATTCTGCACCCTCACGATGCATTGCTTGTGCAATACCATAAGCAATAGAACGATTACTTGCAACACCGGTAACGAGTATGCGTTTACCTGTTAAAAATCCCATAAAGTTTTCCTCTATTATTTTACTATACAGTCTAGGATGGTGAAGATTATATGTTGATAAAGTCAACTTCGCTACTATAAATTTACTTTTAATGATTTTGTTTTGGTTGCTGAGTTACCAACAAAACGTTGTTTATCTCATCAATAATTGACTATAATAGTCAACTATTAATTTAGTTAACTCGTGATAAAATTTTGAAAAACCTAATTTGTTATAAAACATTACCTGTTTGGAATGCTAAATCATTACCTCAATCATTTTGTGAAAAACATAATACGCAAGTTGGCACTTGGGCTAAGCTCAATATCCTAGTGGGCAGTATCGATTTTGAGATATTAACTGAACAAGGGGAAATCATATCGCAACATCATTATGATGTTTCTCACCAGCCTCCCTTTATTTTGCCTCAGCAATGGCATCGTATCGCTCAGGTATCTGAAAATTTACAATGCCAACTATCATTTTACTGTTTACCAGAAGACTATACTTTTAAAAAGTATCAAATGACCAAAACACATTCTGAAGTGCTAGCGGCAAGCAAAATTATCCCGTTAGGAAAGGTATTGGATTTAGGCTGTGGTTCGGGACGTAATTCGCTCTATTTACAGCTACTTGGTTTTGATGTGAATGCAGTTGATAAATCCGAATTAAGTATTGGTAATTTAAATCAAATCATCAAAGATGAAAACCTAAAGCACATTAATGCAAAGGTATATGATATCAATCAAGCAAATTTAGAAGGCGAGTATGATTTTGTTTTTTCAACGGTTGTCATGATGTTTTTACAACCTGAAAAAATCCCTGAAATTATTGATAATATGCAAAAATTGACTAAATCGGGTGGTTATAATCTTATTGTAAGCGCTATGTCTACTTCTGATTATCCTTGTTCTGTGGGTTTTTCATTTACGTTTAAAGAAAATGAATTGCGGGAATATTATCAGGATTGGGAAATACTGAAATATAACGAAAATGTTGGGGAATTACATAAAACCGATAGTCATGGTAATCGAATTAAATTGAGATTTGCGACTTTGCTGGCTAAAAAAAGGTAATTATTACAGGATGATTCATCCTGTAATTTTTTACATTGATTAATTAGTTGGTACTTAGTTTTTCGCCAACAACAAACCAAGCTTTGCGAGAGTTTAATAAATCTTGAGCTGACATCGGTTTTTTTCCGGCAGGTTGTAGCAGTGTCATATTTAATGCACCATCGCTTGTTGCAATGCATATCCCTTTTTTGTCTGCTTGTAAAATAGTACCGACTGGTTGATTGTGGTGAGTGGATACCACTTCTGCTTGCCATACTTTCACTGGTTCGCCATTAACTTCAAAATAACTAACAGGCCAAGGATTAAAGGCGCGAACACAACGTTCAAGTTGCTGTGCCGATAAATTCCAATCAAGTTTAGCTTCTTGTTTAGATAATTTTTCAGCGTAAGTGACCTGTGATGGATCCTGTTTTTCAGGTTGGATTTTCCCTTCAGCAATGAGTGTTAAAGTATTAAGTAGTCCTTGTGGACCTAATTGCGCCAGTTTGTTATATAACGTTGCACTTGTATCAGAAGGTTCAATTGGACAGGTGAGTTTATATAACATATCACCCGTATCAAGCCCAGCATCCATTTGCATAATTGTGATACCGGTTAAAGTATCTCCAGCCCAACAAGCGCGTTGAATAGGAGCTGCGCCTCGCCATCTTGGTAATAATGAACCATGCACATTTAAACAACCTAGTTTAGGCATATCAAGCACAGCTTGCGGTAAAATAAGACCATATGCCACCACAATCATAATGTCGGCATTTAGCTCCGCGATGATTTTTTGATTTTCTTCCGTTTTGAGTGTTGCCGGTTGATAAACAGGAAGATGATTTTCAATTGCTAATTGTTTAACCGGACTTGCGGTTAACTTATTACCACGTCCGGCAGGGCGATCGGGCTGAGTAAAAACCGCAATGACATTATGTTTAGCATCAATTAATGCTTTTAAATGGGTTGCTGCAAAGTCAGGAGTACCAGCAAAAATAATATTTAATGGCTTGGCTGTTTGTGGCATATGTCTATAATCCATCATCAAAAAACTCGGATAATTATAACTTAATTTTCATTAAGAATCTTTAATCAAAAAGAATCGATATGTTGGTTTTATCAAACTGATGATGAATTAATAGTTAAAAAGGGAAAAATATTGGTACTAATGCAATATTCACCGCCATAACGAGAAACGTTAAAGGTACACCGACTTTTACAAAGTCACTAAAGCTGTAACCACCTGGCGCAACGACCATGGTTTTTACCGGCGAAGAGACCGGCGTGATAAAGGAAGCAGAGGTCGCTATAGCCACAGTCATTGCAAACGGATAAGGTGAATAACCAAATTTTATTGCCAGATCAATTGCAATAGGGGCAATGAGTATTGCTGTAGCCGTATTAGAAATAAAGAGACCAACAGTTGAACATAATAAGAAAATGAAGGTCAGCACCATATACGGACTGAAAGAACGTAAATGAATTTCTAACCATGCCGATATGAGCGAAATGCCGCCGGTTTTATTCAGTGCTAAAGCAAACGGCATCATACCGATGATCAAAATGAGTGTTGGCCAGTGTATCGATTTATAAGCACTATTCATGTCGATGCAGCGTGTTGCTCCCATTAAAAGACAAGCTATTAGGGCAGCTACGACATTAGGAACAAGCCCCGTTACCATCAATATAATCATAATAGCTAAATTAATTAATGCTGCAAATGCTTGAGAACTTGCAGGTGCAACATCATCAATATCCGACGGATAATCTAAAACAACAAAATCATTGGTACGAGTTTGTAATTTTTGAATCGATCCCCAATCCCCACATACCAGTAAAGTATCACTCATTTCTAAACGTTCTTGGAATAAGTTATTGGTATCAACAGGGGCATGATTACGCCAAATTCCAATTACGGTTAAAAAGTATTTTTCTCTAAAATCGATTTCATTGAGTGTTTTGCCACAAAGTGACGATTCAGGTAATAGCGCCACTTCTGCCATGCCAACTTCTTTCACTTGTTCCGAAAAATATTCACCTCGTAAAACTTTAGGTTCAAGATTATTGGTCGATAAAAATGTTCGATAATCGGCTTCGGAGTGGGACATATCTAATAATAAAATATCGTTTTCCCGAAATTCTGTTGCCCCGTTAACGGGGATTAACACTTTTTGAAATTTGCGCCAACGTTCAATACCAATAACATTGACACCGTGTTCACTTCGTAAATGTAGACCATCAATCGTACGACCAACAAAAGGCGAGCCTGGTAATATTTGTGCACGATGTGCCCGACCAATTAATTTATAGTCTCTGATTAAATCTGTGATTTTTCTTCTTTGTGGCTGGGTATTTGTCGGAGAAACTTGTTGAGCTGTTAATAACCAATTGCGCGTTAATATACAATAAATGACGCCAACAACAAGCACGCCTAACCCAATAGGGGTGATAGAGAAAAAACCGAATTCGGTTAAATTTGCTCGATTTAACTCACTATTAACCACCAGATTAGGTGCGGTTGCAACCAATGTCATCATGCCACTAATTAAAGCGGCAATACACAGTGGCATCATTAATTTTTTAACATGAATACCCGTATGATTGGCAATACTGATGGCAACAGGAATAAAGATAGCGACAACGCCTGTGGAACTCATTATTGAACCCAGTAACGCCACACCGAGCATAATACAGGTAATAATTCGAACATCATTTTTTCCGGATACCTTAAGAATATATTCGCTCATTTTGAACGAAATGCCAGTACGGACTAAACTTTCACCAATGATAAACAATAACGCAATTAAAATGATATTAGGATCGCTAAACCCCGAAAACGCTTCAGCAGGCGTTAAAATACCCGTGACTGAAATAGCTGTAATGGTTAGCAATGCAATAATATCCATTCTTAATTTGCTGAATGAAAACATTAAAATTGCTATAAATAGCAATAAACAAACAGTGATAAGCGGATAATATTCGATAAAGTAATGAGGCAAAAATGCAGTTAAAGAGGTTAATAAATTTTGCCCGGATGACAAATTTTCCACAAAAAGTCACTCTATGAGAACGATTGGATTTTAACCATAATACCTTGATTTATTGTAATAGGGAATATTTTCCAAAAAAGTTTATTCTCAAAAAAATTAACGAATATTACATTTTTAACATTTTTTGCTTTTTTTTTCATAACCTATTCGCTTTATTAAAACTTAGGTGTAATTTAGTTAACTTAGATTATTTAATCTGTTAATTGTGTCTAGGAGACAGTATGTCATTAAAAAAATCAGTTGCACAAATTATTATCGAAGTCTTAGAGGAAGCTGGTGTTAAACACTGTTATGGTATTGTGGGTGATACACTCAATTACATTACCAGTGCCATTAAAAAAAGTGACATTAAGTGGGTGCATGTTCGACACGAAGAAGTCGGAGCTTTTGCAGCAGGAGCCGAGGCTTATCTGACTAATCAGCTAACTGCATGTGCTGGTTCTTGTGGGCCGGGAAGCTTACATTTTATCAATGGTATTTATGAAGCTCAGCGCAATAAAGCACCTGTTATTCTCTTAGCCAGTCAACTGGTTACCTCACAACAGGGAACAGATTTTCCGCAAGAAGTTGATTTTGAATCTGTTTATAAAAATTGTTCTGTCTTTTGTCGTCAAATTAACGATCCTACTCAAGCAAGACAGATTACGACGGCTGCCGTTCAAGCTGCAATAAATCAACGTGGCGTTGCTGTTCTGGTTATTCCTTATAATATTAGTTTACAAAAAGTGGAAGATAAAAGTGGGCATAAAATTTATCATCCTAATCCGATCATTCGCCCATCAGATACAGAGCTTACCCAAATTGCAGAAATCTTAAATAAAAATCAAAAAGTGGCTATTTTTGCCGGACAAGGTGCAAATGGCGCTCATGATGAATTAATTGCACTTGCCGAAAAATTGAAATCGCCCATTGTGCATACATCAAGAGGTAAGGATTTTGTTGAATACAATAACCCTTACAATGTCGGTATGACGGGCATGTTTGGCGTTGAATCAGGATTAACCGCCATTAAAGAGTGTGATGTGCTGCTAATGTTAGGCGCTGATTTTGCATGGTCTCAATTTTACCCAAATGATGCCACCATTATTCAAGTTGATATCGATGCAACTCACCTTGGTCGACGTCATCCAGTGAGTGTAGGTGTTGTCGGAAGTAGTCAACCTACTTTGGCGGCTTTAATCCCTTTAGTTGAAGAAAAACAAGATGCTGCATTTTTAGAAAAATGCCGCCAATTATATATGAAAGCAATGGATAAATTGAACAAAAAAGCCATGCCTTCAAAATCAACGATTCATCCGCAATATTTAACGGAATTAGTTGATAAATATGCTAATGATGATGCTGTTCTTTGTGCTGATGTGGGTTCAGCAATGGTTTGGGCTTGTCGACACTTTAATACTAATGGAAAAAGACGCACGGTCATCAGTTTAAAACATGGCACCATGGCTAATGCTATGCCACAAGCTTTAGGCGTACAAAAAGCATTTCCTAATCGACAAGTGATAACCTTATCAGGTGATGGTGGCATTAGTATGCTATTAGGAGATTTACTGACGACTATTCAAGAACAGTTACCGATAAAAATTATTGTATTAAATAACAGCTCTCTCAACTTTGTCGAATTAGAGCAAAAAGTAGAAGGAATTGTGGATCATTACACCGATTTACACAATCCAGACTTTGCTAAAGTGGCTAGTGCAATGGGACTGTTTTCGATCAGAGTAGAAGATTCAGATTTACTTGAAGCGGCGATGCAATCATTTTTAGCACATTCTGGACCTGCCTTATTAGATGTCAAAACAAGTGCTAATGAGCTGGTTATGCCACCGGAAATTCAAGCATCTCAAGTGATGGGAATGGCGCTATATAGCGTCAAAGCATCATTGAGTGGCAAAATGGGGGATGTTGTAAATTTATTAGTGGATAATTTTATTAAAAAATAATGTTAAATTATCTCGATTATTCTGCCGATACATCGGCAGAATAGTTGATGATACATTACCAACTGATTAACAATAATTGCAGAAAGTGATTGTTTAGCTGTTACAGATTTTCTGTATGATACATTCGGTATCATTGACTACATCGGCTAAAGGTTGTTCGATATTAACGGTATAAACATCGTTTTCATCTTGTGATGGTTCTTCTAAAGTATCGAATTGGGATTGTAACATTCCCATTTTTTGATAATGACCTTGACGTTCAGCTAAACGGTTTGCAATGACCTCAAACCCACCTTTTAAATAAATAAAATGAATATTTTTATTTTCGCCTCGAATAATATCTCGGTATTGTTTTTTTAACGCTGAGCATATAATAATTGAAATAGGATTAACATTGCTCATGGCAAATACTGCATCACTAATTACACGAAGCCACGGCATTCTATCTTCATCATCTAGAGGCATACCACTGCGCATTTTTAAAATATTGGCTTTAGGATGTAAATAATCACCATCTAAAAAAGCGGCATCAAGATCATAAGCCACATGTTTGGCAACAGCTGATTTACCACTTCCTGATACCCCCATTAATACAAATACCTGTTGAGTTTTTTGTGACACAAAGACCTCTTACCTTTCCGTTTTTTATCAATAATATTCTGAGTATTTTAATGATATTTTCAATATCGAGAACGCGCTTTTGTGATGAAGATCATGAACTATATTATGCCCAATCATAAATTTATCACAATCAATTTCAAATTTTACTTAAAAAATAGATTTCGATCACAAAAATAATAATTGTCATTTGCTTTTAATTTCGAAAGAAAATAATCTTTCATTATAACTTTTGATTTCGAAAGCATTATTAAAAAAATGAAGAAAGGCAATAAGGGTGATCAAAGATGAACAAATGTCAGCTCTTTATCGAAGATGATCTTCGATTTAACAATGAACAAGAAGCGCTTACTTATATTAGTGAACAACTACAACAAAAAGGGATTGCCAAAAAAAGTCATTTAGAAGCATTGATAGAAAGGGAAAAAACATTTCCAACGGGTATTGCGCTTGATGGTTATGCGGTTGCCATTCCTCATTGTGAAGCAGAGCATGCTATATCGCCGGCTATCTTTATTGTTCGAACACTATCACCTGTTGCGTTTAATCGAGCAGATGAAGACAGTATTGTAGAAGTTTCATTAATCATTTCACTGGTCGTGACTTCACCGGAAGATCAACTCACGCTTTTAAAAGCATTATTTTCAAATTTACAAGATAAAGAGTTCTATCACTTCTTATTAAATGCACAGCAAGATCAGATAGCTGAGCGATTTAATAACGTGATATTTAATTAGGAAGTTGTTTAGGAGGCATTATGAAAAAAAAGATTATTGTTGCGTGTGGTGGTGCAGTTGCAACATCAACTTTGGCTGCAGAAGAGATAAAAGAACTCTGCAAAGAAAATAATATTAAGTTAGATCTTGTTCAGTGTCGTATTAATGAAATTAATACTTTTATTGATGATGTCGATTTGATCTGTACTACAGCCAGAATGGATCAAACTTTTGGTGATATCCCGATTGTACACGGTATGCCTTTTGTTTCGGGGGTAGGGATTGATCAGCTAAAAGATAAAATATTGTCGATTCTAAAAGGATAAGTATATGTTTACCGAAATTATGCAGTACATTTTGGATCTTGGCCCTTCAGTCATGTTGCCGATTGTGATTATTCTCTTTTCATTAGTGTTAAGAATGAAAGTGGGTGATGCCTTAAAAGCTGGTATTCATATAGGCATCGGTTTTGTTGGAATCGGTTTGGTTGTGGGGTTGCTCACAAGTTCAGTTGGACCAGCAGCAAAAGCCATGGCAGAAAGATTTGATATCAGTTTGAATGTTATTGATGTTGGTTGGCCCGGCGCTGCGCCGATGACATGGGCATCACAAATTGCTTTAGTTGCAATTCCTATTGCTATAGCCGTCAATATTGTGATGTTGGTTTCTAAACTCACTCGAGTTGTTAATGTTGATATTTGGAATATTTGGCATATGACCTTTACTGGTGCACTGGTTTATATCGCATCTGGATCCTACTGGTTAGGTATCGCAGGTGTAATTGTCCATGCCATTATTGCTTATAAGCTAGGGGATTGGTTTGCCAAAGATACTAAAGAGTTTTTTGAACTTGAAGGCATTGCTGTTCCGCATGGCACATCTGCTTATTGTGGACCAATTGCGGTATTTGTTGATGCTGTGATTGAGAAAATACCTGTTATTAATAAGATTAACTTTAACGCCGTTGACATGCAAAAAAGATTTGGCGCGTTTGGTGAACCGGTCACTGTTGGATTATTTATGGGGATCTTGTTAGGAATATTAGCCGGATATGGCGTTAAAGAGACATTACAACTTGCTATTCAAACAGCCGCAGTAATGTTATTGATGCCACGCGTAATTAAACCGATTATGGATGGCTTAACACCAATATCTAAACAGGCACGTAAACATTTACAATCTAAATTTGGTGGGCAAGATTTTCTTATCGGTTTAGATCCTGCTCTATTATTAGGACATTCAACCGTTGTTTCGGCTAGTTTAATTTTTATTCCTTTAAGTATTTTTATCGCCATTATATTACCGGGTAATGAGGTCTTACCCTTTGGGGATTTAGCAACGATTGGCTTCTTCATTGCGATGGGGGTAGCGATTCACCAAGGTAATTTATTTAGAATTATTCTTTCCGGTTCCATCATCATTGCTATCACACTATGGATTGCTACACAAATGATTCCACTTACGACCCAATTAGCCCTCAATGCAGGTACGATCAATTCCGATACCGGTATTTCAGTCGGTGCTATGGATCAAGGTGGATCGCCTATTACTTATATCATGGTTCAACTAGTCAATTTGAAACAACCTATTGGATTTATCGCTATTGGAATTTTCTATCTTTTCTGCCTATTTTTAACATGGAAACGAGCTCGAAAATATCAAGTTGCAACTGGGCAAAATTAAATAAATAGAGGCGATAAACACAAAGCAATAAGTTATTGAAATGAAGTTGATTTCTATGCTTTCACTGAAATGTCAGTGAAAGCATGCATTAACAAAATTGATTATTTAAAAAGGAACATAAAATGAAAGTGATTCTAGTCAATGAAGGAGGTACGTTATCTATAAAGGATATTCCAGTACCCAAAATAATCTCACCGGATCAGATTTTAGTTAAAGTCGCTTATTCGGGATTGTGTGGCTCGGATATACCTCGAATATTTCATCATGGCGCACATTTTTACCCTATTACACTGGGGCATGAATTTAGTGGTGTTGTGACAGAATTAGGTAGCGGTGTGACCGAATTTGAAATAGGTGATTTAATCTCATGTGCCCCTTTATTGCCATGTTTTGCTTGTGATGAGTGTAAAAAACATTATTACTCACTTTGTAAGCACTATACCTTTGTTGGCTCAAGAATAACGGGGGGATTTGCTGAGTATATTTTATTAAATAAAAAAAATGCCTTTAAATTGCCAAAAGGCGTTACACCACTTCAAGGGGCTTTTTTCGAACCAATGACAGTGGGAATGCATGCCATTTTATTAGCTGGTGGTTGCCAAGATAAAAACGTGGTCATTGTAGGCGGCGGTACAATTGGATTGCTTGCTATGCAATGCGCAAAAGCAATGGGTGCCAACACGGTAACTGTTCTTGATATTAATGACGATCGCCTTTTGCTAGCTAAACGCTTAGGCGCAGATCAGGTCTATAACTCAAAAGACCTTACAGCAGATGAAATTTATCAAGCATTATCAATCAATCGGTTTGATCAGTTGGTATTAGAAACGGCTGGATCACCGATTACCGTTAAACTCGCCATTGAGATTGCTGGTCCACGAGCTCAAATTGGTTTGGTTGGCACTTTACATAATGATCTGACGCTTTCAGAAAAAATATTTAGTTTAATTTTACGAAAAGAATTACAAATTTTAGGTAGTTGGATGAATTATTCTGCGCCATGGCCAGGCAAAGAGTGGCAACTGGTAAGCCAATTTTTTGTAGAAGGAAAAATAAAACTGGATGAACTGGTTGCTGGTATCCGTGATTTTGATTCGTTTATTGAGCAAGTTACCAATTTAAATGGGCGAGCCATGAATGGAAAAATATTGCTCAACTGCAATTAACTATTGATTAACGTCAATCATTGAAAATGAAAACTTATCTTTTGATTTTGTTTGTTATACACTGCTGAAAAGATTTCGAAAAAGGAAATATTATGAACGCAAGTGAAAGACGCCAACAAATTATAAATATTCTTAATATGAAAGGTACGGTATTGGTCAGTGATCTGTCAGAACAGTATGGAGTTTCTGAAGTGACCATTAGAACAGACCTTAGATTATTAGAAAAACAAGGCGTGCTAAGCCGATTTCATGGTGGTGCAACCAAAATTATTGACAATGATGACATCAAATCATTTAAAGAATTGCAATTAGAAGAACGTTATCAGCGATTTATTGAAGCTAAAAAACGCATTGCAATTGAAGCAGTTAAACATGTTAAAGAAGGCGATATTATTATTTTAGATAGTGGTAGCACCACGATGTTGATAGCTGAAGAACTGGTTAAATTAAAGCATATCACTGTCATTACCAATAGTCTTACCTCTGCTTTTATTCTCTCCGACAATAGTGACATTATGTTATTTATATGTGGCGGAACACTCAGACACAAGACTCGCTCTTTTCATGGAAAAATTGCTGAGCAATCGTTAGACGGCATCTCTGCTGATATTTTATTTGTCGGCGCAGATGGAATCGATGCAAAACGAGGAATAACAACGTTTAATGAAGGTTACACCATTAGTAATATTATGGCAAATGCCGCTAAAAAAGTCGTCGCAGTTTTAGATTCATCTAAATTTGGACGCAATGGAATCAACATCGTGTTACCGCTCAATAAATTAGACACTATCATTACGGATTCGGGTATTGATGATAGGTGTCGACAAGAATTTGAGCAGCAAGGCGTCAATTTAATAGCGGTTTGAGATATTTTTCTGGTCATGGTGTACTACTTTTTTAAGACAATTGAGTGGAGCGAAAAACGTTATTTTCATCAATACGGTTTAAGTCTTTTTTAACCAGTTGAAAATAGGTGTTAGTTTAAAGATTACGGTTGCTCAATGGTTATTTCTCACAAAGCATTAACATGTAGGTGAGAATATGATATTAACGATTACAATGAATCCTTCAGTGGATATCGCATACCCTTTAAATAAATTAATTATTGATGATATTAATCGGGTATCGAATGTAAAAAAGACAGCTGGTGGTAAAGGGCTTAACGTGACCCGAGGTATAAAATTTTCTGGTATACCTGTTTTAGCCTCTGGCATTATTGGTGGAACAACTGGTGAATACATTAAAAAGCAGTTAGACAAAGATAACATTGCTTATTGCTTTTATATAACTAAACAGGAGTCAAGAAACTGCATTGCTATTTTGCATGAAGGCAATCAAACCGAAATTTTAGAGTCAGGCCCAGAGTTGGACAGTAATGATGTTGAACAATTTCTGAACCATTATGAAACCATGCTTGAGCAAGCCAAAATCATTACAATATCGGGGTCATTGCCTCAAGGTTTTCCCATCGATTTTTATGTTAAATTAATTGAACAAGCTGAAAAACGTCAAATTCCGGTGTTGTTAGATTCATCAGGCAAAATGCTCTATGCAACACTGATTTCAAAACACAAACCTTATTTAATCAAGCCAAATAAAGAAGAATTACAACAAATCATTGAGATGAAGATTGATGCGGATGATACCCATTCATTAATCCAAGCACTCAACCATCCGTTATTAAGTGACATTCCGATTATTGTTATCTCATTAGGGAAAAATGGAGCGTTTGCGCGTTGCCATCATCAATATTATCAAGCTTCAATTCCCCAAATTAAGGTCATTAATCCGGTGGGTTCAGGAGATATTACTTTAGCTGGGCTGGCAGTCAGCTTGCATGAAAATGAATCGATTGAAGTGATGTTAGCTCGAGCTATGACGATGGGAATGCTCAATGCCATGGAATCACAGACAGGGTTTGTGAATATGCGTCATTACGACCACTATTATCAACAAGTGAAAATTACAAAAATTATCTAAAAATATAAGGTTAATTAGGAGTGACTTATGTATCTTATTTCTAGTCAAGAGATGTTAAAAAAAGCACAACGTGAAAAATATGCCGTACCTGCGTTTAATATACACAATCTGGAAACCATTCAAGTTGTGGTTGATACAGCTAAAAAAATGGAATCACCGGTTATACTCGCAGCAACACCGTCAACTTATCAATATGCAGGCACACCCTACTTAATTAATATTTGCAAAACTGCAGCACAAATGCTGCGCTTTCCATTTGCGTTACATTTGGATCACCACGAAAACATCAGTGATATTAAAGAAAAAATTGAAGCGGGTATTCGCTCGATTATGATTGATGCGTCACATCATCCCTATGAAGAAAATATTGAAATTGTGAAAAAAATGGTTGAATTTAGTCATCAATATAATGCAAGTGTTGAAGCCGAATTAGGCAGGCTTGGTGGGCAAGAAGATGATTTAATTGTTGAAGATAAAGAGAGTGCATTTACAGATCCGGATGCCGCCAAAGCGTATGTCGAGCGCACAGGTATCGATTCGCTAGCTGTTGCCATTGGTTCAGCTCATGGGCTCTATAAAGGTGAACCTAAACTTGATTTTGAACGATTAGCCAAAATACGCGATAAAGTTGATATTCCACTGGTATTACATGGCGCATCGGGTATCCCTGAAGTGATGGTAAAAAAATCGATTTCCTTAGGCATTTGTAAAGTGAATGTGGCAACGGAATTAAAAATTGCTTTTTCAGATGCGTTAAAGCTAGATTTTAATCATCACCCTGATGCTAACGATCCAAGACATTATATGCAACCAGCTAAATTAGCTATGGCGAAAATTGTGGAAGAAAAAATTCGCATTTGTGGAAGTGCAGGAAAATTATAATAGAAAAGTATGGGTAATTAACTTGAAATGAGCGTTAATTTATTACACTGGCAGTCACTTACTGTCAGTTAATAATGGGGGGTATGTATTGTCACTAAAAAGTGATTTTATAGTTATAATGGTGAACTCATTTTATTTTTACGAAATGAGTGAGCCACGGCTAACATCAAAATACATCGTTATGTTTTAGGATTTGATAGAGTGTGCTTAAGTGACTTTTTAAGCACACGAGCGATAAAATTAATGCTATTGGATGAGATGATTCAGCACTTGTTTAAACGTTGAAAATGAACAAAATCCATTAGCATTAATAGGACAATTTTCCATTTCTAATACGACTTTATGAGGTGGGTTTTGACGGTTTAATTGTACTAAGTCACGGATCTGGTCGGTGGATTGATAAAAATATTCAATTTTCATCAATGCTTCGCCATTGTGATTATTACGCCATTTTTGAAAGACAATTTTCCCACCAATAGGGGTGGTTTCAAACTGCTCTGGTAACGTGTAATGCTTAATTTTAATTGTTGAAAGTAGGGAGGCTACATTGGAATCATGTCCCACTAACAGCGTAAATTTAGGATGTACTTCATTTTCTGAAAAAGCGTGATTAATATAATTAACTAATTTTGCTGACACTTGTTTTGCCACAACGGGCGATCCAAATAAAACGCTATTGTAGTGCTCTTTGATCGCAACTAATTGTTCGAATTGTTGTTTATCCTTTATTTGCCCCCAAGCAATATCATGTAAAGGCGATCCTTCATAATATTGTAAGATAAAAGCATCAGCAATGGATGTTCCCGTGCGAAGTGCGCCTGTTATGCCAGGTTCCTTGCCTTTTTCAATAATAAGCTCGGTGGGTAAATGTGCAAAATCACACTGTTTATGTGTAATACAATTGGTTGAATTAGGGTAATTTAGGATAGTCGACATGTCTTGATACGCTTTACCCAGTTTTTCATTCAGCCCTTCAATGCCTTTGGTATCGGCAGTTTGGTTAATTGAATTGATTGCGGCCTGTTTAAAGGCTGAACTATTATCATCAATGACAGGAAAAAATAGCGGATCCATGCTGCCAAGCTTTTCTTTATGGATAATTGGCACAAGACAACCCGGAAAAGCACCAACCGCAAAAAACTGTCCGGTGGCAATTGTGCGTTGCAAACTATTGGTATAAATATAAACATCTTGGTCGTTTGGACAACGATCTTGATTTAATAATTTGTTATCGACTAACCATTCACTGAAATAGTGACCAAAATAGCTTTCTAATGCCCCACCACGAGTCGTTAAATAACTCGCTGGGGTATCCCATTGCGGCCATTGATTGGGCGTGACTTTACCCAACGTACTATTAGGGCTAGCTAATGGTGCTCGCAAACCATGGCGACTAAAAACAACAACTTGTTCTAATGTAAAATCGTTCACTGTTTCTATAGCTGGTACATTGAAAGATAAAACAGTTGTTAATGCTATGATTCCCTTTGATATTATTTTTTTCATCTGATCTCCTAATTTGCTTAAATCAAAACTCAATTGCTATTAATGATGAGTTATTATTCAGGCATTTTCCATATTTATTAAACTTGTTTGGGGTGAGTGATATATTGTTCGTTGAATTGATTAGATTGATAAACGATATTGCCTTTGACTAAAGTTGCAATCAATTGATTTTGTTCATTAAGAACAACCAAATTAGCGATTTTATCTGGCGCAATGCTACCCAATGTGTTGTCTATGCCTAATGCTTTGGCTGGGTAATAACTACCATGTAGCCAAGCCTTATCAAAAGAAGTATTAGTAAAGTTTGCCAAATTATTAACTGCACAATCAAGAGTTAATGTGCTACCTGCCAAGTTTCCATCATCGGTGCGAACAACATTATCTTTCATATGCACTCGCAACTGACCTAAATAATAGTCACCATTAGGCATACCCGTTGCGCGCATAGCATCGGTGATTAAAAGTAAATTTTCTCCACAACACTTATGGGCAATTGCAACTGCGGCAGGGTGTACATGGTGACCATCAACAATGATTTCGGTTTGGCAATGATCTATGCTGAGAGCTGCACCCACTACACCTGGGTTACGATGATGTAATCCTGACATGCCATTATAGCAATGCACTACACCACTTGCGCCTGCTAAAAGTGCGGCTTTTGTTGTTTGATAATCTGCATTGGTATGCCCAATCATGACCCGAATATTTTGATGACGTAACCATTTGATAATGGCTAAAGCATTGGGATACTCGGGCGCTAAAGCGATACACTTTAATGTTCCTTCGGCTAAGGTTAGCCATTTTTCAATTGTAGCGCGATCGGGGGCTTGCAGTAATGCTTCTGGGTGGGCACCTTTATGAATAGCATTAAAAAAAGGACCTTCCAGATAAGAACCTAACAAAGTTGCGCCTGTTACGCCTTGCTGAATGCTGTTTTTAACTTGTCGTAATGCGGCTTCGATTTTGTCATGGCTTTCTGTCACCGTCGTTGCCAAAAAAGCACCTACCCCATGTTGGGCTAAAAAATTGCTCATGGTATTGAGTGATTCATGGGTCGCATCCATGGTATCGGCGCCCATGACACCATGAATATGCGTATCAATCAGTGCCGGTAATAGTTTGATTTGATTAGGACACGGTTTATCATTCGGTGTGATATCCGTGATGATTCCGTTTTGAATGGTGACAATGACATTATCAAGCCAGCCAACCGGTGTTAACACTTGTTTGGCGTGGATTTGCTTAAATTCCATCAGAACACTCCTCATTTTTAGGTGATTTTTTTTGGTGCTCGTGCCATAAGCTCGTTATCGCTCTTTGCCCATTTTCAATGGTTTCTTGACGAATTGTTGCTAAGTCCAGATCCTCTCGCTGTAATAATATTTCAAGTAATAATGGCAGATTAGTCCCACTTATCACTTCAATATTATTATATTGATAACTCAACATGGCGGCTAGTCGAAAAGGCGAACCACCAACAATATCTGTCAAACATATCACACCTTGACCACGATCACACTGTTTTAATGCCGTATTTAACTGTTCTGCTAATTGTTCGCTACTCATGCCATCAGGAAAATTAACGGCATTAAATTGTGTTTGTTCACCAATGATTTGTGTTGCTGCTTCAAAAAGTCCGGTAGCAAAGCTACCATGACCTGTTAATATTACGCCTAACATAAATTTCCTCTATAAAATTCCCACTAATTTGCCGACCACACCAATAATCACCGTTAACCCAATTAATTTAACGGGTGAAAAGTTACGTTTCATCAAGTAATAAATAGTTAATGTAAATCCAAGTGGTAACAAATTCGGCATAAGTTTATCGAGCACATCCGCTTGTAACGCAATATGCGCTTGACCCGCATTAATTTCTAACGGCGTTGAAAAATGCACGTAAGAGGCAACCAGTGCACCAATAACGGTCATACCGACAATGGAGGCTGCGTGTGAAATACGCTTAGTATGGGATTTTAATAAAGGTAACGCACTGGTTCCTGCATGATAACCGTAATGAGCAAGTCCAAAACGTAGACCGAAATGGACTAAATTGAACATTAACAAGAAAATGATCGGACCAAACAGACTTCCTTCTAAAGCTAATGAGGCGCCAATCCCTGCGCAGATTGGTAATAAGGTGAGCCAAAATAGCGCATCACCGATTCCGCCTAATGGCCCCATTAAGGCAACTTTTACCGCCCGAATAGTCGATATGTTTTCTTTTCCTTTTTCCATGGCTAAGACTAATCCAGATAAAAAGGTCGCATCGAAAGGATGAACATTGATAAATTCCATATGCATGTGCATAGAATTTTTTAGATCATCCTTATTTTTATGAATTTTACGCAATGCAGGTAATACGGTAAAAAGCCAACCGCCAGCTTGCATCCGTTCGTAATTAAATGATGCTTGCAACGCCAATGAGCGAAACGCCATTCGGTTTATATCACCTTTAGATAGTGTGACATCTTGGCTTTGGTCGGTAAACGTATCTGCCGAGACTTTACTTGTGGCGAGTGCTTGTGCCATACGTTTTTCTTCTTTATCTGCCATTTTTTGGTCATGATCATCATTAAATTCCATCCTCTACCTCCACTGAAGTTGCGCTTACAGACTTGTTACTGTCATTGTTATCACGGCTATAATTATAGAAATCAATCATTGCAATGGCTAAAGCACCTAACGCAATGGCTAAAATAGGTAAATTAAGATAGGTCACCCCCAGAAAACCTAAAATAAAGTAAGCAACATACGTTTTCTTCATCATAATTTTCATTAGCATTGCAAAACCAATTGCTGGCATCATTCCGCCCGCGACACTAAGCCCATCTAATAACCATTTAGGTGATTTTTCAACTAACGCGGTTGCTGCATCAGCACCAAAATAGATAGGTAAAAATGCGACAATGAAATAGAAACAAAATAGAATTATCATCCCCAGATAGTTCACCCACTCAATACCTTTAAAATTGAGCTGATCAACATAGCGATCACATTTGTGCATCATTGGCGAATAGAATGTAAATAAAAGGGTAATACAACCTTGTACCGCTATGGCAAAGGGAACCGCTATCCCAATGGCAACTTTAGGTTCAGTATGTGTTAAAATTGCAAAACTGGTACCAATCACGCCGCCTATAACAACATTTGGAGGTTGTGCGCCGGCGAGTGGAACCATGCCCATCCAGACCAGTTCTAATGAACCACCCACATATAAACCTGTTTTTACATCACCCAAAATCAACCCAACTAACGGTCCAATTACGATTGGTCTGTGTAAATGCGTAAGTCCGTCATATAAGTCTACGCCAGCAATACCGGCTAGTAGTCCTATCAATAAAGCATCCATTAACATAATTTGCCCCTCTTGCTATGATGATAGATTGAGTAAATCTGCTATTTTTTCGCCAGATTCGTCTGGTACACGGCGAACTTCGCAAGTGACGCCTAACTTTTCCAGCTCTTTAAAAGCAGCGATATCATTGTCATCAACGGATACCGTTTTATGGATCTGTTTTTTCCCTTCATAAAAGTGCATATTACCAACATTGACAAATTTAATGGGTACGCCACCCTTAATTAGAGTTAGAACATCTTGTGGTGTTTTACAAACAATAAAGATTTTTTGACGTTCAGCGGCTTTGCCAATAATGTCGATAGTTTTTTGCAAGGTGAAATAACGCGTTTGAATTCCTTCTGCAATAACCATATCCATCAGATTTTGTTGTACCGGATCTTGCGCAGCGCTGTCATTGGCAACTAATAAAAGATTAGCGCCAAGCGCATTCACCCAAGTCACACCGACTTGACCATGAACTAAGCGGTTATCAATACGTGTCATAAGAATATTGGGAGTACTCATATTTTTTTATCCTTTTATTTAAAGGTTTAATCGGATTGATGACTTAAATTTGATGAAATGGATAAATGGTCACACC
This sequence comes from Gilliamella sp. CG35, assembly GCF_046635745.1. Taxonomy (NCBI): domain Bacteria; kingdom Pseudomonadati; phylum Pseudomonadota; class Gammaproteobacteria; order Orbales; family Orbaceae; genus Gilliamella; species Gilliamella sp. CG35. Next base: position 193,117 of record NZ_JBIDFH010000001.1, read on the forward strand.
TTTTACAACTCGATTCACTTCACCGGTAGGACAAGGATTGTCAGGGGTTAATCCAACACTCAGTGATTTTTCAAACGCTAACATTTGAGCAAAAACTAAGTAAGGAAAAATCAACCAACAATCGGAAAGATGACAATCAACCGACAATATTTGTTTATGCGTGCTCTGCTGACCGCTCAAAGCAAGTACATCTGTTGCGATACGATCGTGTTCTAACTCATTAAATAAATCGATATCGTATTGGTGGATATAAGCATCGTTAGAAAAGAAACATACCACTAAACTTTTTTCATTAATCATAAATTTAGGGCCATGGCGTAAACCTAATATTGAATCAAATCGGGTTGCAATTTTACCGGCAGTGAGTTCTAAAATTTTTAATGCGGCTTCTTGAGCGGTGCCAGTGAAGCAACTACTACCAACATAAATTACTCGTTCATGATTTTTTTTGGCTAATTGTTTTGTGATGGTTTGCCAATTTAAAAGTTGTTGCTCACAAATAGTGGCAATTTTCATGACTGCATCATTTGCATCATGAGTATCGATACCGCCTAAAAGCAGCAGTGTGGCTAATATCATGCTACTAATACTCGATGTCATCGCAAACCCAAGATCATGCGTTCCTTCTGGCAGGACTAATTGAAATATACGCTGAGCATTATTTTTATGGTTAGCATAATCGGTTAATGCACAATTGGGATTACAGGTTAAAAATAGGTGATAGCAATCTGAAACGATTTGATCGGCTAATTTTACGGTTGCAACGCTTTCAGGGCTGTTGCCAGAACGAGCAAACGAAACAATTAATGTTTTTTTATGGGCAGATAAATATTGTAATGGATCAGCAACAATTTCAGTAGTGCCATAAGCATAAACATTGCGTTTAGTCTGTTCTCTTAGCCATGGTGCAAGGGCGACACCGCCAAAAGCAGAAGATCCCGCACCGGTAAGGATAATAACTAAATTCGGATCAGCCAGTAAAGGGGTTAGAAAGGCTTCTATTTGAGGTTGTCTTTGGGAAAGTAATTGAAGCAAATCACGCCAAATTTTAGGTTGTTGACAAATTTCTTTAGCTGTATGAATTGCGCCGTGTTGTTCTAACCACTCTTTCGAATAATTTAAGTATTGTTGCATAATAGTGATCCTGTTCGTTAAGTCATAAAAATAAAAAAAGAGAAAAGTTTATAGATTGGCAATAACCACATTAATGCCTAATGTGTGTAATTGCGTTAAATATTCTTTTGGAATGTTTGAATCTGTAATCAGCGTTTCAATAGGATTGATTTTTTCAATCATACAAAAGCTTTTACGTCCAAATTTACTTGAATCCGTTATCGCAATGATTTGACCTGAAACTTGACACATGACTCGATTAACCGATGCTTCGCCAAAATTGGGGGTTGTGATACCTGCGCTAAGGTCAAAGCCATCAACACCTAAAAAAAGTTTATTAAAATGATACATTTTAAGTTGTTGTTCTACGGTTGGTCCCGAAATAGAAAAGGCTTTTTTTCGAATATTACCGCCAGCAATGATGACTTCAATGTCAGTATTGATTGATAAATCGTAGGCAATATTAATTGCATTGGTAAAAACAATGAGATTTTGTTTTTCACGCAGGTAAGGCACCATGGCCGCAGTTGTTGACTCTGAATCGAGAATAATGCGATCACCATCTTTAACCATTTCTGCCGCTTTTTGGGCTATCTTATTTTTAATGGTAGAGTTAATACGACTTTTATCTTGTAAAGGTCTATCAAAAGCGAAAGCTTTATTTAGCATAGCACCGCCATAGGAACGCAATACACAACCTTTTTGTTCTAAATGGCGAAGATCATTACGAATGGTGACAGTTGAAACTTTAAAAAGCTTACTTAATTTATTGACTGAAACGGTATTTTCTTTACCGAGTAAATAAATAATTTTTTCTCGACGTTGCAATGTATTCATTATTAAATCATTCATAACATAATTACTTGTTTTGCTTTCATTCTGTTATTCAATTTAAACATATGCAAAGGATCGAAAAATGATAGGTGAGTCACAAAACCGATTTTGGTTGTAAAAACGTGAAAACCTTTTCATTTGAAAGGAAGTGAAAGAAAGGGTAAGGGGAGTAATAATAACTTAAAAATAATATTGTATTGTTATTCAGTTAATTAGCAAACTTGAATGGATAATGAAAAATACTTAAATCATCAAAAAAATAACGTGTATTTCGTTTAATGAAGTGATGAAGATCACAAATTGGATAATTTGACCGAAATATTTAGAAATTTTATCAATAAAAAAGAAATGACGTTGAGTCCAAAGTTTAATACAGTGAAAGTCGTTATTGAAACCCAATGAGAGTTTCAATAACTTTATTAACGAGTTAGCTTAGGTCGGTTTTGGGTTGTGCAATGGATTTTTGCGTTCGTTCAAAAACGATCATCACCACAAACGCAATGACAGTTAAATAAATAATGAAAGTGCCATAGGTAGATAGCATATCAATCAGTGAACGTCCTCGCATGGCGATATCTCGGAAGAATCGAAATAGCCAGACTAAAGGAAATGCATGACTAACATAGTAAGTCCAAAGTGGCATAATCCCGACCGCCATGGTTGATCCACCCATAATAAATCCCGGTGGCACTAAGAAAATCATTTTGCTTGCACCTTCACCTGGATTATTGGTTTTCCAGGAAAGTAAAAAACCTAACCAACCAAACGCAAGTCCAGTCATGAAAATGCTTGGTATAAAAATAAAATAGTTACCATCAAAACGTAATTGTCCAAAGATCACTAATACGGCGGTTATTAATGTTAATCCGGTCGTATAAAATAATGCATAAGGGACTGTTCTTGCTAATAGTGCAACAAAGCCTCTTTCTAAAACTGTATTCCACATGCCAGTGACTTTTAAACGACCGACAATCATTAAAGAAGTTAATCCATACGTCAGTGACGAAAAGAAGTAAACAAAATAGATAATTGTCGATATAGTGGAAGAGCTAGCTGGATTGAACATATAGCGCGTTTTAAGTTGCATTGGCGATAAGGTGGCTTCTGTCCCTTCATGTCCTAAACCTAATGCAGACACTTTACCAACGCTAAGTTCAGCCCCTAACTCAGGAATATATTCATTTAAGCTTTGTAACACTTTGGCATTTTGTGCATCATTGGTATCATCGGCAAAATACCCTAAACGAACAGTTTGGTCACCTTTTTTAAGACTTTTCTCTAATCCTTTAGGAATATAAAGTACCCCTAAATTGCGATCGTGCGAAACTAAAGTGATAGGATTCACCGGTGATCGGATGACTTCGGATACTTCGATATAAGGCGAAGTATTGACTTTACTGATTAATTCCGTTGAATAGTGTGAACCATCAAGATCAATAACCGCAATCTTACCTTCAAAAACGGCACCATGACTTAACACAATGGAAAAGATTAGCGCAACAATGGCTGCTAATCCTATTGCAACTTTATAATATGGAATGAAGTGACCTGACAACATTGCGTCAAGTTCTTCAAGCATAGATTTAATGATGTTTTGCATCATTGATCAACCTCGATTGTCATACCGGTTAAAAGTTTTGGAATAGATTCCATATATATTCTGACCTGATAAGAGGTTAAATCAGCTTGACCACGTTCACGTGTCATACGTAAATCCGCAAAAGAAGGTGCTGCGGTTGCAAAACGAACTTTACCTTTTATCTCTTTATCAAGGGCGATAACATTGGCTTTAACCGTTGTGCCCGGTTGGTAGTCATTAACCATTTTTTCGTTTACATAAATATCAATGTATTTACGATCGGTCTCTAATAACACTGCTGGTGCGCCTGTCGGAGCTAATTCACCATCTTCAAACATGATTTTTAATACTTTGCCATCTTCAGGAGCCGTTAATGTTAATCGTTGATAATTGATATGTAGCTGTTTTAAGTCAGCTTCACCTTGTGCAAGTTGTGCTTGGAGCTGAGCTAACTGATTTTGTCGATTTTGAAGTTTTTGTCGGGCAATAGTAACAGATTGTATTGTCATACCTGTTGCATTTCGAGTTTGCTCAAATTGATTAATTTGTTCGGGTGTTGCACCAATCATTAAGGTGGATAATTGGCTTTGAATCTGAACAACTTGCATTTTCGCAACCGTAAAGGCATTACGGGCGGTATCAAGTTGCGATTGCGAGTTTCCCCCTGTTTTACGTAATTGAGTTTGACGATCAAACTCCATTTGAGCTAAATTGTGAGCTGATTTAGCGGCTTCTAAATTTGCTTTCACTTCTTCAATTTTACGCCAAGTGGATAATTCGGTTAAATTTGTTTCGTTTTCGGTGATCGCAATGGCAGCTTGTTCTTGAGCAACTGCCGCTTTTTGGCTGTCAACCTGCGCTTGTAGACGATCGATAGCTAACTTAGTATCGACATCTTCTAATTGCATTAACGGATCCCCTTTTTTTACAAATTGTGATTCTTCGACAAATCGTTTGATGACTTTTCCGCTCACATTTTGAAAGGCAATATTAATCTCATCTGCGGTTAATACGCCAGATTTAATGCTTTTAGCCACGGTGACGGCATCATTTCGAGAACCTAAAAAGATTAAAAAAGAGGCAACTGTTAGGATAACCAAAAATATAACAGGGATTTTGATATTTTTTTTCATATATAGCTTATTTTCCATTTAATTAGTCAGCTAAGTATTTAGATAAATAAAATAGACTTTAAGTAAGCTTAAAGTCAGTTATTTTCGTAAAAGTTTACGTAACATCAATATTAAAGACTCTTGTTCTTGCGAGTTTAAAACTTCGGCAAAAGCACGAATCGATTTTAGGTGATTAGGTAATGCTTCTTGAATTAATTTTTCGCCAACTTCAGTCAATGAGATAAGTCGAGAGCGACCATCTTCACCACTTTTAGACATGGTGATTAATGGTGGAGTTGCAGCTAGCATTCGCTTAACCATAACTGACACGGTAGCAGGGGTAACACCTATGCGTAATGCCAAATCACTGGCACAGGTTTCACCTTCCGAAAAGAGTGACATTAATAATGCAAACTTACCTTCCGAAACATCATAATCTTTAGTCAGTTGTGCGTAAATGTTTGAACGGATTAAGTCAGCCGTGGTGATCAAGCTTAAGACCAGATCAACGCCTGAAACATCAACAATATCATCATTAAATCTTTGTGCTCGTGCTAACGTTTCACGAGACGGAAGCTTTCTTGACTTGTAATTCAATTATCATTACTCAATTTATTTAGTCGGCTAATTATACTATTTAAATTTTGATTAGCAACATTATTTAACCAAGGGTGATTGGATATTAAAGGTTAAAGCCTATCAGGGTAGGGATCCTAAATTTAATTGACGTTAAATATTTTATAATGCTTTGTTTTAAAAATAGTTATCCTTATTACTACTAAAGTGGTAATCCTTGAGGATAATTATAATCTGAGCAAAGTAACATAAAATGGAACACAGCTATAAATTAAATAATTGAATTAAAATAAAATTGGAGCTTTATTATGAGTAAAACCAATCTCGTTATCATCGGTAATGGGATGGTTGGACATCGTTTTATTGAAGAAGTTATCGATAAAATGCAGTCTGATCTGTTCAATATTACCATCTTTTGTGAAGAACCTCGCCTTGCATATGACCGTGTTCACCTTTCTTCCTATTTTTCTGACCACACTGCTGAAGCGCTTTCTTTAGTTCGTGAAGGGCTATATGAAGAAAATAACATTCAAGTATTACTGAATGAGCGAGCAATATTGATTAATCGTCAACGTAAAGAAGTTCACTCACACACAGGGCGAATTGTTTACTATGATAAATTGATTATTGCTACCGGATCTTATGCGTGGGTACCACCTATTAAAGGTTCAGATGGTGCAGATTGTTTTGTTTACCGAACCATTGAAGATCTTGATGCCATTCGTGAATGTGCAAAACAGTGTAAATCAGGTGCTGTTGTCGGTGGGGGGTTGTTAGGGCTTGAAGCTGCCGGTGCGCTGAAAAACTTAGGAATACAAACGCATGTCGTCGAATTTGCGCCAGTATTGATGGCTGAACAACTTGATACCATGGGGGGAGATCAGTTACGCCGAAAAATTGAAGAGATGGGCGTTGGAGTTCATACCAGTAAAAATACCCAAGAAATTATTCATACGCCGTTAGGTAAAAAGATGCAATTTGCTGATGGTTCGTCGCTGGAAGTTGATTTTATCGTATTTTCAACAGGTATTCGCCCGAATGATCAACTTGCTAAAGCATGTCAACTTGAGATTGGTCAACGTGGTGGCATTGTGGTGAATAACCATTGTCAGACATCTGATCCTGATATTTACGCTATTGGTGAGTGTGCTTGTTGGCAAGGTAAAGTATTTGGTTTGGTTGCTCCGGGCTATAAGATGGCACAAGTTGCCTTAGCGCACTTAATGGGTGAGCCAATGCAATTTGAAGGCGCTGATATGAGCGCTAAATTAAAGTTAATGGGCGTTGATGTCGGTAGTATAGGGGATGCCAAAGGAAAAACACCCGCTAGCCGTAGCTATGTCTATTTAGATGAAAATGTACCGGTTTATAAAAAATTGGTCGTTTCGTCAGATAATAAAAAATTATTAGGTGCTGTATTGGTGGGTGATACGGCTGATTACAGTAATTTATTACAATTGATGTTAAATGAGATGGATCTTCCTGAGCATCCGGACACCTTAATTTTACCAGCTCATGCTGGGGCTAAACCCACAATGGGCGTCGAAGCTTTACCGGATACTGCACAAATTTGCTCATGTTTCGATGTGACAAAAGCAAAAATCATTAATGCGATTCACGCAGGTTGTCATACTGTAGCGGCAATCAAGGCAGAAACCAAAGCCGGTACAGGTTGTGGTGGTTGTATTCCATTGGTGACTCAGCTCTTAAACTCAGAATTAGCTAAACAAGGTATCGAAGTCAGCCATGCTTTATGTGAACATTTTAAATATTCACGCCAAGAATTATATCATTTAATTCGTGTTGAAGGATTAACTTCATTTAATGAAGTGATCAAAAAACATGGTACGGGTTATGGATGTGAGGTGTGTAAACCGACGATCGCCTCTTTATTGGCTTCATGTTGGAACGATTATATTCTCAAACAAGATTTAGTTCCGTTGCAAGATAGTAACGATATCTTTCTTGGTAATATCCAAAAAAATGGAACATATTCGGTTATTCCGCGTAGTGCCGGAGGTGAAATTACGCCAGAAGGCTTGATTGCGGTGGGGCAAATTGCCAAAAAATATCAACTTTATTCAAAAATTACCGGCTCACAACGTATCGGTCTTTTCGGTGCGCAAAAAGATGATCTACCCGCTATTTGGAAAGAGTTAATTGATGCTGGCTTTGAGAGTGGCTATGCGTATGCAAAAGCCTTACGAATGGCTAAAACCTGTGTGGGGAGTACGTGGTGTCGTTTTGGTGTTGGGGATAGTATTGGTCTGGGTGTTGAACTGGAAAATCGTTATAAAGGGATTCGGGCTCCACATAAATTCAAATTAGGTGTATCGGGTTGTACACGTGAATGTGCGGAAGCACAAGGTAAAGATATTGGCGTTATTGCAACTGAAAAAGGTTGGAATCTTTACGTATGTGGTAATGGCGGGATGAAACCTCGTCATGCTGATTTGCTTGCTGCTGATCTCGATAGACAGACATTAATTCAATATCTTGATCGCTTTATTATGTTTTATATCCGTACCGCTGATAAATTACAACGCACTTCGGTATGGCTTGAAAATCTGGAAGGCGGGATTGACTATTTGCGTAGTGTAATTATCGACAATAAGTTAGGTATTAATGATGAGTTGGAAAGTGAAATGACTCGTCTGCGTAAATTGGTGGTGTGTGAGTGGAAAGAAACGGTTGAACATCCTGAAAACCAACAACGATTTACTCACTTTATTAACAGTAATTTGCGTGATGAAAATGTCAAATTTATTCCTGAACGTGATCAGCATCGACCTGCGACAGCCGAAGAACGTCAAGCAATGTTAGGAGAGCAATAATATGAGTCAATGGATAACAGTTTGTCAACTCGATGACATTTTACCGGAAACAGGCGTGTGTGCACTTGTCGGTCATGAACATGTTGCAGTATTTCGTCCTTATGATTCCGATGAAATTTATGCAATCAGTAATATCGATCCTTTTGCACAAGCCAGTGTCTTATCTCGAGGTATTATTGGACAGCATGAAAATGACTTGTATGTTGCAAGCCCATTAAAAAAACAGCGTTTTCGTTTAAAAGATGGTTATTGCATTGATGATGCCGACTATTCAATTGCGCATTATGAAGTAAGAGTCAATACAGATGGTTTTGTTGAAGTTAAATCATCGAGTTAAAACAATTTTAAAGGTTTAGATAGTTATGTATACCGATACAATTAATAAATGTGCTGCCAATGCAGCACGTATTGTACGTTTAGCCAAAACTAACCCGATAGGGTTTTGGTTAAGTTCTGCTATGGCCGGCGCTTATGTTGGTCTTGGTATTATTTTGATCTTCACTTTAGGTAATTTACTTGATCCATCGTTAAGACCTTTAGTCATGGGGGCGACATTTGGTATTGCCTTAACGTTAGTTGTGATTGCAGGATCTGAGCTTTTTACTGGTCACACAATGTTTTTAACGTTTGGCGTAAAATGTAAGAAAATTACGCATACACAGATGTGGCTAGCATTACCTCAAACGTGGTTAGCCAATTTATTGGGGTCTATTTTTGTCGCTGCTTTATATTTTTATGCTGCTACCCCATTATTATCAACCGATACCAGTTTAGTGCATAGTGCAGCATTAGCCAAAACGACCGCATCGGCTAGTGCGCTGTTTTTTCGTGGTATTTTATGTAACTGGCTAGTTTGTTTAGCTATTTGGATGGCAAATCGTGTTGAAGGTTCAGCTAAATTTATTGCGATTTGGTGGTGTTTGCTAGCATTTATTGCCTGTGGTTATGAGCATTCGGTGGCGAATATGACGTTATTTTCACTTTCATGGTTTGGTCATCATAGTGATGCTTATACCCTATGTGGAATTGGTCATAATTTACTTTGGGTATCGTTAGGTAACCTTGTTTCTGGCGTTGTTTTTATGGGCTTGGGATACTGGTATTCGACACCAAAAACTGAACGACCATAATCTTGGCTGAATTAAAAAGGATATATATTGAGGTTTTATGGATTATTTTCCACTATTTTGTAAGTTAGAAAATCGGGATTGTCTGTTAGTCGGGGGTGGTGAAATCGCTGAACGAAAAGCTCGGCTATTACTCGAAGCAGGTGCAAAGTTAACGGTTAACGCACTTGAATTTAATGAGCAATTTTTATGTTGGCAAGCGCAAAACCAGTTGATATTACAGCAAGGGGAATTTAATGAACAACTGCTTGATAATAAATGGTTAGTCATTGCAGCGACCGATTGTCCTAAAACCAATCAAACCGTCAGTATCGAGGCTGAAAATCGCCGTATCTTTTGCAATGTTGTCGATTCGCCGAAAGATGCTAGTTTTATTATGCCTTCGATTATTGATCGTTCACCAATTATGGTTGCTGTGTCATCAGCAGGGCATGCGCCGGTTTTAGCTCGTCTATTACGAGAAAAACTAGAATCAATATTGCCTCAGCACTTAGGTAAATTAGCGCAATATGCGGGTTATTTACGAAATAAAGCTAAGCAAACCTATAAAACGCTCACAGAACGCCGTCGATTTTGGGAAAAGCTGTTTACTCATGATAGATTGGCACAAGCCATTGCCAATAATGATTCTGAACAAGTTGAAACACTAACCAACGAGTTATTTAATTTATCACTGGATCATCGTGGTGAAGTGGTTTTAGTGGGCGCCGGTCCCGGTGATGCAGGCTTACTGACTTTGAAAGGATTACAGCAAATCCAACAAGCCGATATTATTGTGTATGATCGATTGGTTTCGGATGAAATTATGAATCTTGTCAGGCGGGATGCTCAGCGTATATTTGTTGGCAAACGGGCAGGGTATCACTGCGTGCCACAGGAACAGATTAATCAAATTTTGTTAGAACAAGCGCAAAAAGGGTTACGAGTTGTCCGTCTAAAAGGGGGCGATCCGTTTATTTTTGGGCGAGGGGGCGAAGAGCTGGAAACGTTGTATAATGCTGATATTCCATTTTCAGTTGTACCGGGAATCACTGCTGCATCGGGGTGTTCTGCATACAGTGGTATCCCTTTAACACATCGAGATTATGCGCATAGTATTCGTTTAATTACCGGGCATTTAAAAGATGGTAGTCATCTTGATTGGCAAAGTTTAGCGGCTGAAAAGCAGACCTTAGTGTTCTATATGGGGCTGTCTCAAGCTGAAAATATTAGTCAACAATTAATCAAACACGGTATGGATGCTAATACGCCCGTCGCCATTGTTGAGGAAGGTACCAGTACCAAACAAAAAGTGGTAACAGGTTTGCTTGGTGAGTTAGCTAAAATCGCTTTGCAAGCATGTAGTCCAAGTTTGATTATCATCGGACCTGTTGTTGCATTACGAGAAAAACTTAATTGGTTTTCAAATCATTAATTTTAAACAGGCAAGTCTATTACTTTACAGCATAATGGTCTTGCCTGTTATCTAAACGTATACTGCCTTATATCATCATAATTTAAGGGATGACAGCTTTTAAACTTTTCGATCGAGTTAAGTATAATCAATTATCTTTAATTGATGCATTACTCTTTGCTCTGTAAATACCATACGGTCATTTCCATGCGTGATTTAAAATTTAATTTTTTAAAGATACTTTTTACATGCACTTTTACGGTACTTTCAACAATATCCAGATCTTTGGCAATACGTTTATTCGAAAGTCCTTGCACTAGCAGATTAAATATTTCATGTTCTCGAGGTGTTAATAAGTTTATATCGTGAATTTGTTTGGTTGTTGGTTCGCCGCTGTGTCGCATATAGTGAAGAATAATATGCGAAATTGCTTCATCCATAATGATTTTACCTTCCGCAATATCTTTTAGCGCTTTAATAAAATCTTCTGGCTCCATATCCTTTAACAGGTAACCATCCGCTCCACTTTTGAGTGCGGTAATAATATCTTCTTTGGCATCCGATACCGTGAACATAATGATGCGACTTGAGATATTTTTTTCCCGTAAATAACGTAGTATTTCTAACCCACTAACATTTTGAATATTGATATCCAGTAAGATCATATCGGGATCGAGCTTTTCAGCGAGTTTTATCCCTTCCGTTCCAGACCCCGTTTCACCAATTACTTCAAAATGGCTAACGGTATTGATTAATTGTTTTACACCATTTCTAAGCATAGGGTGATCGTCAATAATTAGTATCGAACTTTTTATCTGTTCCATGGGTTACTCTTCTATTATCGTAAATGGAATGGTCTTATTGGCTTTAAATATTACCATAACTTGCGTGCCTTTTTGTGGCTCAGTATTAATTGTTAGATTACCATTTAGGATTTCTGCTCTGTCTCGCATAATCACCATACCATAATGATTATCCTGCTTAACATCAGTTTGAAAACCAATACCATTATCGCTAACACTGACCGTGATAATCTGATTATCATCAATGGTTAACGCAATGATAACGTGTGATGCTTGTGCGTGTTTGTACACATTGTTTAGCGCTTCTCGAATAAATTGTAGTAAATGAAAAGCATGTTTGCTTTTAATGATATTGAGCGGTAATTGATATTCAAGTTGGATGTTAAATTTTAGTTTTTGATTAAACTCTTCAATCATCTCCATTAAGCTAGCATAAAAACCTGTTTGATTGAGCCGCAAACGAAAAGAGGTAATTAATTCACGTAACTGAGAATAGGTGATATTGACCTCTTTTCGCATTGTTGCTAATAATTCAATACTACTTTGTGATGTCAAATCAGATTGCATTTGTAGACAGCTAAGATGTATTTTTAAACAGGATAATGATTGCGCAATTGAATCATGCAACTCTCTTGCCATTGCTGATCGCTCTTTCATTAATAAATACTGCTTTTGTTGCTCTATTTGTCGATCGAGCATCATCGCCGTGGACATCTGCTCGATAAGTCCTGTTATTAAGTTTTCCTGCTCGTCGCTAAGGGTAACATCTGTCGGTTGAATGGCAAATAAAATGCCATATTTTTCGCCATTGTCTTGAAGATACCAATAACGTTGAAATCCATGTTGTTGAGAATGTTTTGATTCGGTTAAACAAGCACAGCAATGCGGATTTTGGCAGAAAGGTAATTTCTGCTCATTGTCATAACTAATTTGTTGGTAATGTTCAGGGTTTTCCGATTCATAAAATCGGATTTGAAATTGAGTGAGTGGTACAAGTTCTTCTAATTGACGTAAAATCATTAAAAAACGTTCACATAATGGCTTTGATGTATGGAGCTGTTTGGTGGCGTGATATTGAAATGAGATGATGTTATTGGTTTGTTGCAATTCAGCCGTTTTTTCAGCCACCCGTTCTTCAAGGATTAAATATTGAGATTCGATTTGATCAGACATGTTATTTAACGCTAACCCTAACAAATCGAATTCATTTTTTCTGGAACGTAGCGGAAAACGTTCACTAAAATTGTGTTTTGAAATAGCCTGAGCCATATTAATCAGTTTGCGCCAAGGGGCGAGAAGATAACGACGCAAATAGTAAATCTGAGCAATAAGAAAGACCACAATAATGATAATAAATAATTGTTGCAAGCGAGATATATAATGAATCTGGTTTTCGGTCTTCTGATCGATCTTATGTACTAAATAATTGGTTTTGATAACAAATTGATCGATATCCGTTTTTATCTCATCGATGTTTTTGGCTTGTGCAATTTTTATTGCAATTTCAGTACGCCATTTATTATGTAACTCATTGAATTCATCTATTAAATCATAACGTTCAAAAAGAGCTAATTGTTGCTTTGACGACGTTATTTCACTAAAAATATTTAAATGGTCATTATCGTGTTTATTAAGGGGAACCATTGATAAAAGTTGATAACTTTTCATACGAATTAGCCCTAATTGATTAATCATATAAGCGCTACCTTTGGTATCATTAGCGACTTGAATAGATAGCGATAACGCAATTAACGCAATGGTGCCTAAAAAACACATTAATAGCGACAAACGATTAATAATTGAAGCATGATAGCGAGTTTTATTATTGGTTGTTTTAGTACTCAGCATAGAATTACAATAAATTAACTAAGAAATAATGATTTATCCGTATTGTAACGCTAAAACGATATCTTGCTGATCTTTTTTGTAACTTTTTGCGATCTTTTAGTAAAGACTGCTTGCAACAAGGATAAATTTTGCGTAAAATTCACGCCCTATAAGATTAATCAATGCAGACATATATGCTAAATCAGGAATAGTCTGCTTTTTATTGCGGAGTTAAGTATGTACGCAGTTTTCCAAAGTGGTGGTAAACAACACCGAGTCAGCGAAGGACAAGTCGTTCGCTTGGAAAAAATTGAAGTCGAAACAGGTGCAGAAGTTGTTTTCGATAAAGTTTTAATGGTAGCAAATGGTGAAGACATCAAAGTTGGTGCTCCGTTTGTTGAAGGTGCAACAATTAAAGCAGAAATTGTTGAGCACGGTCGTGGCGATAAAGTGAAAATTGTTAAATTCCGTCGTCGTAAACACTATCGTAAACAACAAGGTCACCGTCAGTGGTTCACTGATGTGAAGATCACTGCAATCGCTTAATAGGAGTATCGAACAATGGCACATAAGAAGGCTGGTGGTTCATCACGTAATGGTCGTGATTCCCAGAGTAAACGTTTAGGTGTTAAACGTTATGGTTCTCAAGAAGTTCTTGCTGGTAATATTTTAGTACGTCAACGTGGAACTCAATTCCACCCAGGCACTAATGTAGGTTGTGGTCGTGACCATACCTTATTTGCTTTAATTGACGGACAAGTAAAATTTGAAGTTAAAGGACCTAAAAACCGTCGTTATGTTAGTGTAATTGCTAACAGCTAATAAAAAGCGGTTTAACGTTTATGGAAGCCTCACAGCTATTGTGGGGCTTTTTTCATTTCTTGAATTCATATAATATTAGTTAATATGATAAAACAGCAAAATGTTAAATTAGGTTTTGCCTTAGCCATGTTAACAGCGGTTATGTGGGGGCTAGTGCCGATTGCAATGAAATATGCATTGGTGGTTATTGACCCATTAACGTTAGCGTGGTCTCGATTGGCAATTTCTGCCGTCGGTATTACGATATGGTTAGCTTATAAAAAACAATTTCCTAATTTAGCGATGTTTAAAAAACGTCGACGTTTTATCTTATTAATGATTGCCGGATTTGGATTACTTGGTAATTTTGCGTTATTTGCAAGTTCTGTTCAGTATCTTTCTGCGACAACGGCTCAAGTTGTAGGTCAAATGGGTATTGTAATTTTTATGATTTCAAGTGCGTTTGTTTTTAAAGAGCGATTAAGACCAACGCAAATAATGGGTATTTCGGTATTGCTAATTGGATTAGGACTATTTTTTAATAAAAATATTACCGTTCTATTTGCTAATATATCGACTTATGGCATTGGTGTTTGGCTTGCTTTACTTGCTTCAATTTCATGGGCAGCTTATGCATTGGCACAAAAAGTGTTATTACGTAAATTACGTGCAGAACAGTTACTTTGGCTAATTTATCTTATTTGTACGGTATTTTTATGGCCATTGGCATCGCCAACAAAAATCGCTCATGCCGATGCAACGCAGTTATTTGCCATTATCTTTTGTGGTTTAAATACCATTATTGCTTATGGCGCATTAGTTATGGCAATGGAACGTTGGCAAGCTGCACAAGTTAGTGCAATTACCACATTATCACCGTTGTTTGCATTAATTTTTTCAGATTTATTTGCCGTAATTTGGCCAGAAAAATTTGCTATGCAGTATTTAAATATTTTAGGTTATATTGGCGCAGTATCAGTCGTTGCTGGTGCGATGTTTGCCACAATTGGGCACTATTTATGGCATCCAAGAAAAGGCTGGCTAATTAACCAGAAGAAAGAGGAAGAATAATGAAATTTGTAGATGAAGCTTCAATCCGAGTCGAAGCCGGTGATGGTGGCAATGGTTGCGTAGGTTTTCGTCGAGAAAAATACATTCCCAAAGGTGGCCCTGACGGTGGTGACGGTGGTGACGGTGGTGATGTCTATTTTATTGCGGATGAAAATCTCAATACTTTGGTTGATTTCCAATTTGAAAAAAATTATCGGGCAGAGCGTGGGCAAAATGGACAAGGTTCAGATTGTACCGGTAAAAGAGGCAAAGATATTACCGTAAAAGTGCCCGTTGGAACTCGAATCACAGACAAATATACGGGTGAAATTATCGGCGATTTAACGCATCATCAACAAAAAGTGTTAGTCGCAAAAGGTGGGTTTCATGGCTTGGGTAATGCACGATTTAAATCTTCAGTGAATCGGGCTCCAAGGCAAAAAACCGATGGTACGCCCGGTGAAAAACGTGATGTACTGTTAGAATTATTGCTACTTGCTGACGTTGGTATGCTTGGTTTACCTAATGCCGGTAAATCCACATTTATTCGATCAGTTTCAGCAGCTAAACCGAAAGTCGCTGATTATCCGTTTACGACTTTAGTGCCAAGTTTAGGCGTGGTAAGAATGGATAATGAGCAAAGTTTTGTTGTTGCGGATATTCCGGGATTAATTGAAGGTGCTGCGGACGGTGCTGGTCTGGGGATTCGTTTTTTAAAACATCTTGAACGTTGTCGAGTTTTAGTGCATTTAATTGATATTGCACCAATTGATGAATCTGATCCTATTGAAAATGCGAAAGTCATTATTCAAGAACTTCATCAATATAGTGAAAAACTTGCCAATAAACCTCGTTGGTTGGTATTCAACAAAATGGATGTTTTAGGTGAAGAAGAAAGTGCTAAACGTGCTGCCGAAATCGCTAAAGCATTGGATTGGGATGACAAATATTATGTTATTTCAGCGGTCAATCATGAAGGGGTAAAAGCTTTATGTTGGGATCTGATGGATTATATGAATGCTCATCCACGTGAAGAAGAGCAAGAAGAAACATCACCAGAAAAAGTTGAATTTATGTGGGATGATTATCACCAACAAGCTATGGATGAGGCTTTTGATGACGACGACGATGATTTTGATGATTGGGATGAGAGTGACGAAGAAGGGGTTGAATTTATCTATCAAAAATAGTAATAACCTAAAATAAGTTAAACTTATCACTTCAAATTATCAACTAAAAAATCAGCATTGCGAAAATACAGGGTGACATAGCCCTGTATTCCTCTTTATTATTTTCACACTAACTCAATGATTTCATATTAAAAAACTTTTATTTTAAATTTTTTCTGTTTTTTTGAAAAAAGTCAAAAAAAACGCTTGCTTTTAATAATGAGAATTATTATCATTAAGATGTACTTGATTAGAGCGTCGCAAGACTTCTGAAAAAGTATGACATTGCTCACATTGCTTCCAATGTTTGCCAGCCTAGCGCAACTATGCTGGCTTTTTTATTTTAAAGTGATTTTAAATCCGATGTTTTGATAACTAATTGATCGTCAATAACCATTTTCCATTGACCGTCCTCAAAATAAGGAGGCGTACTTACTTTGAATAAAGAATTTAAACCTAAAACCCCTACTTTAAAATCATCACCCATAAATTCTTGTATCGGTCCTTTAATGGTTGTAGTCACCCCATCTTTTTTATAATTGTAATTAACTCTGGCGTCTTTAGCTATACTTATCACCATATATTCACCTTGCCATGTGCCAATATAGTTACTTTTTTCGGGTGGAATTGCATCAAGTTCGTTACATGCAGTAATAAAGATGGCAAGTATTAGAAGTAGATAAACATGTTTTATTTTCTTTAATAATTTCAAGTCGTTATTCCTTATGTGTTTAACATTTATTTTTAGTTATTAATTGTATCAAATAAAATAAGTAATGCTGCACTGCCGCCAAATTCTTTCGGTGCTTGATGAAAACAAATGATATTAGGATGCTGGGCTAACCACATTGGTGTCTGTTTTTTTAAGATGTTTTTACCATGTCCATACATGATACAAGCACAATGTGCGTTTTCGCTTAAGCAAGCAGTAATAAGCGATGCTATTTCTTTTTTCGCTTCTTGCTGTGTTAATCCATGTAGATCTAAAAAAAATTCAGGTTCATAAAACCCACGACGTAATTTTTTAATCTCATAAGGATCGGCGTTTTCACGACTATAACGAATGGGATCGTCTTGTAAGAGCGGTTGATAATCATCCGAAAAATAAAACTCAGCATGATTTTTTTCATGTTGTCGTTTTTCAATCGCAATGGTTTTTTGAGACCGTTTTAAGGGTTTATGAACAACGGTATCTTGTGCAAGTTTTTGGGTATTGCCAATGCTACTTTTAAATAAGTTTATCTCTTCTTGAGTTAATTTGAATTTTTCAGTCATTGATAATTACTCTGGGTAAACTTTTTGTTTGAATTCACATAAATCTTCAATCACACAAGCCCCGCATCGAGGTTTTCTGGCGATACAAGTATAACGTCCATGCAAAATTAACCAGTGGTGACAATTTATTTTGTACTCTTTGGGTACCACTTTCAATAATTTTTCTTCCACTGCCTCAACGGTTTTTCCGGGTGCAAAGCCCGTGCGATTGCTGACACGAAAAATATGAGTATCAACCGCAATCGTTGGCCAACCAAAAGCCGTATTTAGCACTACATTCGCTGTTTTTCTGCCTACACCGGGTAATGCGATTAATGCATCAAAATTTTCTGGCACTTGACCTTGATATTTCTCAACTAAAATCTGACAGGTTTTGATAATATTATCTGCTTTACTATTGTATAAGCCAATGGTACGGATATAACTTTTGAGCTTATCAACCCCAAGCGCTAAGATTTGTTCCGCTGTATTAGCAATTGCAAATAAAGGTTTGGTTGCTTTGTTTACACTCACATCGGTTGCTTGTGCAGAAAGAACAACAGCAATGAGCAATTCGAAAGGGGTTTGATAAACAAGTTCAGTTGTTGGATCTTTAATGTGATCTTTTAATCTTTCTAAAATTTGAATACGAGTTGATTGTTTCACAGAGTATGATAAATATAAATAACATGTCTGATATTATATACTTTATTTGTATAAATATTGTAGGTTAAATTTAATTTTTAGCTAAAATTCACTTTATGCGACAATAATTAAAATTACGGCAAAATAACAATCTCAATGACCTATCTGAAAAATTTTAGCGTGACGGATTGTCAGCTTAGTTATATTCATTCATCGCCTGCTTTTTAGCATGTGGTTTTTATGATAAGCTACTCCACTATTTTTTAATTTCATCAACAAGGTTTTTTAGAAATATGTCCTTACCAATGATTGTCACCTTTGCTATATACATTTTAGGAATGATTGCGATCGGTTTTTTTGCCTTTCGATCAACGCAAAACTTTGGTGATTATATTTTGGGGGGGCGCCGTATTGGTAGTGTTGTCACTGCGCTTTCGGCTGGCGCTTCGGACATGAGTGGTTGGCTATTAATGGGGCTGCCAGGGGCTGTTTTTTTATTCGGTATTTCGCAAAGTTGGATTGCAATTGGTTTGATAATTGGGGCTTACTTAAACTGGTTACTGATTGCCGGTCGGTTACGTGTTTTTACTGAAATTAATCATAATTCCTTGACCTTACCCGACTATTTTGCTCGCCGATTTGATGATAAAAGCGCTTTGCTGCGTATTATTTCAGCGGTAATCATTCTTATCTTTTTTACGATTTATTGTGCATCAGGCGTTGTTGCGGGTGCAAAACTTTTTGAAAGTACCTTTGGAATGAGTTATGGTTGGGCCATGTTAGCTGGTGCTGGCGCAACAATCGCTTATACTTTTATAGGTGGTTTTTTAGCGGTCAGTTGGACGGATACTATTCAAGCGAGTTTGATGATGTTTGCACTTATCTTAACTCCCGTTATGGTTATGGTGAACGCAGGTGGTTTTACCGATGCCTTAGCAAATATTGAATCGCTCAATCCTGATTATACCAACATCTTTGCTCACATGGATTTTATCGCTATTATTTCATTGCTTGGCTGGGGGCTTGGCTATTTTGGGCAACCGCATATTTTAGCTCGCTTTATGGCGGCTGACTCACATGATGTGATGAAAAATGCCCGTCGAATTAGTATGACTTGGATGATTTTATGTTTAGGTGGAGCAATTACGGTAGGATTTTTTGGTATTGCTTTCTTTGCCAATCATCCAGAGTTTTCAGATCTCATTAATAACGGTAAACATGAACGTATTTTTATTGAGTTATCCAAATTATTGTTTAATCCATGGGTTGCTGGTGTTTTATTAGCGGCGATTTTGGCTGCGGTGATGAGCACGTTAAGTTGTCAGTTACTTGTCTGTTCAAGCGCATTAACGGAAGATTTTTATCGAGCCTTTTTTAGACCGAAAGCAAAACAACGTGAACTTGTTTGGGTTGGACGAATTATGGTTTTACTGGTATCGGTCATTGCCATTTTGTTAGCAATTAACCCTAATAATAGTGTCTTAGATTTAGTTAGTCATGCATGGGCAGGATTTGGTGCTGCCTTTGGTCCCATTATTGTTTTTTCTGTATTTTGGTCTCGCATGACACGCAATGGCGCTCTAGCAGGTATGATTACAGGAGCGGCAACAGTATTGCTTTGGATTAATTTTAATTGGTTTAATCTTTATTCACTTATTCCGGGTTTCTTATTTGCGTCTTTAGCGATAGTAATCTTTAGTTTATGTGATAAAAAACCGAATGAAATAGTGGAAGATCATTTTAAACAAGCGTATAAACGTTATCATAATAAAGTAGAATAGATTTCAATAAAAATAGAGTTATCCAAAGTCAAATTTCAACGTAATAAAATTTTTATAGGTAAAATAACATGACAAAAAATGTGATCAAACAACTGCAAGAGCGAGGATTGATTGCTCAACTGACAGATGAAAAAGCACTCATGGAACTAATTGAACAAAATCCCATAGCGCTTTATTGTGGTTTTGATCCCACGGCTGATAGTTTGCATCTAGGTCATTTGGTACCATTACTTTGTTTAAAACGCTTTCAGTTAGCCGGTCATAAACCGATTGCGCTTGTTGGCGGCGCAACAGGTTTAATTGGTGACCCGAGTTTTAAAGCCGTTGAACGTAAATTAAATACTCAAGAGACTGTTGTTGAGTGGAGCGAAAAAATTAAACAACAAGTTTCTCCATTCTTAGATTTTAATTGTGGTGCAAATGCAGCGATTGTCGCTAATAACTATGATTGGTTTGGTGGCATGAATGTATTAACTTTTTTACGTGACATTGGTAAATATTTTTCAGTTAACGCCATGATTAACAAAGAATCAGTCAAACAACGTATTGATCGTGATGAAGCTGGGATTTCATTTACTGAGTTTTCTTACAGTTTATTACAATCTTATGATTTTGCTTGTTTAAATAAAGATCATAATGTGGTGTTACAAATTGGGGGATCAGATCAATGGGGTAATATTACTGCCGGTATTGATTTAACTCGTCGATTACATCAAAAACAAGTTTATGGTTTAACGGTTCCTTTAATTACCAAATCTGACGGTACAAAATTTGGTAAAACGGAAAGCGGTGCGGTTTGGCTTGACCCTAAAAAGACCAGTCCGTATAAATTCTATCAATTCTGGATTAATACCGCTGATGCTGATGTTTATCGTTTCTTAAAATTCTTTACTTTCATGTCATTAAATGAAATTGATGCACTTGAAGAAGAAGATAAAAATAGCGGTGTGGCACCAAGAGCACAATATGTTCTTGCTGAAGAGGTCACACGTTTAGTCCATGGTGAAGAAGGCTTAATGGCAGCCAAACGGATCACTGAAAGTTTATTCTCAGGAAAATTAGCCGATCTATCTCAAGCCGATTTTGAACAATTGGCGCAAGACGGTATGCCAACGATTACGGTTGAGGGCGATATTGATTTGCAACAAGCGATCGTTAATGCGCAGTTTGCACCGTCAAGAGGTCAAGCCAGAACAATGATTGAATCTAATGCGATTTCAGTTAATGGTGAACGTAACGCGACAACAGATTATCATTTTTCACAAGAAGATAAGCTTTTTGGACGTTATACATTACTTCGTCGAGGTAAGAAATATTACTGCTTACTAATTTGGAGTTAATTTATGAAAAATATACTATCTATTCAGTCACATGTTGTATTTGGTCATGCAGGTAATAGTGCTGCTGTATTCCCTATGCGTCGTGTGGGAGTAAATGTATGGCCTTTAAATACTGTGCAATTTTCAAATCATACGCAATATCGTCAATGGACAGGCACGGTAATGCCAGCATCACATTTAACTGATATCGCCGATGGCATTAACGCCATCGGTGAACTTAAACGATGTGACGCAGTATTAAGTGGTTATATGGGATCCCCTGAACAAGGTAGTGCCATAACCGAAATAGTAAAAAAAGTAAAAGCTGTAAATCCCAATGCAATTTATCTTTGTGATCCTGTTATGGGGCATCCTGAAAAAGGTTGTTTTGTTGCGCCTGGCGTATCTGAATTTTTGTGTAATACTGCATTACCGATAGCAGATATGATGGCGCCTAATATTTTGGAGCTAGAAGAGTTAAATGGAAAACAGCCAATTAATAACGTTGAAGAAGCGGTATTTGCATGTAAAGCACTTTGTAAAAAAGGGCCTAAAGCGATTTTAGTTAAACATTTAAGTCGTGCGGGATATCGTAAAGATCGTTTTGAAATGTTACTCGTCACAGAACATGAAGCATGGCACATTGAGCGCCCTTTAGTTGACTTTGGCGTGAGACAGCCTGTTGGTGTAGGCGATATGACGAGTGGATTGTTTTTAGCGAATATTTTGCTTGGTAAATCGCTGGTTGAGGCGTTAGAACATACCACTTCTGCGGTTTATGCTGTTATGCTTGAAACCTTGAAACTCAATGAATATGAGCTTCAATTAGTTGCCGCTCAAGATGAAATAGCAAAACCTTCACAATGGTTTAATGCGAAAAGAATTGATTAATTTTAAAAATATGTAAAAATGGATCCAATTTAATTTATTTTTAATTCTTAACAAAAATGAGGGGATGATGGAAGACAATATTTCTTTGGGTAAGATGCTTTCCAATTTACGTAATAATATGGGATTAACTCAAGAAGATATTGCCAATAAGATCCATGTTCGAAAGGCAGTGGTCGAAGAAATTGAAAACGATCAGCGAGTTCATGCCCCTCTTGTCTTTGTTAAAGGTTATATTCGTTCTTATGCTGAAATTGTTGGTTTATCTGAGGACGAGTATCAACCTTATCTAGAAAAAATGTCAAAGCAAAATGCATCCGAAACAAAAATAAAGCAACTCATTCCTGCCCTTGAACCTAGAAAAAGAGGAAAGCGGATTTTATTTTTTAGCTTATTTGTAGTGGTTTGTATAGTTGGTGTAACTATTTATTATTTTAATAAAGAAAGTAAAAATAATTATGTAGAAGTGAGTCATTACATTTCGCCATCATCATCGAATCACGTTAACAGTTAGCAAATTTTCTTACTCGTATACAGACATTTGATGCAAATCTTGTTAAGATCACAAGCTAGTTATTTTGTTATATCATTAGGCGTGTTATGAGTCATCAGGATTCACCGATAATCAGACGAGAATCTACCCGAATTTATGTCGGCAGTGTACCTATTGGTGGTGGTGCGCCCATTGCCGTTCAATCCATGACGAATACCCGTACGACGGATGTTGAAAAAACAGTTGCTCAGATTCAAGCACTTGAACGAGTAGGTGTCGATATTGTACGTGTGTCGATTCCAACAATGGATGCGGCAGAAGCGTTTAAATTGATTAAACAACAAGCGAAAGTGCCACTTATTGCAGATATTCACTTTGATTATCGTATTGCTTTGAAAGTAGCAGAATATGGCGTGGATTGTTTAAGAATTAATCCGGGAAATATCGGTAATGAATCAAGAATTCGAGCAGTTGTTGATTGTGCTAAAGATAAAAATATTCCAATAAGAATTGGGGTTAATTCCGGATCACTTGAAAAAGATATTCAAGAAAAATATGGCGAACCTACGCCACAAGCAATTGTAGAATCAGCGATGCGTCATGTTGATATTTTGGATAGGCTCAATTTCGACCAATTTAAAGTGAGTGTGAAAGCGTCAGATGTATTTACAGCGGTGGATGCCTATCGACTTTTAGCTAAACAGATAAAACAACCCCTACATTTGGGGATCACTGAAGCTGGTGGTGTTCGCAGTGGTGCAATTAAGTCGGCAATAGGTTTAGGTTTGTTATTATCTGAAGGTATTGGTGATACATTGCGTGTCTCTTTAGCCGCTGATCCTACTGAAGAAGTTAAAGTCGGTTTTGATATATTAAAATCATTGAGAATTCGATCTCGTGGTATCAACTTTATTGCTTGTCCGACCTGTTCAAGACAAGAGTTTGATGTCATTAATACAGTCAATACGTTAGAACAACGTTTAGAAGATATCATTACACCAATGGATGTATCGATTATTGGTTGTGTTGTTAATGGGCCAGGTGAAGCTTTGGCTTCAACGATGGGTGTTGCTGGCGGTCATAATAAAAGTGGCTTTTATGAAGATGGTGTACGTATTGGTCGTATTGATAACGAACAGATGATCGATGAACTGGAAGCAAAAATTCGAGCTAAAGCATCAATACTAAAAAACAGAATTGCAGCAACTGAACTATAATTTTATTAGATAGCGAATACATAAATGACAGAGAAAAAAATCCAATCTATACGGGGAATGAATGACTTACTCCCAACAGATAGTGCCAGTTGGCAACAAATTGAAAAAATTGTTAAAGGTGTTCTAAATAGCTATGGCTATAATGAGATAAGAACCCCCATTGTTGAAGATACTGCGCTATTTAAAAGAGCCGTCGGTGAAGTGACGGATATTGTCGAAAAAGAGATGTATACTTTTAATGACCGTAATGATGAAAGTATCACTTTACGTCCCGAAATTACTGCGGGTTGTGTTCGTGCGGGCATTGAGCATGGGCTTTTTTATAATCAAGAACAACGTCTATGGTATTTAGGACCTGCATTTCGTTACGAAAAACCGCAAAAAGGTCGCTATCGCCAATTTCATCAATTTGGGGTTGAAGTTTTTGGGCTTGAAGGACCTAATATTGATGCTGAACTAATTTTATTAACCGCAAGATTCTGGAAAGCACTGGGTATACAGGATCACACTTCGTTAGAATTAAATTCAATTGGCTCACTTGAAGCTAGAGCGAACTATCGTCAAGCACTCGTTGATTTTCTTGAACAACATAAAGATAAATTGGATGAAGACTGCTTACGTAGAATGTATACTAATCCATTACGTGTACTCGATTCGAAAAATCCAGTCGTACAAGAATTACTTAATCAAGCGCCAAAACTATTTGATTATTTGGATGCGGAATCGAAAGAACATTTTGAAGGGCTGTGTCGTTTACTGGATAAAGCAGGAATAAAATACAATATTAATCAAAGATTAGTAAGAGGATTAGACTATTACAATCGTACAGTATTTGAATGGGTAACAAGTAGCTTAGGTGCTCAAGGTACTGTTTGTGGTGGGGGGCGTTATGATGGATTAGTGAGCCAGTTAGGTGGTCAATCAACGCCAGCTGTTGGTTTTGCTATGGGACTTGAACGATTAGTTTTACTTGTTCAAGCTGTCAATCCTTCATTAAATCGAGATAATTCGATTGATATTTATATGATCTCCTCAGGAGATGAAAACACGATTTCAGTAGCACAATGTGTTGCTGAATTATTACGTGACGGTTTACCTGATAAACGAATTGTGACTAATTATGGAACGTCTAATTTTAAGAAACAATTTGCAAAAGCAGATAAATTAGGTGCTAAAATAGCGGTTATTGTTGGTGAAAACGAGTTAGCGAACCAAACGGTAACTATCAAAAATTTACAAACAGGTGAACAAACTGAAGTCGCGCAAAGCGATATTGTTCAAACTTGTTTGGCAATGATATAAATCTAAAGGAAATAGGAGATAAGCGTGAGTTATCAATCGTCAAGTGAAGAACAAATGTGGGCTTTAAAAGAGTTTCTTGCGAAAACGTGGAAAATTATTGTTGCCGTTATTGTCATCGGATTATTGGCTTATTATGGTTGGAATTACTATCAATCAAATCAAGTTAAAAAATTGGAACAAATGTCAGATCGTTATGAGCAACTTGTAAAACAGTTAGATCAGACAAAACCGGAATCCGTAAATGATTTAGTTGCTTTTGCAAAAGAGGGGGATAGCGTTTATAACGTTTTTGCTGATCTTTTTGCGGCTAAATTTTATATCGAAGTAACAAAAGATTATGCAGGTGCTCAAGCATTATTGACTGATGCTTTATCTAAAACAAAAGCGGAACCGATAAAATCCGTTATTAATATTCGTATTGCACGTGTGCAGTATCAACAAAACCAATACCAAGAAAGTTTAGCAACGTTAGATAAAGTTAACAATGAAGCTTGGGAACCAGTGATTAACGAAATACGGGGCGATATATTAACCAAAATGTCTCGTTATGCTGAGGCGGTAGATGCTTATAAAATTGCGCTAAAATCAGCGGCAATGATAAGTTCAGAGCCAAATATTAAAATTAAACTAAATCAAGCTGAATATTTACAAGCTAAACAAACAGTTGAACAAGATAAACAAACTGCTGAAGAAAAAGCAGAGCAAGAGGATCAGTCAAAGACTGAAACGGAAGAAAATAAAAATTAATTTATCCTGCTATAAGGGTCTATACAATGAAGTTATCTAAATGTTTTTTAACCAGTGTTTTTATGTTTTCACTTGCTGGATGCTCGATATTTGGAGGAGAAGAAGAAGTTATTCAAGTTTCACCTTCTCCTATAGTCAGTAACCAATTTACTATTCACCAATTATGGCGTAACAGTACTGCAGGAAATACTCGTATTTATTCATTATTAGGTCCTGCTAGTTATGATAATGTTATTTATGCAGCGAGCCGAAGTGGAGAGGTAAAAGCAGTTGATTTAACGACGGGTAATACATTGTGGAATGTCGATTTATCTAAAAGTACACTTTTCAGTAGTAAAACAGCGCTCTTTTCTGGTGGTGTAAGTGCCGATGAAAATTATGTTTATGTTGGCAGTGAACGTGCTGTTGTTTATGCTTTAGATCGTCAAAACGGAAAAGTCGTCTGGGAAAAATCAGTTAAAGGAGAAGTCCTTGCTCGCCCGGTATCGTCTGATGATAAATTAGTGGTTCATACCGCTAATGGTATATTACAAGGGCTTAATCGTGAAACGGGTGACGAACTTTGGGAAGTGACTTTTGAAGTTCCGGCATTATCATTAAGAGGTAACTCAACACCAGTCATTGCCCATGGTGCAGCTATCTTTGGTGATGATAATGGTCGAGTAAATGCTTACTACATTAATGATGGTCAATTAATTTGGCAACAACGTATTTCACAACCGACTGGTTCAACAGAAATTGCAAAATTAAATGATGTTGATTCAACCCCTGTAGTTGAAGGAAATACTGTCTATTCTGTTGGATTTAATGGTTATGTTGCTGCACTGGATTTAAGTAATGGTGAAGTCATATGGCGTAAAAAAATAGGTTCAACACACAGTTTTGCGGTTGATAAAAATCGATTATACGTAGTAGATCAAGATGATAATATTCAATCATTATCAAAAACGGAAGGTGGCGTACTTTGGACGCAATCAAGTTTTACACACCGCCAATTGACTGATCCAGTCATTTATCAAGATTATGTCGTATTTGGTGATTTTGAAGGTTACCTGTATTGGTTAAATGCTGAAACAGGTGAACTTGTAAATAAAATAGAAGTAAGTAGTAGCGGAATAATCGCTAAACCATTGGTGGTTGACAATAAACTGATTGTTCAAGTCAAAAATGGTGATATTTACGCTTTCACAAAAAATTTAAGTAATTAGAGAATAAACATGGTACCTGTTGTAGCACTAGTTGGTCGTCCAAATGTTGGAAAATCAACTTTATTTAATCGGTTAACAAGAACACGAGATGCGTTAGTCGCAGATTTTCCTGGATTAACGCGTGATCGTAAGTATGGACGAGCTGAAATCAAGGGCCATGAATACATAGTAATTGATACGGGTGGTATTGATGGCACCGAAGAAGGGGTTGAAAGCTTTATGGCTGACCAATCCTTACAAGCTATCGAAGAAGCCGATATTGTTCTGTTTTTAGTCGATGCAAGAGCGGGTGCTATGCCGGCAGATCATGCGATAGCTAAACACTTGCGTTCTCGTCAAAAGGCTACTTTTTTAGTTGCCAATAAGATTGATGGTATTGATGCTGATACGGCTATCTCAGATTTTTACTCATTAGGTTTAGGCGATATCCACCCCATAGCGGCAAGTCATGGACGTGGTGTCAGTTCTTTGATTGAAACGGCGTTGGAACCTATTTTTCAATTTAAAGATCACGATGAAGATGACTTTAATGAAGACCAATTGCCACCAGATTTATCAGAATCTTATGACGATGTTGACGAAGATGATGTTGAATCACTGATTAATCAACCGATTAAAGTGGCTATTGTCGGGCGTCCGAATGTAGGTAAGTCAACACTAACCAACCGAATTTTAGGTGAAGAACGGGTTGTGGTCTATGATATGCCAGGTACAACTCGAGATAGTATCTATATCCCAATGACTCGTGACGAACGAGAATATGTTTTAATTGATACGGCAGGGGTGCGTAAACGTGGTAAGGTAACGCAAACCGTCGAAAAGTTTTCAGTGATTAAAACATTACAAGCGATTGAAGATGCAAATGTTGTCATATTGGTGATTGATGCCAGAGAAGGTATCTCAGATCAGGATTTATCATTACTCGGCTTTATCATCAATAGTGGGCGTTCACTTGTTATTGCTGTCAATAAATGGGATGGGTTATCACAAGACATTAAAGAGCAAGTTAAAGCAACACTAGATGACCGACTTGATTTTATTGATTTTGCCCGTTTGCATTTTATTTCGGCTTTACATGGTAGTGGTGTGGGTAATTTATTCGATTCAATTCAAGAAGCTTATGAATGTGCAACCCGTCGGGTAAATACTGCATTATTAACCAAAATTATGCAAATGGCACAAGATGATCACCAACCACCTCTCGTTCGTGGACGTCGAGTAAAACTCAAATATGCCCATGCCGGAGGCTACAATCCACCTATTGTGGTTGTTCACGGAAATCAAGTTGAAGATCTTCCTGATTCTTATAAACGATATTTAATGAACTATTTTAGACGCTCATTAAAAATTATGGGAACGCCGATTCGAATTCAATTTAAAGAAGGGGCGAATCCTTTTGAAGGTCGAAAAAATAGTTTAACGGCATCACAACAACGTAAACGACGTCGATTGATGAAACACGTTAGAGGTCGTAAATAGTTTATGTCAAAAAAAAATATAGCAGGGCAAAGTCAAGAAGGCTTGTGCCCTAAATGTCATCATAAAATGGATGTTATGTCTGCCCAGCATTACGTTTGTGCTCACTGTAAACAACATTTTGTCGAACACTATATATGCCCCACTTGTCATCAACCTGCTCAAATGATCAAAGGCTGTGGTGCCATAAATTATATTTGTCCAACTGATGGATTAATCTCCAGCAGTAAAGTGATATTTCAATATTTACCAGAATAGAAAATCTATCTATATAAAAACCATAAGAGGTTATTTCATGCGTATTATTTTATTAGGTGCACCAGGTGCGGGAAAAGGAACTCAAGCACAATTCATTATGAAAAAATATGGTATTCCTCAAATTTCAACTGGCGATATGTTACGTGCAGCAGTGAAAGCTGGTACGCCACTTGGTCAACAGGCTAAAGAATTAATGGATGCCGGTAAACTTGTTACTGATGAACTTGTGATTGCATTAGTGAAAGAACGTATTGCACAAGATGATTGTGCAAATGGTTTTTTATTAGACGGATTCCCTCGAACTGTACCCCAAGCTGATGCTATGAAATCAGCAGGTATTAATGTTGACTATATACTTGAATTTGATGTGCCTGATTCTGTTATCATTGATCGAATGAGTGGACGCCGAATTCATGCGCCATCGGGACGAGTTTATCATGTCCGTCATAATCCACCAAAAGTAGAAAATGTTGACGATATTACGGGTGAACCTTTAACAACTCGCAAAGATGATGATGAAGAGATAGTCCGTAAACGCCTTGTTGAATATCATCAATTAACTAAACCTTTAATTGATTACTATCAACATGAAGCGAAAGAAGGTCGTGCAAAATACTACCGCATTGATGGTACCCAATCTGTATCTGATGTGACAAACGAACTTGTTAAAATCTTAGATTAATTAATCGATTGTTAAAAAAGCCAGTTATACATTTGTTATCTGGCTTTTTGAATTTGATTATAGTGTCGCTTTTAATGCCTGTGCTAAATCAGAAATAATATCATCAATATGTTCTATCCCAATAGACAAACGAATCATTTCTTGGCTTACTCCTGCCTTTTTCAGTTCTTCATTATTAAGTTGCCTATGCGTAGTTGATGCAGGGTGACAAGCTAATGAGCGTGTATCGCCTATATTGACCAGACGAATAATTAATTTTAGTGCATCAATAAATTTAGCACCTGCAGATTTTCCACCTTTAATACCAAACGATAAAATGCCAGCAGGTAAATGATTATCCATCTGTTTTACCGCTAAATCATGTTCAGGATGATTGCTAAGACCAGCATAGTTAACCCATTCAACTTGTGGGTGTGAGATTAGATAATTTGCAACGTTGAGTGCATTTTGACAGTGGCGTTCCATGCGCAAAGAAAGGGTTTCAAGCCCTTGTAGTATCAAAAAAGTATTAAATGGCGATAGTGCAGCGCCCATATTGCGTAAAGGGATTACTCGACAACGTGCAATGTAAGCCGCATCACCAAAGGTATCCGTATAAGAGACACCATGATAAGATGGATCTGGTTGATTAAGCATTGGATATCTATCCGCATATTTTTTCCATGGAAACCGTCCTGAATCAACGATGATTCCTCCAAGACTATTACCATGCCCACCAATATATTTAGTTAATGAATGCACGACAATATCAGCACCAAATTCAAATGGTCGGCAAAGTGCAGGACTGGCGACGGTATTGTCGACAATTAACGGAATACCATGCCGATGTGCGATGTCGGCAAGTTGGCTTAAATTAACAATATTACCTGCAGGATTGCCAATACTTTCGCAATATATTGCCTTGGTTTTGTCATCAATTTGCTGTTCTATAGCCACTAAATCGTTATGAGGAGCAAACTTGGTTGTAATACCAAAATTAGGTAAGGTATGGGCAAATAAATTATAAGTGCCGCCATATAATTGCGAAACAGAAACAATATTTTCGCCAGCAAAGGTAATTGCTTGAATAGCATAAGTGATAGCCGCCATGCCCGATGCAACAGCTAAAGCACCAATACCACCTTCAAGCGCAGCGACTCGAGCTTCGAGTACGGCGTTAGTTGGGTTGGTAATACGGGTATAAATATTGCCAGCGACTTTTAAATCAAATAAATCTGCGCCATGCTGTGTATCATCAAAAGCATAAGAGGTTGTTTGATAAATGGGAACAGCAACAGCATGAGTAGTGGGTTCAGGGGTATAACCTGTGTGAAGTGCAATGGTTTCTGGTTTCATGATTGAGCCTCGTCGGAATAACAAGGCTCTATTTTGTACAAAAATTGATGAAAAAGTAAAGTGTTATAAAACCATTCTTACAATATCTATTTCACCTAATTCTTTATATAAATTTTCAATCTGATCAATGTGTGTTGCATTAATAGTAATCGACACAGAATGATAATTCCCTTTACTGCTAGGTTTGATTGACGGACTGTAATCACCCGGTGCGTGACGTTGGATAACGGACACGACTTTATCAACCAGTTCTGGTTTAGCTTCTCCCATGACTTTATAAGTAAAAGAACAAGGAAAATCTAATAATTCTTTTAAATTTGTTTTCTGTTGCATAATTTTATGTTTCTCACGTAATCGGTATGTTTGGGGTATTACTACCAGGAATAACAGTCATATATAGGCGCTTTGATGTTCTTCAAGTGATCAAGCATAAACTTCGCTTCTTAAAGTATTCAAATTGATCTATGATAGATTAATTTTATCACAGCTTAGTTAGCATTATCCTATAAATTATAAAAAAGGTTGAAAAATATGTTAGCACACTCCGATGATAGAGAACCTTTTGGTACATTGTTAGGTTATGCCCCAGGTGGCGTTGCCATTTACTCTTCTGATTATGAAACATTAGACCCAACTCAATACCCTGATGATGCCTCTTTTCGAAGTTATTCCGGGCATGAATATATGGGATATAAATGGCAATGCGTTGAATTTGCAAGGCGTTTTTTATTTCTTAATTATGGTATTGTGTTTACTGATGTCGGCATGGCTCATGAAATTTTTTCACTTCGTGTCTTAAGACAAGTCATCAATGAAGCGATATTGCCTTTACAAGCTTTTGCTAATGGTGGTAAGAAAAAACCTGAAGCTGGCGCATTACTTATTTGGGATGATGGTGGCGTTTTCGATAGAACGGGTCATGTTGCTATTATTACCGAAGTCTTTGAAGATAAAGTTCGGATAGCTGAACAAAATGTTATTCATACCCGATTACCAATTGGTCAACATTGGACTCGTGAATTAAGGATGACGGTCACCGACAATGGTTATTTATTACATGATACGTTTGACGATACCACCATATTAGGTTGGATGATTCAAACCGAAAATACACAATATAGTCTACCACAACCAACCGTACCGGCGCCTTTACTGGCTATTCATAGTCAACATATTGAAAATCAAGGTCAATTTGATATTAACTGGCTTAATGAGCAAGATAGTTTAGAAAATGCTTATATCCAAGCGGCAGGGCATGCAATTAGTCATGATGATCACTACCGATATTTCACTATTTCTGAAAGTGCCGAGCAAGAACTTATTCGAGCGACCAATGAGTTACATCTTATGTATTTACATGCAACCGATAGAGTACTAAAAGATGATAACTTGCTGATGAATTTTAATATCCCCGAAATTTTATGGCCTCGCTTACGTCTGTCATGGCAACAACGACGTTATCAAATGATAACCGGTCGGCTAGACTTTTGCATGGATGAACGAGGCTTTAAAGTTTATGAATATAATGCTGATTCGGCATCGTGTCATACTGAAGCTGGACAGATACTACAAAATTGGGCAATACAAGCTGGGCTAAATGTTGGCGTAAACCCTAGTGCTGGGTTGCTTAACGCATTAGCGAGTTGTTGGAAGCATAGCGATGCACAAGCTTTTATCCATATTATGCAAGATAATGATAATGAAGAAAATTATCATGCTTTATTTATGCAAAAAGCCCTAACACAAGCAGGATTTAAGAGCAAAATTTTACGAGGTTTGAGCGGCTTAAAATGGGATAAACGCGGTCGGTTAGTTGATGATGAAGATCGTCAAGTAACCTGTGTCTGGAAAACATGGGCATGGGAAACCGTATTAGAACAACTTCGTCAAGAAAGTGAAGCCCAAATAGCCGGATTACCAATACGGACTTGGCATCCAGAAAATGCGGTAAGGTTGATAGACGTTCTTTTACGTCCCGAAGTCACTGTATTTGAACCTTTATGGACAGTTATTCCAAGCAATAAAGCGATTTTACCGGTGCTGTGGTCTCTATTTCCTAATCATCGTTATTTATTAGAGTCTACATTCGAACTTAATAAAAGTTTAGAGAAAAAGGGGTATGCCGTTAAGCCGATTGCAGGGCGTCGGGGGAGTGATATTCAATTAGTCAGCAGCAAAGAAACCATTTTGGGGAAAACAGTCGGTAAATTTGCTAAACAAGAAAACATCTATCAAGAATTGTGGTGTTTACCGAAAGTCGATGATCGTTATTTGCAAATCTGTACTTTCACTGTCGGCGGACATTATGGGGGAACGTGTTTACGTTCTGATCCATCCTTAGTCATTCGGGGAGATAGTGATATGCAACCATTACGAGTATTGACTGATGATATGTTTTTAAAATGACGATTATGGTAAGGTAATTTTGCAGTATGTAAAAAATAAAGTAAAAAAATCTTAACTTATCCTATAGATACCAATTACAACAGCTGGATTTTTCTGTTAGAATTAAAAGATTACAAAAATATCATATGATAATGGAATGGAAAGGTCAGTATGGCAAATACACTACTTAGAACTGGTGATATTAAAGATTTTAAAATGCTTGGGCATGACGGTAAAGCTGCTTACTTAGTGGCAACCCAAATTCGTGAAATGTTCAGAGTAAAAATAGGTAAACAATATGCCGACTATTTAGCCATTCCACAACGTAATGATCAAGGAAATAGGGTTGATTGGTATATTCCTTTTGATTCGGCTCAATATGATATTGTGCCTTGGTCATCTGCCAGCGAATCAGAACAGCAATCAGCGCTTCAATTGTTGGCAGCATTTGAACAAAAGGTAGTTGAGCTAGGCAAACAATTAGCTAATAATCCAAACCTTGAAGGCGATCAATTGCTATTTAGCCGCCTAATTTATGATCCTAATCACCGTGAGGACAGCCAAGAACCAAATCTTATGGCGATTCGGTTTCCAAGCAATGAATATATTTATATCGTTAATGGCAAGCCTGTTATTACTTTTTGGGGATTTATTAATCCACAAACTCAACTAACCCAATCACCTTTCAAATGTTTAGAACAATCAGAAAGCACAGCACCTTATGTTACTGAACAAATTGACCCCCCGATAACGTCTAAACGTCCTTGGTGGAAACGTTGGTGGATGTGGTTATTAATGCTGTTGCCACTATTATTGTTATTATTACTACTGTTTTTATTACGAGGGTGCTTTTATCACCCTGAATCATCAATTACACCGCTATTGTCAGTCGATAATGCGGTGAATGTACCGGTTGAGACTGATCGGGACAAAAAACCAGAAGATAAAAAAGGTGAGGATCCTATTCGTGATGTGAATGTTATCCATAGATCGGTGGGTACTAACATAAATCATGATTCGGTGTTAAATACTGACAATCGTAATGACGTAATTGGTACAACTGTTACAGAAGGTAACATTGATGTGACTGATACGCTCAACACGCCTGCCACATTACCTGTCGATAGTCATGGTGCAGGTGATGATAATCCGCCAATTCATGACATAACGCCTGATAATGCAGGTACGACTTCTGATGTTGATAACACTAATCAGAATGAAAACCAGAATCAAAACACAGCAGCTATGGATACCAATAACACTACACAATCCCAAAATTTAAGTGTACCACCAGATGCAATTAAGCAAGGTTCTATGGATTTTCTTAATGGACAATGGACAGTAGGTGGTGGAATCCAAGATAAATCAACGGGTAAACCATTACGTTTAAACTACAGTTTTGATCAAGGAAATGGTGAAGTTACGGTAATTCGTAGTGATGGTGTGAAATGTGTCGGTAAAGTTGGTAGTGGTTTTCAAAACTCAAATTTAAGTATAAAGAGTAATACTGAAGCGCTTTGTAGCGATAATACAAAATATCAATTACCGAAAATAGAGTGCTCAACAAACAGTAACAATCAAACTGATTGTAAGGGAAATTATAATAATGGTACATCGTTCCCGTTAACGATGAAAAAACAATAGGGTAGTATATGCTTCCAGAATTACGCAATTATGGTCAAGAAGTGACTCTTATCATGAACAGTGGTATTCAGTTTCTTGATTTTGCACTTAAAATAGATTGGAAAGACAGCCAATGGCGCAATAAAGCGAATGGGTGCTTTATTGATCCGTCCGAAAGTGGTGCATTGATTCGATTACTAGAAGATGTCGAAAATGGTCAATTTTTTAGTCCTGACAACCCCACTTTTGCGGTTACCCCCACACAAGAAATTAGTGTCGATCAATCCCTAAAATTGTATGACGGTGTTTGGTTACCGATTCCTGTTTTACGGTCGATTCCTCCAGAACGATTTGATAAAGGTCCTCATAACTGGAGCAGAGTAAGAATTGTCAGTATTCCTCAAGGTGAAGATCCCGATGGTAATACGCATCGTATAACATTTGCGTTTGACACTAAAATCTTTGCTAATTTGGATGATGTTGCTTATCTTGCTCCAACTGAAAATGACGTAATGACAGGTGCGATTTTTAGTCTGGCGCACCGCTCTGATCATGTGTCATGGTTTTTAGAACTCAAATGGATTTCTAGTTGGTTAATCGATCTGTTTGAAGAATTAGCGCAGCAACCTGAACGCTTAAAGATGCATAAGGATGATATCCAGCAAGAAATGAATAATAAGGCTTATTATGGGCACTATCTTAATATCATTAATTTGCTCGGTGAAACATTAAATCTACCAACCATTAAAATTGTTTCTAACAATAAAAATGATATTGTGAAATCGATTCCTGTCGATATGATTTTAGATGTGGGTAATTCACGAACTTGTGGCATTTTGATTGAAGATCATGTTCAAGATAAAGACAGTCTTAATCATCGCTATGAATTGGAGATACGCGATCTAACCAGACCTGAATATATCTATAACGAACCATTTGAAAGTCGAGTTGAATTTGCACAAACCTTTTTTGGTAAAGAACACTTTTCGCTACAGAGTGGTCGACGAGATACCTTCCGTTGGCCTAGTATTGTTCGTGTCGGTAAAGAAGCAAGCCGCTTAGCTAGTCGCCGTGAAGGCAACGAAGGTGCAACCGGGCTTTCAAGTCCAAAACGTTATTTATGGGATCAAGATAAGTACGAACAAGGTTGGCGTTTTAACTCTTATTATGTAAAAAGCGATCATGAACCTTTTGCAACGGCAGAGCCTTTTTCAAATTTAATTAATGAATATGGTGAAGCCCTACATATTCTTAATAACAATATTCAAGAAGAATATGATCGTAAAATACCGGTATTCCACCCTAAATATTCACGTAGTTCGCTCATGACGTTTATGTTATGCGAAGTATTGATGCATGCTTTGATGCAGATTAATAGCGTTGCGCAACGTAATAAACTTGAACATGCTAAAACGCCACGTAATTTACGTTCAATTATCTTAACGATTCCGCCCGCTATGCCAAAACCCGAGCAAGCGATATTTAAAAGTTGTGTGTATCAAGCTATTGGACTTGTTTGGAAAAGTTTAGGTTGGGATAATTCGGATGATAATATTGATTTTACTCATCCGGAAGAACTTAAACATATTTGGCCAAACATACCGGAAGTTTATATTCAATGGGATGAAGCAACCTGTGGTCAAGTAGTTTATCTTTTCAATGAAACACAAAATAATTTTAACGGACGTAGTGAAGAATTTATTGCTTCAATTGTTCGACCTGACAAAACCAATAAGCAAAAAGTTACCATTGCGACGGTGGATATCGGTGGGGGTACAACCGATTTAGTCATCAACGATTACCATTTAGATTATGGTGCAAACGGGCAACAAAACAGTAGTAATGCCTATATTGTTCCAAGTCAGCGTTTTCGTGATGGTTTTAAAGTAGCGGGTGATGATATATTACTTGATATTATTCAAGATATTGTTTTAACCTCGTTAACCAACGGCTTAAAGCAGGCAGGACTTGCTGATCCAAGCCCAATCTTGTCAACGATTATTGGTTCACAACAACTTTCTATTCAAGATGCGGTTTTACGTCAACAACTGACATTACAACTGTTTACGCCGATAGGTTTGCGAATCTTGAAAGAGTATGAACTTTACGATCCTTTACATAGTGAACAGCAGGTATTTAGCGCAAGTTTTAAAGAATTATTAGAGCATCATGTTATGACTGATAGTGTGCTGAATTTTATTAATGAGCCAATCAAGCGTGCATTAAATAATCCTGACTTTTCAGTACTTAATTTGAATATTGAGATTAATCTCAAACGAATTCATTACCTGTTTATACGTGGTGATTATTACAATATTTGTAAAACGTTTGACGCATTGTCCGAAATCATCAGTTGTTATCAATGTGATGTGCTGTTATTAACTGGACGCCCTTCACGCTTACCGGGTATTCAAAGTTATTTTCGATCTCGTTTATCTATCCCTGCAGGGCGAATCTTGCCACTCCATGGTTATTATACGGGCGGATGGTATCCATTCCATAAACAAGAACGCATTGATGATCCTAAAACCACCGCTGCTGTAGGCGCTATGCTTTGCTTCTTAAGTAAGAATTTAAGGCTACCTAACTTCTATTTTAGATCAACAAATATGGATCTTTATTCAACAGTCAAATACATTGGATTGTTGGATAATTTAAACATGATTAAAAATGAAAATGTCTATTACCGAGATATAAATTTAGATGATCCGGATTATGATTTTCCTGATCTGTCTTTTGAAATACGAGGTACAACACGGCTAGGTTTTAAACAACTTGAAGTTGATCGCTGGCCGGCTTCTCCGATCTATATTTTGACCATTGAAAACGGCGATGTTGCTCGGCGTTTAAGTGCTCAAGGCGTGGTACTTGAAGTGACCTTAGGTATTAAAAATAGGCAAAAAATGGTCGAGAATTTTTATATTAAAGACATAAAAGCATCTGATGGACGAGCTTGCAATAAAAACCAAGATGTTAAACTGAGTTTAAATACAATGGTTAACTCCGGTTTAATCAGTACCCAATATTGGCTTGATAGTGGAATGATAAAACGATGAATAACATAAATGAACAACTGCCTAAATCTTGGGAACACGTTTACCATGCATCAGCAGAAGCAATTGAATGGGTTAATCAAACACGTCATTCATCCAAACGTTTAAATAGTGAAGCAGATAATTTAATTCTTGATTTACGCCGTTTGCGTAATAGCGCTAAACGATTAGGTGAGGTCTCTACCAAATCGGTTGCGGTCGGTTTTTTTGGACTTTCTCAAGCGGGAAAATCATACCTGATTTCGGCACTTGCCGCAGGAGATAATGGCAAACTTGAAACGGTTGTCGATAACCAAATTTTAGATTTTATCGATCATGTCAATCCGGTAGGAAGTGGTAAAGAAGCGACAGGTTTAGTCACGCGTTTTAGTCGAACTGCTAAGGGTGGAATTGCCAACTATCCGTTAGAGTTAAAATTGTTTAGAGAGATAGAAATTGTCAAAATATTAATTAATGCTTTTTTTAAAGATTTTGACCAGCAAAAAGTCTCTAATAAAATTGAATTTTCACAATTAAATCAGTTAATCCAACGGTTGGAAAATAAAAAACAAACCAGTTATGTCGGCGGTATATCGGAAGATGATATCGTTGAACTTTACGATTATTTGTCTGAAAATTTCGGCAACGCTTTAGAAGGATTAAAAGGGGGATATTGGGAAAAAGCAGTACATTTACTTCCTTATCTATCTGTTTCTGAACGAGGCGAGCTGTTTGCGGTATTATGGGGTGGAATTGCAGAGCTAACAACAATCTATATTCAGCTTGCTAATACGTTATCTCGTTTACATCATGCTGAAACTGTGTATGCGCCGTTAACTGTTTTGATTAAAGAGCAAAATGGTATTAAATCGCAAATTGACAGTATTATGAATGTAGACATCTTAGAGCGATTAAATACCGATAAAGATTCATCGGTTACGATAACGCCTATTAACGGTGAACCAACGGATTTATCTTTGGCGCAACTGGCTTTTTTAACAGCGGAATTAATCTTTCCATTAGTGAACAAAACGCGAGTTTCAACATTTGAAAAAGTTGATTTGCTTGATTTTCCGGGATATCGAGGACGCTTGAATTTAATCTCGATTTCAGATGTTAAAGAAGGTAATCCCATTTCTCAACTATTATTACGGGGTAAAGTTGCCTACTTATTTGAAAAGTATACCGATAGCCAAGAGATGAATGTATTAGTGGTTTGTACACCTTCTGATAAGCAATCTGATGTGAATGATGTTGGGCCGGTGCTTGAACGGTGGATCGGTAAAACACAAGGTGAAACACCTGAAAAGCGAGCAACCAAAGAAGTTGGCTTGTTATGGGCGATTACCATGTTTGATAAACGGATATGTACATCGTTGACCTTGTCGGAAGATAATCTTAAAAATAGTTGGGGTAAAGGTGGATTATTACAACAAACTATTTTAGAACGTTTTGGAAGTTATGATTGGCTAATGAATTGGTCAAATAATCAGAAATTCAACAATGTTTATTTGGTTCGTAAACCTGGTTTTGATGTACCGTTTTTAAATGTCGATCCTGCTACACGCCAAGAACTGTCTCATAATGAGAATTATCAGACTAAAATGGACGTATTAAAAAAGACTTTTATCGATAATGTTGATGTTCAAGAGTATGTATCTCAACCAAATGAAGCGTGGGATGCCATGCTTAAACTTAACGATGGCGGTATAGGTCGAATTAGTCAATATTTAGAAAAAGTAGCGATTACTGAAGTAAAACAACAACGTATTGTTGAGCAATTAAATGAAAAAATTGATTACATCACAAATATGCGTTTTGATACGTGGTACCAAGCTGGTAGTGATGAAGAACTTGGTAAGAAAAAACACGTTATCGCAGATGTGGTGAAAGAGTTGCAGGGTAAAGCATTGTTATTAGGTGAATTACTCAAAACTTTAGAATTGCCGGATCAAACAATTCGAGCTTTGTATCATTCCAACCATGTAGAAAACCAGATAGCTAAAGATAATGATGATAATTTAGTCGGTAATTTATCCAATGATTTTGGCTTTAATACTGAATTTGACCTTTTTTCGGACATGAATAGCAATTTAACCAGTAAGCCAGCAGTGACTTTGCCGACTGAATCTAAATTTGCTAAGAGTGTTTTTACAACTTGGTTAGAGCACTTAAGAAATATCGTGCTGGATCAGCATATTTTACAGTTTTTTGGTTTAAGCCAAAAATCATTATCTTTTATTGTTGAAGAGCTTATTACAGGAGCCAATCGTTTGAAGATTGAACAAAATTTAACTGAAAAAATCTTAAATAACGAAAATACTGGCAGTAAACGTGATGATCTTGAATCAAGACAGATAAGTACAATTCATACTCAATTATCTGATTATATTGCGTGGTTAGGTTTTATTGAAGGTCAGGTGGATAACATTCCAATGAGTCGTGTTAATCATGGCAAGCGTATATTTGCATCACCGTTAAATGAGTTTGTTATGCAATCATCTCACCAGTTGCCAAAATTGGATAATAATACTAAAAATTATTCTCAATTTGCGATATTTGATTGGTTTATAGCTTTTGCTACGCTTGCACAAGAAAATGTCGGACATCATGCTGGACGGGAAATAAGTCAGGAACAAAATAGCCGTCTGGGTGAGATTTTGGCATGTTTTAAACAATCACAAATTAAATTGGATGATTTCTTGTAAATTAATGCAATAACAAAGTGAAGTGACAGGATAGAGGACATTATGGCATTAAGAATCGAATTAAATGGTTATAAACCGGGTATAGCTAAATTTTTGGCATATAAATGGAATGGTAGTGCTGATATTGAAATATTGATTCAACGTAATCAGGATAGTTATTATTTGTCTGGATTAAATCAATGGAGTCCAGAAAAAAGTTGGCATACGTTGGCTGATATGACTGTCGAACATGAACAGTTAACCGGGCTTGTTGGTGAATGGCTGGTTGATTCGTTATTAACTCAAGAAAGTACTGCACGATTTTTGGTACAGATTTGTGATAAGCAAAACGAAAATTACAGTGACCGAGGCGTCATTAACATAGCTGATGGTGTGATGACGTCAGCTGCATTAAACACGGTTACTACTATGTCTGATACGCATCTTGAACCTGAGGAGTGTGTAGATGTAATCCCCGATGACGAAAAAATGGATGGCGAAACACAAACCATTTACGAGCCTGAAATCGAAGAACTTGTTGAACCCGTCGTTGAGGAAGTCGTTACATCCGTACCCACATCTGAAACTGTAACGGAAGAGACGTTGACACAACCGATTAAACAAAAAAGAAAATCAGGTTTAATATTCGGCTTGATCATTGCTATTTTACTGTTAATTGTTATGGGTATCGCAATTTGGTATTTTCTATTCTTCCAAAATCAACAAGCTAAAGACGCTGAACCGGCTATATTAGGTCAATGTAGTTTAAGTCAAGTAGGAGATGATGATCTCACTTTTATTCAAAAATGTTTGCAAACTAAACCACTAACTCCAATGATTATTCAGTTGATCAATGATGCTAAAAAAGCAAAAAAATGTAATATTGCTCAGCGGTTATATGCTAATCAATCACAAGTAAATTCAACCATTGCCATTTTGTATGCCAAAGAATATGACGAAAAGTATTATCAAGCTAATAGCTGTTTTGAAGCTGATAAAGAAACGGCTATTTATTGGTACGAAACCGCATTGAATAATGATCCCGATAATAAAGACGTAAAAGCACGGTTAGCTGAGCTAAAAAAGTAGGTAGGAACAAAAATGGAAAATTTAGCTATCTCAAAAATTATGTTTGTATTGAGCTTAACTTGTTTACCCTTGATAAGTTTTGCCAATGAACCGCTTAAACAGCAAGGTAAAACAACACTGTATCAACGCGTACTAAGTACGCCAACGTGTGAGTTAAAAAAAGATATTAGCGAGGTTACAGGACAGCAAGTTCCTGCATTTTCTCGCTATTATGTTTATGAACGTAAAAATCAAAATAACCAAGAATGGTTAAGTGTTGGGCCTGATTCCTATGGAAAAACGGTAGGTTGGATTAATGGCTCATGCGCAATTGAATGGAATATGCAAATGACCTTGGTTTTTACTAATCCGGTTGAACGTGATCCTTTGCTATTTTTTAAAGATAAAGATTCACTCACGGCAATTGTTGATTCTGAACATCCAGAAACATTATTAAAACCCATTCGTGAGGCATTAAACGTTAACCAAACTTCGCCAAAAGTTATCGCTCAAGAGCCGGCGGAATTTGTTGATTTTAAAAATAACTTCTATTTATTACCTATTTTACAAGGTGAAGAGGTCATGAATGGACAAGGGTTTTATGAGCGTATATTAGAAGTCGCCTCTGTCAGTAAACAAGATAAATTAGTGGCAACAACTCAGAACGTTAAGTCATCCACTACCACTCAAAAAACAGATGATAGTACTAATCAAGTCGCTCCTTTTAAAGCTGCAATTGTGTTTGTGATAGACTCAACGATTTCCATGGATCCGTATATTTCAAGAACCAAAGAGGCCGTTGAACGCGTTTATCAGCATATTGAAAAAGAGAAGTTACAAGATCAAGTTAAATTTGGCTTGGTGTCGTTTCGATCAAGTTTAACCGCATCAGATAAACTTGAATTTGTGACAAAAGTTTTTGCCGATCCAAACCAAGTAAAAAATCGTGAAGATTTTAAAAAACTCAGTGCATCACTTAAACAAGCCTCGGTATCAACGGCTTATTTTGCCGAAGATTCATTTGCGGGGGTTGCACAAGCGTTGAATGATATTAATTGGAACAGTTTTGGTGCGCGTTATATGATTCTTATTACGGATGCAAGTGCAATTCCGGGGGATGATAAACTTTCAAGCACTGGTATGGATGCTGCGCAATTAAGGCTTGAAGCACAGCATAAAGGGGTTGCGATTTATGCATTACATTTAAAAACGGCAAGTGGCGAAAAAGATCACCAAATTGCTGCGACGCAGTATTCTGATTTAACGTACAATGATTTTATTCATAAATCACTTTACTACCCTGTTAATGCCGGTAATGTGAATGAGTTTGGTCAAAAAGTTGACTCTTTAGCCAAAGCCTTAGCCGAGCAAGTGAAACTTGCTTATAAAGGTGAAGCGTCAATAGGTAATGCGATTAATGCTAAAGATAGTAATGCCGATATGTTAAATGATGCATTATTACTGGGTAAAGCTATGCAGTTGGCTTATTTAGGTGAAACTAATGGGTCTAAAGCGCCTTCGGTCTTCAAAGCGTGGATTGCTGATAAAGATTTTATTAAACCCACTATTCCAACAGCTGAACCTCGAATCTTATTAACTAAATCTCAATTAAGTGATTTAAGCGATATTGTTAGTAAAATCGCCAATGCAGCAAATGATGGATTAATTTCTGCCGATGATATGTTTTCGCAGCTGCGATCGGTTGCTGCTGCTATGGGGCAAGACCCAAGTAAATTAAAATCGAACGCAGTCACAAAAATTGCCGATTTGGGGTTACTTGGGGAATATTTGGATAATATCCCTTATAAAAGTGATGTAACCGGGTTGGATCAAGAGTTGTGGAAAAGTATGAGTGGTCTTGAGCAGGAGAAATTTATTCGTAATTTAAATAGTAAAATTCGTTATTATCAGAAATGTAATGCGGATGTTGATCGTTGGATTTCATTAGCGGAAGGTAGTGATCCTCGTGAAAATGTTTATCCTATTCCTTTAGAGATGTTACCGTAA
This sequence comes from Gilliamella sp. CG35, assembly GCF_046635745.1. Classification (NCBI taxonomy): domain Bacteria; kingdom Pseudomonadati; phylum Pseudomonadota; class Gammaproteobacteria; order Orbales; family Orbaceae; genus Gilliamella; species Gilliamella sp. CG35. Next base: position 236,742 of record NZ_JBIDFH010000001.1, read on the forward strand.
AACAGATGCTAACGATAAAAAAACTTGCAATCACGCGCTCAACTGGTAAATCTTTTTTTAGTGTTAACCTTCCAGCGCTGACCGTTAAAGCGGGTGAGGTAGTTATTATTCGAGGTGATAGCGGTTCGGGTAAAAGCACATTACTTGAAATGATAGGTATGATCCTAAAGCCTGACCATATTGGTTGCTACAATCTTACTATGGGTAATGGTGACGTTGATATTGCTCAACTAATCCAACACGATAAACTGGATAAGTTAGCGGATATGCGCGCAAATTATTTGGGTTTTATGTTGCAAACCGGCGGATTACTCCCTTTTTTAACGGTGCATGATAATATTTTGCTTTCAGTAAATGTGTTACAAAAAAAAGTGGATAAACAACGATTTGATTATTTAGTACAAAAGTTGAGTATTTCACACTTGTTAAGTAAATATCCTAAACAACTCTCGATTGGTGAAAGACAGCGAGCTTCTTTTATTCGTTCAATTATCCATAAACCTGCACTATTACTGGCTGATGAACCGACTTCAGCGCTTGATCCTTATAATGCCAATTTATTATTTGATTTAATTATTGAGCAAGCTCAGCAGGATAATATTGCTGCCTTGATTGTGACCCATGATTGGCAACGTATTGCTGATAAAGGATTATTTACTTTAACGTCTCAAATTACCTCTTCTCATTCATCCGAATTTTTACCCTTACAAGATGAGATATAAGCGATGATCACATTATTATCGAAATGGCGGCTTATTACTCGGTTATCTTTGTCGGATTTATGGTACGACAAGAAGGTTTCATTTTGTATTATTGCATCGGTGATCTCGGTAATTACCCCACTGTTGCTACTCTTTAGCTTAAAATATGGTGTTGTTTCACAGCTTCGCCAGCAGTTACTTAATGATCCGCAAAATTTAGAAGTTAAAATTGTGGGTAATTTACAGTTAGATCATTCAATGTTTGAATGGATTGCCCAACAACCTGAAACTGCGTTTGTGATTCCGTTGACACGTTCCCTTAATACTCAAGCTGATTTAATGAAAGATAATCGTCATTTTGTTAATAATGCTGAAATTATTCCAACAGCTAAAGGTGATCCGATAACTCAAAGTTTACCGCTCTTGCATCATGAACAACAGATTTTAATATCCGCTTTAGCCGCAGAAAAAATGCAGGCAAAGGTTGGTGATAAAGTAAAAATGGTTGTGACAAGGCAACTCGATGGCAAACTGGAAAAAGGTATAGTCGAGTTAGAGATCATCGGAGTGATTCCCGAAATTTATTATGGTCGGGCTGCCGCATTTGTGTCTTTAGCGCTTTTAATTGATATGGAACATTTTTATGACGGTTATCAAATAAATATTTTTCAATCAACCACAGGGCTTGTTAATCCGCCAGAACATAACTCATTTGCCAGAGCACGTATTTATGCAAGGTCACTTGATGATGTAGCGCCTTTGTCTTATAAACTACGTCAACAAAATATTGAAACACGTACTCAAGCTAATGCGATAGAAAATATGCAAGCGATAGATCGGGTTCTCAATTTTATATTTAGTGTCATTGCAATAACAGCTGTATTAGGGTGTATTTTATCTTTTACAGGATCATTTCTATCTAATATTGAACGTAAACGCAAAGATATCGCTTTGATGCGATTACTTGGATTTAAATCAAAAGGGATTATGCTTTATTTAATGACTCAAGCCATGATGCTAAGTTGTTTGGCATTTATCATTTCTTGCCTACTTTTTTTATTTGGCAACTATGCCTTTAATTTTGTGTTAGGTAAAAATTTAGTTTCACATCCAGTAGTTAGCCAATTACAATTTTATCATTTTATTATCGCATTTTTACTTACTTTATTGATATCAGCTATTGTAGTAACGGTAGGAGGTCGACGTGCTGTTAAGATTCAGCCTGCAGAAAGCTTGCGCGAAGTATAATCATAAAAAATGGCATTATTGGGGACTAATCTTAAGTTTTATCCCTTTATGCAGTTATGCTGAGCCTTGGGATAGTAAGTTTTATAATCCTAAACCTGCCAGTGATGATGTGATTTTGCCGATGCCTTGTGATGGGCGTTTGGTGATGAAAAGGGTATTTACGCCTACCAATAAACCACTTGAGGATGTAAAAGTAATTTTAGGCAGTAATCAAAAAGAGTTAGGTTTTGCTGAATACGCAACACCTAATTATATTTCTGGTAGCTTTTCTAATGAAAACGAAGAAAGGTATTATTTAATCGGTAAATATGAAATTACAGCACTACAATATCAAGCGGTGATGAATGATACTTGTCCAACGGCTAAAGTGAGTTTGATTTTCCCTGTGACTAATATTAGTTGGTTTGATGCTATTGCATTTAGTAATAAATATAACCAATGGTTACTGGAAAACCAATCTCAATTAAAAGCGTTGCCAAAAGGCTATGTACGTTTGCCAACGAATACCGAATGGGAGTACGCTGCACGGGGTGGCATGAAAGTCACTGAATCTGAATTTCGCGAGACAGTTTTTCCTATTACGAGTGGTTTGGAAAACTATGCCTGGTTTTCAGGGGCAAAGTCAGCCAATGGAAAATTACAACTTATTGGTCGGTTAGCTCCTAATCCACTGGATCTTTATGATATTTTAGGTAATGCCAGTGAAATGATGTTTGATTCATTTAGAATGAATAAATTAGATCGTTATCATGGACAACCAGGAGGCATGATTATTCGGGGCGGTAGTTATTTGACTCCTGAATCTTCAATAACAACTGCCTTTCGTAGTGAAAAGCCTTACTATGATAATAAAGGTGCTTATCAAAGCAAAGATGTTGGATTTCGTTTAGTGTATACCACTGAAGTTATGCACTCTAAAGTTTCGATTAAAGAATTAGAAAAACAGTGGAACGAACTTGGTAATGAAGTCGAATCGTCAAATGATAACAATGTGGTGAATGAACTGGAAAAAATTACTAAACAAGTTGAAGATGAAAAAACTAAAAAAGAGTTAAATCAACTTAATCTACTTTTACGAAGTGCGAACCAGTCACGGGATGAGCAGCGAGATCGTTCCATTCAATCTGCCTTACAATTGGGGGCTTTTTTATGTGCGAATGTCTCTGATCTTAATGATAAATATGAATATAATCATAATTTATATAATACAATGATTAATGAAATTTGTGATGCAAGCGACTCAAGTGAGCTAGAGAGTACAGATATGTGTTCTAAAACAAAGTTAAATAATTTAAATCAAGTTGTTATTGATTCAAGAAATGCACGCAATTTTATATTAAAATATTATGCTGATACTATTGTTAGCACTGCATCAAATTACGAAAAAAACACAATTAATGAACAAGCTAAAGCAACACAATTTATTTTACAAAGTAGTGGAAAGGCAAATATGAGCGATTATTTAAAGCTCTATTTAAAACATATCAATCAATACATTGTATCGGGTAAAATAGAACAATCAGTTTGGTTACAAACCTGCAATGAAATTAAAGGAAGGAAATAATGAAAAAAATAGTTGTCATAATAACATTATGTTTATCTGTTGTCTTAACTGGATGTCAATCATCAGGGTGGAGAACTAAAGACGTTGATCCTGCATTAACCAATAGTAATACATCTCAATTTTTTAGTAAATCAGCCTGGCAATCGTGTGTCGTTGGTGCAGGATTTTCTGGTCTTAGCTGTATTTTAGTTGGCGGAAAACCGGGTGTTTGTCTGGCTACAGCAGCGGTAGGGTGTGGTGTATTAATGGGCGCTAATTATTATCTTGATTCTAAGCGTGCTGAGTATGCAGATGAAGAAATGCGCATTGATGCTTATATTTATGATATTCAGCAAAATAATATGGAAGTACAAGCTGTCACTCAAAATGCGCAAGCCGTATTGGATAAAAATTTAGCAACTTTGAAAGTGTTAAATAGTCAGATTGAAAATAAAACGTTGAGTAAAAGACAGATTAAAAATGAGTTGAAGCAAATCGATGCAAATATTGCTTACTTAACTGACAAATTAGATCGTATGAAAGGCATTGAAAGTGATTGGGTTATGCTTTCAGCAAGGGAAAAACAATCAGGGATTAATATGTCAAAATTAGATAAACAAATTAATCAGCTTCATAAACAGATAGCATTACTTGAAAAACAAATTAATGTGGTAAGTCAACAACGTTCAGCAGTACAGGTGAGCTAATGATGAAAAAAAGATACCTTATATTATTCAGCCCTATTTTGTTGTTAATGGGCTGTTCAACCACAACCGAACAGTGTGATCCAACGAATACGAATATCGGTTTTTTTGATAAGATAAGTTGTCATTATTCTGGCAACTATCAAGCCCGAATTGATCAAAAACAGCAAATTTTAGAAGATGAAAAAAAGGCAAATCAACAATTTAAAGCGATCTATGCCAATATAGAAAGACAGAAAAATGACACTGCCTTAAGTATTAAGCAAAAGCAAGCACAACAACAAAAATTGAAAGATGATTTAACGAGTTTAACCAACGAAATTAAAGAAAAAGCGAAAGATCGAGCAGACTTGCAAGCACAAGTCGATGATATTGAAAAACAACTTAAGCAAGTGAATAATTCAAATTCTTCAGAAATTGAAAAGAAAGTTGAGTTAGATAAATTAAATAAAAAACTTCAACAATTACAGAAAGCTTTGAATATCTAAATTTGCGTATTCATTATATCAATAGTTAGCAAAAGCGATGTTTAACATAAGGAAACAAATTAGCAATGCAACGTATAACCAGAATGTTATTTGATCCTAATGATTTAGATAAAATCTCGTTATTTGATCAATATAATTCAGTTTTACAATTGTTAAAGCCTAATGTTAGCGAACGTAGTTTTTCGATTTTAGCAATACCGAGATTAATTGAAGGCGATCATTATCTTGGTTGGTATACGCATCTTGAAGGTCAACCCGTTGCCATTGAAGATATTATTAATGAAGCAGATAAAAAGCAGATTGAAAAAACACTTCAAACACGTTTAAATGATATTGAAAATACTATCAAAATCAAATCATTAACGGAAGATCAACAAACGCTTCTTTCTGCTTGGTTACCGAGAATGAGAAGTTTAGGTAATGTGATTTATGTCATTAATAATGAACCTGTGATTGTTCATCATTTTGATGAGCCAATCCTGACTAATGAAGTGGCTCCAGCCCTTCCTGTCAAGACAACAAAATCATTTTGGCGTAGGTGGTGGTTTTTGACCTTAGCACTTGCTTTTATCGGGTTACTTGGATATCTATATTATTTATATATAAAAGATAAAGCCCCCGTACCTATTGCTGAACTATTACCACCAACGACCTCAAACAATCCCACTTCTGAAGTAATTAGCTGTATTTCACAGGAAGAAATCCAAAAAAACGAGCAAACCTCTAAAATGGTGATGATATTTGATAACTCCGCTTCGATGTATTTAACGCTTACTGAACCTCAAGCAGAAATTGAAAAATATTTGTCAAATGGGATTGATCGTCTTACTTTCGAAGAAGCCAAGCAATATGAAGAAAGAATGACCCGATTACCGAATCGACTATCGAGTAGTAAGCAAGTTGCGTTATCCAGTATTGATAAAATACAACCTAATATCAATATTGCTCTTGTCACGTTAAATAGTTGTCCTGTCGCAAAGGCATCTGCATTTTATCATTTTGATAATAGAGAAAAATTGAAGAATGAAATTAATCGTTTAACACCATTAGAATACGATAGTGCTACTCCGTTATATAGTGGTGTAAAGCAAGCCAGTTCAATGCTTGATGGCGTAAATCATGATGATTATATTTTAATTATCAGTGATGGTGACGATAATTGTTCGGAAGATAATATTTGTACTTTAGCCAATGAAATTGCCAACCAACAACCACGTTTAAAAATAAATATAGTGGACATTGTGGGACAGCATAAGATTGATTGTTTAGCGGATAAAACGGGTGGAAAGGTCTATATTGCTAACAATGTCACCGAGCTTGTTGAACAGATGAATAAAGCGGTTTCTGATATGAATATCAGTAAACCTTTGTGTGAATAAGTAGCATTCGAATAGGATATTATTCAGTGATGATCTTTAATATTTGGATGTTCATGTTGAAGCTGAGGTAAAATTAGAATGATCTGTAAGGAAGTTAATTTATCATGCAGCGAATAACACGGCATTGTTTTGATAGCAGTGATTCACAAAAAATCAATTTATTAGAACAATATAATTCATTACTATCGTTATTAAAATCACATCTGACTGAACGGGCTTTTTCTGTCTTCGCTATTCCAAAATTGATAGAAGATGATCATTACATTGCATGGTCTACCAATCTGGAAGGACAACCCATATTATTAAGCGATATCAGTAATGAACTATATCGACAAACGGTAACGACAACGTTACAAACACGTATTATTGATATTGAAAATACCGTTAAATTGATGCCGTTAACCCCTGAACAACAAACACTGGTTTCATTTTGGATACCAAGAATTAAAAGTTTAGGTAATTCAATTTTTGTCATTAATGATGAGCCTGTTATTGTTCATACGTTTGAAGATCCTGTTTTACCGCCTAAAGTACCCGAACCCAAGCTTCCAACCAAATCGACTTGGCGTTGGTGGTCTATATTCCTTTTAGCATTGCTATTACTGGCATTAATTGGTGGGCTTTGGTATGTCTTTTATCCATTTAATAAAGATAGTGTGGATGAAGCAAGTCATGTTTCAGCACCAGTAATAACACCTGCTGATGAAGAGAAAAAACCTCAATTAGAGCCAGTTGATGTTCCTGTCCAACCTGAACCAGAAATCAAGCAAGATCCTAAACCTGTTGAGCACACAGAAACAGTGGTTGAAGAGAAAAAACCGGAACCAGAAGAAAAGCCTAAACCAAAAGTTAAAAATCCTGCTAATTGTATTACCAAAGAAGAATTGGTCAGTAATCCCAATCCTTCTAAAATGGTGATGGTATTTGATAATTCGTTGTCGATGATAGTGACATTAGCAGAGTCACCCGCTGAGGTTGAACAGTATTTTCAGTATTTGGGTTATGGTTTTCCACGCTATATGTCGGAACAAGACAAGCTAAACTACGAAAAACGTATGACTCGATTACCAAGCCGTTTATCAAGTAGCAAAAAGGTTGCTTTAACTAGCATTGATAAAATACAACAAAATATCAATATTTCACTAGTGACCCTAACGGGCTGTCCATCGGCCGAGGTTTCACCTTTTTATAGTTATAAAAACCGTGGAACACTGAAAAATAAAATTAATAAACTGACGCCAACCGCTGCTGGTGGTGGGGGAACACCACTTTATAATGGATTAGAAAAAGCCAGTAATATGCTTGATGGGGTAAAACGAGATGATTATATTTTAATTATCAGTGACGGTGAAGATACCTGTACTCATAAAAATATCTGTACATTAGCTCATCATATTTCAGTCTCAAAACCTCGTTTAAAAATCAATATTGTCGATATTGCTGGTGAACATAAGATTGATTGTGTTGCAAATGCGACAGGGGGCAAGGTATATATAGCTCAGACACCAAAAGATATGATTAAACAGATGAATAAAGCCGTTTCAGATATGAAAATTAATCGCCCTGTATGCCAATAAAGAATATGACAGATGAATATTCATCGTAGGCTATTTTAGCGGTGAGTATTAATAAAAAAACCAGACTATTTTGAGTCTGGTTTTTTATTCCAATTTGAGCTAATTAAAAATCTAAGTTAGCTGCTTTAAGAGCATTTTCTTCGATAAATAATCGACGAGGTTCAACTTCATCCCCCATTAGTGTGGTAAATAGTTGATCCGCTTCAATAGCATCTTTAATGGTCACTTGTAACATTCGACGACTGGTTGGATCCATTGTGGTTTCCCATAATTGTTCTGGATTCATTTCACCCAACCCTTTATAACGTTGGATAGTCAGACCACGGCGTGATTCTTTAATTAACCAATCAACGGCTTCTTCAAAAGAACTAACCGGTTGTTTTCGTTCTCCTCTTTGGATATAAGCACTCTCTTCTAAGAGTTCTCTTAACTGTTTACCCAAATGACAAATGTTACGATACTCATTACTGTGAATAAATACCTGATCTAATGCATAGTTATTATCTACTCCATGCGTTCTCACTTTGATGACAGGTACATAAAGTTGTGTTTTTTCATTATATTCAGCTGAATAACGGTAACTACTACCATGTTGTTCTTTATTCGATAAATTGTCGACAATGGTTTTTGCCCAATTTTCGACTAATTGCTTATCTTTAAGTATATTTTCATCTAATACATCATGGTAAACCAGTTCAGACAATAATGCTTTAGGATAACGGCGTTCCATTTTCGCGATGAGCTTTTCAACTTTTTGATACTCAGCAATCAATCTTTCTAAGGCTTCGCCAGCCAGTGCAGGCGCATGATCGTTAACATGCAATGAAGCATCTTCAAGCGCTAATGCTATTTGGAATTGCGTCATCGCTTCATCATCTTTGATGTATTGTTCTTGTTTCCCTTTTTTCACTTTATAGAGTGGTGGTTGCGCAATATAAACATAACCACGTTCGATAATTTCGGGCATTTGACGATAGAAAAAGGTTAATAGCAATGTTCGAATATGTGAGCCGTCGACGTCAGCATCGGTCATGATAATAATGCTGTGATATCGCATTTTATCTGGGTTGTATTCATCACGACCAATTCCACAACCCAATGCTGTAATCAGTGTAGCAACTTCTTGTGAAGAAAGCATTTTATCAAAGCGAGCTTTTTCTACATTCAAGATTTTACCTTTAAGCGGTAAAATGGCTTGGTTTTTGCGGTTTCGTCCCTGTTTTGCAGAACCGCCCGCAGAGTCCCCTTCCACTAAGTAAAGTTCAGATAGAGCAGGGTCTTTTTCTTGGCAATCAGCCAGTTTACCCGGCAAGCCACCTAAATCTAATGCACCTTTACGCCGTGTCATCTCTCGAGCTTTACGAGCGGCTTCACGTGCTCTTGCTGCATCAATAATTTTACCTACCACGATTTTTGCATCAGATGGGTTTTCAAGCAGATATTCCGCTAATTTTTCACCCATTACCGATTCAACAGCCGATTTAACTTCTGACGAAACTAGCTTATCTTTAGTTTGAGATGAGAATTTTGGATCAGGTACTTTGACCGATACAACCGCGATGAGTCCTTCACGAGCATCATCACCGGTCGCACTAATTTTCGCTTTTTTGCTGTATCCTTCCGCTTCCATATAATTGTTTAGGGTGCGGGTCATTGCTCCACGAAAACCGGCTAAATGGGTACCGCCGTCTCGTTGAGGAATATTATTGGTGAAACAATAAATATTTTCTTGGTAACCGTCGTTCCACTGTAAAGCGATTTCAACACCTATACCGTCTTTTTCCGTACTGAAGTAAAAGATTTTTGGATGAATCGGGTTTTTATTTTTATTCAAGTATTCAACAAAAGCTTGTATCCCACCTTCGTAGTGGTAATGTTCGCTTTTACCGGTACGTTCATCAAGCAATCTGATTGAAACACCTGAATTTAAGAATGATAGCTCACGTAAGCGTTTAGCTAAAACTTCATAAACAAATTCAATATTAGTAAAAGTTTCTGGGCTTGGCCAAAAACGCACATAAGTACCCGATTCACTAGTCTCGCCAATGATTTTTAACGGCTCTTGAGGGACACCTAAATGGTAAACTTGTTGGTGAATTTTTCCTTCACGATAAATGACCAATTCTAATTTATCAGATAGGGCATTAACGACGGAAACACCCACACCATGTAAACCACCAGATACTTTATATGAATTATCATCAAATTTTCCGCCAGCATGTAATACCGTCATAATGACTTCAGCTGCTGAAACTCCTTCTTCTTCATGGATACCGGTTGGAATACCACGACCATCATCTCGTACTGAGACTGAATTATCAGGGTGAATGGTCACTTCAATGTGATGACAATAGCCAGCTAATGCTTCGTCAATGGCATTATCAACAACTTCAAAAACCATATGGTGAAGTCCTGTTCCATCATCAGTGTCACCAATATACATACCTGGACGTTTTCGGACAGCATCAAGTCCTTTAAGTACTTTAATGCTAGAAGAATCATAAGAATTTGACATGGATCTCTCGACTTGTTTGATTTATTTATATCATTCTGTATATTTAGGAAATTATACCAGATTTTATGTGAAAAATCTTATCATTTTCGTCAATCATATGGGTTACTTGGTCTTGGCTAACCGCTGTGATAAACACTTGTGAATTCGCCATTTTTAACCGTTTTGCTAATAATGCTCGTTTATGATGATCTAATTCTGACGCAAAATCATCAATTAAATAGACACAAGGTTGTGCGCTTTGTTTTGAATAATATTCACCTTGCGCAAGACGTAGTGCACACATCAATAATTTTAATTGACCCCGTGATAAGAAATCTTCAACAGGTATATTGTCGATACGCAAACGGATATCGGCTTTATGTGGGCCTAATGAAGTATAGTTGAGTAATCTATCTCGTTCATACTGTTTGTGTAATATGTCGCTATAATTAATGTTTTGTTCCCACCCTTGATAATATTGACAATTAAGCAGATATTCAGGCAAAAAGTCATGGCAGGTTTGTATGATTTCGGGAAAAATATGCTGTGAATACTCCGAGCGAATTTGACTTATTTTTTCAGCAATGGGAGCCAGCTCTTTATCCCAAGGTAACAGTTGATTATAACTCGTGGATTGTTTTAATAAGGCATTACGTTGCTTAAATAACCGCTTTAAATTGTTCCATAAATGGATAAATTCAGGATAATGATGAAAACACCCCCAATCAATAAAAGCTCGTCGATATTTTGGTCCACCAATAAGTAAATCAAATCCTTCTGGTGTAATTAATTGAATGGGTAAGAGTTTAGCAAGATCGGTTAATCGAAATCCCTCATCACCATCAATTTTAATTCTATTATCATTATTACGTGCTTTGACTAACCCAATGGTTCGGGTTTGTTGATTAGATGATTCAATTTGGCTAAATAACGTTAATTCAGATTGTTCATGCTGAATAATACGATTGGACTGTATATGTCTAAATGCTCGTCCATGACCAAGCATATAGATAGCCTCAAGTAAGCTAGTTTTACCACTACCATTATCGCCAACAATAAAGTTGAAATGGGGGGATAAACACAGCTCGGTATAAGATATATTACGAAAATGATGGATTTTGATCTGTGAAAGAATCATATAAGCTAAGTTATTCCGGCCTAAGCCGGAAAGGTTAAATTTGATTATAAGCGCATTGGCATCACAACATAAATGGCTGACTGATCATTAATGTCTTCAATTTGTACACTTGATGTGGCATCAGTTAAAAGTAGTTGTACACTATCGCACTTCAACGTATTTAATATATCTAATAAATAGGTCACATTAAAGCCAATTTCAAGTTCTGCTGAAGAGTATTTTACATCAACCACTTCTTCTGCTTCTTCTTGTTCTGGGTTATTTGCTGTAATTTTTAATTGGTTGTTGTGAACATGAAGTCGGATACCGCGAAATTTTTCATTGGATAAAATTGCGACACGTGATAACGAATTTCTAAACTCTTCGCACGAAACTTCTAACGGTTTATCGGGATTACGTGGCAATACTCGTTTGTAGTCAGGGAATCTGCCGTCAATCAGTTTTGAGGTGAAGGTAAAATCACCGAGATTAACTCGTAAATTATTATTACCAATTTGTATATTGATAATATCGTCATTATCACTCACCAATTTTGCCAGTTCAATAACGCCTTTTCTTGGTAAAATTACAGAACAAGACGTTGCAATATTTTGACCAATCGGTTGCGAACAAAGAGCAAGTCGATGTCCATCGGTTGCAACAGATTTTAAAAGTCCATCTTCGATTTCAAATAACATACCATTAAGGTAGTATCTTACATCTTGGTTAGCCATCGAAAACTGGACGGCATCGATAAGACGTTTGATTGTTTTTTGTGGTACAGAAAGTTCGACATCGCTTTGCCAGTTTTCTAAGTTAGGAAAATCACTGGCAGGTAGTGTAGATAAGGAAAATTTACTTCGACCAGATTGAATCATCAATCGATTGTCATCAACAGTTATTGAAATCTGAGCATTGTTGGGTAAATTTCGACAAATATCAAGAAACTTTCTCGCTGGGACTGTGGTTGCACCGGGTTCGTTTGCTTCCGTAAGCGGGATATGAGCAATCATCTCTATTTCAAGATCGGTTCCCGTCATGGATAGTGTACTATCACTTACTTGTAACAATAAATTGCCTAAAATTGGTAGCGTCGGGCGACTGCTTAAAGGCGCACTAACAAGTTGCAATGGTTTGATAAGTTTTTCTCGATCAATAATAAATTTCATAATGTTGATTCTTTTATTAAGTTGATAATGTTCGAATTAAATTGGAATAATCCTCTTTAATATCATTGCTTTCTTCTTTTAATTCAGCGATCTTTCTGCATGCATGTAATACAGTCGTATGATCTCTTCCGCCAAAGCCATCACCAATTTCAGGAAGACTTTTATTTGTTAATTCTTTTGCTAATGCCATGGCAACTTGCCGCGGTCTTGCAACAGAACGGGAACGACGTTTGGAAAGTAGATCCGATACTTTAATTTTATAATACTCTGCAACCGTTTTTTGGATATTATCAATAGTAATTAATTTTTCTTGTAAGGCAAGTAAATCTTTCAGAGCATCTTTAACAAAATCAATCGTAATGGATTTGCCCGTGAAATTTGCATTGGCAATTACCCGATTTAATGCGCCTTCTAGTTCTCGCACATTAGAACGTAATCGTTTAGCAATAAAAAAAGCGACTTCTTCAGGTAATTTTATATTATTTTCTTCGGCTTTTTTCATCAAAATTGCGACTCGTGTTTCAAGTTCTGGTGGTTCAATCGCAATCGTTAAGCCCCAGCCAAAACGTGATTTTAAGCGATCTTCAACGCCATCAATTTCTTTGGGATAACGGTCTGAAGTTAAAATAATTTGTTGGTTACCTTCTAATAATGAATTAAAGGTATGGAAGAATTCTTCTTGTGATCGCTCTTTATTGGCAAAGAATTGGATATCATCAATCAGTAATGCATCAACAGAACGATAGTAAATTTTGAACTCTTCTATCGCATTATTTTGCAGTGCCTTTACCATATCTTGAACAAATCGTTCCGAATGCATATAGACTACTTTGGCATTACTTTTGACTTCCATGATTTGATTGCCTACAGCATGTAATAAATGGGTCTTACCTAAACCTGTAGAGCCGTATAAAAATAGTGGGTTATAAGCTTTTCCTGGATTTTGAGCAACCTGTTTGGCAGCAGCTACTGCGAGTTGGTTGGATTTACCTTCAACAAAGCTATTAAATGTATGTTTATGGTTTATTCCCGAGTGATAGGTATGATTATTATTACTTTCTTTGGTTGTTTTCCAAGCCGGCATTACGTCCGTTTTAGGCTGATTATTTTTAGTTTTTTTTTCCATTGACAATGTTGATCCCACCTCAAGGTATAGCTTTAGGGAATCATCATTGAAAAGTGTATTGATCAATTGAGATATGTTGTTAAGGTATTTATTTTTTACCCAATCTAATACAAATCTGTTTGGTGCATAAATATAGAGTTTGTTATCAATCATTTCCGCTTGCAATGGGCGAATCCATAAATTGAATTCCGTTGTAGGAAGTTCTTCTTGTAGTTGAGAAAGACATTCTTGCCAGATAGCGGTAGGCACAAATCACTCCTTTAATTTTTATTATTAACAGCACATCGTTAATTATAAACTTTTTTGTGGATAATTTATAGAGTTTTAATGTTTATTCACTAACTTATTAGCAATAAAAAACCCGGATTAACCGGGTTTTTATTGTTTTGGAAATCGAAAATTAGTGAGTTGTTTCTCTAACTTGTTGAAGGTTAGTTGCTTTCACTTCGATTTGTACACGACGATCTGGTGCTAAACATGCTTTTAATGTAGCGCCACGTTTGCCATTACATTCGCTGCCAGTTACTGGTTGAGATTTACCTACACCACGAGCACTGATGATCTCAGATGGAACACCTTTAGATACTAAGTATTTCATCACAGATTGAGCGCGTTGTTCTGAAAGTTTTTGGTTATAGTTTTCTGAACCGATACGGTCAGTATGACCAATTACTACGATCGCAGTTTGAGTAGGGCTAAGTTTGATAAGATCTTGTAATAATCTATCTAACTCTTCACGACCTTTTTCTTTTAAGTCAGCTTTTGCATAGGCAAATAGAACGTCAGCGTTTAAATCGTAAACTCGTTCAGAAGTTTTAACAACAACTGGAGCTTCAACAGCTGGAGAACCTAAACGGTAAGTGATACCTAAGCTTAAAGTTCCTGCATCTGGAGATGCGTCAGTTTTAGTATGGATATGGTTAACATATTGATACTCTAAACGAGTAGAGAAGTCTTCTGCAAAACGGTAGTCTAAACCTAATGCATAAACTGGAGAAACGTCAGTTTTTGTTCCGCCTTTGCCATAACTTTCTTTAACGTATCCACCGTTTTTCCATTTAGCGATAGTGATCATTGCACCTGCACGACCATAAACATCTAAATCATCAGAGATGAAAGATAATGGATAGCTTAATTTACCAGTTAAAGAAACACCTTGAGCAGAAACTTTACTATGACCTACGTCATAAGTTTTACCTGCATTGTGGTAAGATCTTTTATATTTAGCAGAACCTAACCAATCATAACCTAATTCGAATGCTAAATATGGGTTAGCTTGGAAGCCAAGGAATGCACCACCAGCAACATTACTTTTGTCAGTTGTGCTGATTTTAACATCACGACTAAATGCACGTACTTTACTTTGATCTAAACTATAAAGTTCTGACCAGCCTAATTTACCACCAACGTAAAAAGTGTTGTCTTCATATGCTGCATTTGCCGCAGTAGCTGTTAAGCTCGCAACTGCGATTGCTAGAGCTAATGTTGTTTTTTTCATTTTGTTGCCTCAACTTGAATGTTGTTATAGACGTTGTTTGCTTTCCTTTTAATTAAATTTTACTTTAAATAAAGGATCGATTACTTATTGTTTTTAATTATGATGCACATAATTTGATTTCAATTATAGCATATATTATACGCAGATCTATAATTAATGACACTTTATGTAAAAAAAGTTTACACAATCTTTTAAGTAATTTTATTGATGACGATATAAAAGTCATTGATTGTTGTTGATAATAAGTTCGCCATGATGAAAAAATCGGCTTCTAATTTTTTATCAAATTCATCAGCGCCAATATCCTCATTTTCATCTAAAACACTAGAATCAAATTTTATTCGCTTCAATGTTAAATCATTATTGACGATAAAATTCACACCTCTTTCGTCGATAATTTTCACTTTTGTTATCCATTTTCCCGAATCAAAATGTATCATCATTTCATCACTGGTGATATCTTGATTTTTGCAGCTAATAATCCCGTTTCCTTCAAGTGGATCTTTTAATTCGGCTTGATCACCTAATATAAAAGGTGCAAAGTTCAGTTTTTCTTTGACCCAAGTTGTCATGATTTGCTCAACTGGTTTTTCAATGGAGAGCGGTGTTAATGCAAGAACTCCCAATTCCTTACGTAGAATAGCCAAAATATCTTCTGCTTGCTTAAAACTGCTGGTATCAAGAATAATACGTTTATTTATGGTGTCTATCCATAACCAGTAATGATTGTATTTACTAAATGCTCTAGGCATAAGGTCGATCATGACTTCATCTTTTAACGTTGCCTTTTCATTTTTAGTTAACTTTCTACTCAGTGCTTGTTCTTGTTTATCAATTTTTTCAAGTAGAGCTTGTTTGATAACAGGAGCCGGTAAAAGTTTTGTTTCTTTTTTTATACGTAATAAAAGGTGACCTTGCATATCAACAATAAAATCATCGTGATAATTATCATTATAAGGTGAAACCCAACCCATTTTCATGGTATCTATATTTCCACATGGGGTAAAAGGTACCGATTTGATAGCTTTTTCAATAGCGTTTTTGTCAAGTAAAGTGTCATTATTAAGTTGGTAAATAATGGCATTTTTAAACCAAAGCATAATTTTGATTTCCTAAATTTATTTTAATGATATCCAAACTGTATCAGGATTAATTTGATTAAATCGTTTATCTATATTGTATGGGGTAAATAAAAAGTATTGAAATTAAAATTTATAAGAGACTCCCATATAAAATGAGGTTACAGTGCTTTTGTTAACCATTGGGCTATTAGCTGCATCACCGGTTAATTTGTCGACATGCATGCCACCGAACAGATTAAGATGTTCGGTTAATGTATATTGTGCACCTATTTCGATATAGGGTGTGAAAGATCCGTTAGCATGATAATAGCGTAAATCAGAACGAGAAGATTCTTTATGTGATATCCCATAGTAATAATTATTGTGTTTGTTATTTGCCCAGTTAATACCTATTGTTGGAACAATAATTAAATTACCTAGCATAAATGGTACGCTGTAATCGGCATTGACTAAGATGCTATTACTTTTATTTAGCATGTCTGCTCCAATGCTGCTTGAAAAACTGCCCCAATTGGTATCAATAGAGTACTCAATTTCTGCTAATAATGTTGCATGACGGCTATCAAGCCGTTTTAATTGGCGATTATTTGAGTCGTGTGGTTTGAATTCATTATCAAGATAACGGGCACCGATAGATAAACTTTGATTATCGTTATTAAAAACATACACACCAGCCGATAGATCATCGATAAAAAATGTATCATTATCGTAATCGATATGGGGAACTGGATAGTAACTGGAACTATAACCTTTGTAAGGTGAATTTGACCAACCGCCACCAACACCGATAAAAGTAGGATCTGCTAATGCGGTTTCACCAAATCCTAATGCAGATAACGCTAAAATAGGAATTATGCAGTGTGATTTTTTCATAGGGTTTATATCCATTTGGGTAACAATGCTATCCTCTAGCAGAAAATTATTTCGCTGAGTTTGATACTATCGTCACACAATCTATACAGTAATTGTACATTGTAACAAACAATTTTCTTGAATAATAATGCCACATTTTATCGTGTTTGAATATGGATTAGTGAGATAATTATGAGTAAACCAACTTTAGAAATGATTAATAGTCGTCCTGACGATGCAACATTATTAGCTGATGAAGCTAAATATTGCTCTTTTGGTGATACTGTTCATTATGTTGAACCACCAAAGATTTTTGATGGTTGCGAAGGTAGCTACATGTATGATAAAGAAGGTAAAGCTTTCCTTGATTTACAAATGTGGTATTCAGCATGTAATTTTGGCTATGCTAATGAGCGATTAAACAACGTACTTAAAAAGCAAATTGATACTTTACCACAATGTGCTAGCCAATATTTGCATCCAACCAAAATTGAATTAGCTAAAACCATTGCACAAGGTATGGAACAGCGTTTTGGTTATCAAGGACGAGTTCATTTTAACGTTGGTGGATCACAATGTATTGAAGATTCTTTAAAAGTAGTACGTAATGCTACTGGTGGTAAGTCATTAATGTTTGCGTTCCAAGGTGGTTATCATGGTCGTACACTTGGCGCATCTTCAATTACTTCTAGTTATCGTTACCGTCGTCGTTATGGTCATTTCGGTGATCGTGCTATGTTTGTTCCTTTCCCATATCCGTTCCGTCGTCCAAAAGGCATGACCGCAGAAGAGTATGGTGAACACTTAGTTGCTGAGTTTGCACGTCTATTTGAAACTGAATACCACGGTGTATGGGATCCAAAAGTAGGACAAGCTGAATATGCTGCATTTTATGCAGAACCATTACAAGCAACGGGTGGTTATATTGTTCCACCTCGTAACTACTTTAAAGGTTTGAAAAAAGTATTAGATCAATATGGAATTTTATTGGTTGTTGATGAAATCCAAATGGGCTTTTATCGTACAGGTAAACTTTGGTCAATTGAGCATTTTGATGTTAAACCTGATGTGGTTGTCTTTGCCAAAGCGTTAACTAATGGTCTTAATCCACTAGGTGGTTTATGGGCACGTGAAGAGTTGATTAATCCTGAGGTGTTCCCTGTCGGCTCAACGCATTCAACGTTTGCTTCTAATCCATTAGGTACAGCAGTTGGCCTTGAAGTGTTAAAAATGACGTCAGAAACTGATTACGAAACCATGGTTATGGAAAGTGGTGCTTATTTCCTTGAAGGTTTAAAAACACTTGAGAAGAAACATAAAGAGATTGGTGAAGTTGATGGTTTAGGTCTTGCGCTTCGTGCCGAAATCTGTACCGAAGATGGTTTTACCGCTAACAAAGCGTTAGTAGATAAAATGGTGGATATCGGTATGTCAGGTGATCTTGATTGGAAAGGTAATAAAATGGGCTTGGTGCTTGATATCGGTGGTTATTATAAAAACGTGATCACTTTTGCTCCATCGCTACATATTACTCGTCAAGAGATTGATCAAGGTATCGAACTACTTGATCAGTTAATTACCCGAGCGAAAAAAGAACTTTAATTGTTAATTTCTAACCTTCCCGTCAACTCTTGTTGGCGGGACTGCACATGATAGCCAATCGTTTAAATATATTTATGAAATACATCAATCAGCTAGAACCAAATGAATTAGTCGACAATTTTTTGACTTATCCACCGCATGATTTTACGGCGTGGCTGAGTGAAAATGGTGTGCCTGCTTTTGCTGCAAAGTTTGATTTATTAACTACTGCTGATGATGATTTTAAGCATAAGATCCAAAAACTCCCTTTTTTTAAAAAATGGCGACATTGGTTACAGCCGAAAACTTGTTTTATAGGAACAACCGTTTCTGAATATGCTCTATTGACCGATCAGGTAGAAGCAGAACAGTTAGCGGATAACATTAAAACCGCATATACAAAAAAGTCTCCTTTTGTTATTGTCAAAGATTTGCCTTTATCCTCGCCTTTACTTAGCGAACAAGACAATCATTATTCAAACCAGCTTATTTCGGCATTAAAAACAAGAGGGTTTATTGAAGTTGAAGGACAAGCATTAGCTTGGTTACCGATTGATTTTAGTGATTTAAATGATGTGTTTTCACGATTTTCGTCCAGCCGTCGCAAGAATTTTAGACGTAAATTAAAAGCTCGCGAAAAATTAGAGATTAAGGTTTTGCATAGTGGTGATGAGTGCTTTTTTGATGATGAGGTGTTAGATCATTATTACCAACTTTACCTCAATGTGTATCAACAGAGTGAGGTTCATTTTGATTTACTGACCAAACCGTTTTTTATTCAATTGCTGCAAAGTAAATCTATCCAAGCACGCATTTTTACCTATTATCACGATAATGAACTAATTGGCTACAATATCTGCTTTGTCGTAAATAATATGTTGGTCGATAAATATATTGGCTTGGTTTATCCTCAAGCTCGTGACTTTAATCTTTATTTTGTTAGTTGGTTTTTCAATCTGGAATATGCCATTGAGCAAGGATTTAGTCACTATATTGCGGGTTGGACAGATCCTGAGGTTAAACGATCGTTAGGTGCGCAATTTACTTTAACCAAACATTTGGTTTACATCCGTAATCCATTATTAAGATTTATTTTAAGCAAATTGATTGGTCATTTTGAAAGTGACAAGGAGAAAGTAGCATGACATATCCTATTATACTCAATTTCGATCAGAGTGTAGGCGAGATTAATAATGCTAAAATAATTGATGTAACTCAGTGGCAAGATACGATTCGCTTTGGTTGCTCTGAAAAAAAATTCTGCCAATTTAAAGCTGAATTACAGCAATCCTTACCTGAACATTATGGTACAGTCTTTATGGGAAGTGGTGATTATCACCATATTTCATTGCTGCTTATTGAACGGTTGGCTAAACACTATTCCGCCGATAATCCAATCCAAGTAATTGTGTTTGATAATCATCCTGATAATATGCGCTATTTATTTGGTATTCATTGTGGTTCATGGGTTAGCTATGTGGCAAGTTTACCCTTTGTCAGTCATGTTCATGTGTTAGGTATCACATCTCATGATATTGGACTTTCCCATTTTTGGGAAAATAGATGGAAACCCCTTTTTCAGAAAAAACTGACGTATTGGAGTTTGGATGTCAATGTGTCGTGGGCAAAAAAAATAGGTTTGGGGCAAGCTTTTCGCCATTTTTCTACTCCAGATGATCTGATTGCTAGTTTCTTATCCGAACAATACCATAGCGCCGAACCTGTGTATTTATCGATAGATAAAGATGTATTAAGTGAAAAGGTCATTCACACTAATTGGGATCAAGGTCAATTACAAACTTATCATCTGCTTGATACCATTACTTCGTTAAAGCAACGTATTGTGGCAAGTGATATCACTGGTGAATTGTCAATATGGCAACCCTCTAATTGGTTCAAACGGTTGCTGAGTTCATTAGATAAACAACCTACTATTGAGGCAGATAACTTACACAATTGGCAACAAGCACAACATCAGCTTAATTTAACATTATTAAAAGCTTTATCAGTATAACGACAAGTTTAGAAGCTGTAGCTGATTATTTAAGAAATCAACTACAGTTTGAATTAACTTTTATTGATGATTATCAGCGTTTTGCTTAGCCAATTGGCTTTCCGCTAAAGCCAAAAACAAGATACCTGATACAATAAGAATGGTGCCAATTAACTTATATAATGTGATTGGTTCATGAAACAGCCATATCGAAGCTATCATGACCGTGACAACTTCAAAGTGAGAGGCAGCAAAAGCTGGTCCAACAGGGGCTTTTTTTAATAAAGTCATCCAAGTAAAAAAAGTTAAAATATAACCAGCGATAGAGATGTATATCCATGGATTAGTAAATACCCTGACTAACCAATCAACACTCATTGCTAGTGGTTCGGCATGGATGGCAGTTAATTTAAAGCTACATTGTGCAATAGTATCGAAAAAAAGTAATACCGTAAAACCGATTAAATAGAATCTAGCCATATTAAGACATCCCTACAAAGATTACGCCAGCAGTAATGAGTAACATACCAATGAGTCGGTAAACAGTTAATAGTTCTTTGAAAAGCACTCGACCAACTAACATAATGGTGATGATATTAAATGATGCCAGCAACACCCCTTGAGAAAGTGGAACCAATGTTAAAAATGCTAACCATAATAAAAATTCTGCAACGTAAGAAATTATACCAATCCAGATCCAATGATTTTTAGCCAAATCAACCCAGTAATACCAGCCATCTCGATTATTAGGGGCGGTTGCTGCATATTTAAAAGCAACTTGCCCTAATGTATCAAAACAGATATTACTAACCCAAAGTATAATCACTAATAGCGACATTATGAATTGGTTCCTTCTGCTATTTCATTGAAGAATGATGCGCACTCTTTAATGACTTCACGACGTTGGCTATCAATTGTAATTAAATGATAACTATCATAAAGTACCACTAATTTTTTTGATCCTGAAACGTGTTTCTCAACTAATTTAGCGTTGGTTTCAATATCAGCTATGTCATCATGACCAGAATGCATAATCAAACACGGTGAAGTCACCTTAGGTAGTGCTTGGCGAACGTTTTTAGCTAACAATTGCATTTCGGCCAGTGCAGGAAAAGGATTTCCAGCAAGTCCGGCAGATGCCGCATCACCACTCAGCATACTTTCCGATACAACGGCTCGGATCCGCTCATCTTTAAGCCCATAAGGTGGCTTTTCGATGAAAGAAACCTTTTGGAAAAGCCCCAGTTTTTTCAAATACACCAGCAAGAAAAAGAATTTTTTAGCCCAAAATGGCATGCTCCAACCATCATAATAAAAAGTAGGTGCTAAAACACCCACACCTTTAATTTGCTCTGGTCTATCTGATGCAAGTTTAAGCGCAAGGAGTGCGCCCATGGATAAACCGGCAACAAAAACATTATCAACATGTTTTGCTAAAAAATCAGCACCATCTTTTACACTTTGATACCAATCTTGCCAAGTGGTTTTACAAAGATCCTCTTCAGTACCACAGTGACCCGCTAATTGTATAGCATAAACGGTAAATCCGGCTTTATGTAAACCATTAGCTAAAATACGCATTTCGTTGGGTGTACCTGTTAAGCCATGTATCAAAAGTACACCATTTTTGTTACCCGGTAAAAAATAAGATAAATCTTCAATTGTACTCATTATTATTCCTAATTATTTTACCATCATGACAGGGATAAGAGCATCTTGAGTTTTTTTCAGTGCTGTCGTGACATCGGCAAAACGTTGAATAGCACAGTGTTCAATCTTGTTGGTTTCACAATATTGAATCAATTTGTCTTTTGCAAATACAAAGTCCACATTATGAGATACACAATAATCGGATGTGCCATCACCTACATACAGTATTTGTGGAAAGAATTGTTGTTTTTTAACATGATTACATTTGCAATTTCCACTTTGTTTAATACAGTTTTTATTCGCATAAGGAAATTCAAGACGCCAACTACGCCCATTATCATGCATTAATTTATTGGCATATATCGGGATATGTGTTATACCGTGTCGTTTTAAAACAAATTGAATTGCGTAATCTAACCCATCACTCACAATATGAACTGGGATATTATTCTGTTCAGTATAATCAATGAATGATTTAAACGTTGAATCAATTTCGATTTGTGATAAAACGTGATTGAGTTCATCTAAACTGGCATCCATTAAGGCAATTTGTTTACTCATGCACTCTTGGGAGCCAATTTTACCGTTAACCCATAACTCTTCAAGCTCATCACAACCATCT
Organism: Gilliamella sp. CG35; assembly: GCF_046635745.1. Lineage (NCBI taxonomy): Bacteria > Pseudomonadati > Pseudomonadota > Gammaproteobacteria > Orbales > Orbaceae > Gilliamella > Gilliamella sp. CG35. The sequence goes on from NZ_JBIDFH010000001.1 coordinate 259,566, forward strand.
TGACCAAAATGACTCAGCAATGTATCTGTCACATCTTTGACACTTATGGTGCCATCGAAGTCACACAAAACAATAGGAGTTTGATGTTGTGTATAAGATGGTGTATATAGATGACTAGTAATTGATGAAAAAGTATTCATATTTGAAATAAAAATAGTCTATTTATATATATTGGCGCAAATTTTCTCACAGAGTCGCTTTGAACATTGTAGGCTCTTTGTATATATTTTGTAACGAAGTTAAAATTGTCTGTATAATAAGGATTCTTTTAGCACAAGTTACGGTAATGAGAACCTAAGATGAGTGAACGTATTTTAATCATTGAAGATGATCAAAGGTTAGCTAATTTAATAAAAGTTTATCTGGTTCGCCAAGGATATCTTGTTGATTGGCATAATAGTGGTGAAGGTGCAGAAGAAAAAATTCAAGAAATAAATCCCGATTTGGTTATTTTAGATGTGATGCTTCCCGAAAAATCTGGTTTTGATATCTGTCGAGATATACGGACATGGTTTACAAATTATATTCTTATCATGACGGCTAGCGAAGATAATATTGACGAAATTGTCGGTTTGGAATTAGGAGCAGATGACTATCTGGCAAAACCAGTCGAGCCAAGGTTATTATTGGCACGCATTCGAGCTTTATTAAGACGAAAGCAAATTGAATCCGAGAAAGAAGTAAATAAAGATCCCGTCACGGCAACGAATAATAAAACGTTGATTTTTGATAATCTGATTATCGATGATGAAAATCGAAAAGTATTACTTGAAGGTCAAGAAATCGATCTCACCACAGCAGAGTTCGATCTACTTTGGTTGTTGGCGAATAATGCAGGTAAAATTTTATCTCGTGATGATATTTTTTCTCAAGTTCGAGGTATAGATTTTGATGGAACGGATCGTTCTATCGATGCTCGTATTTCTCGATTACGACGTAAGTTACTTGATGATCCTGATAACCCTTCACGTATTAAAACGGTTCGAGGTAAAGGTTATCTATTTATGAGAGAAGGGGATAATCATTGAGACAATTATTAGCAAAACCGCTGTTTTTTAATCGTCGGATTGTTTTTTATCTGGTTATCTTACTTTCACTACAATGTATTATTGCCTATGGTGCACTACTCGTTTTTGATTCTTTGCCTTCTTCATTAACGGATATCCCTGATGACCACATTGTCTTTCGTGAATCACAACGAGGTACGGTCAATCTGATTCGAATGCAAATTAATGAGAATAAAGATCGTCCTCTGCAAGAAGTGGTAGATGAACTGCAACCCTATTTTGGGTATCCGATTGAAGTTTTACCGAGTCATACTTCGTTACCCCATTCCATCAATAAAGAGCTAGCAGAACTTGGATTTGCCTATGATGGTGACAAAGAAGTGGTCTATATTGATTTAAAAGAGGGGCATCTTCTTCAGCTAGGCCCTATTATGATGCGGGATATTCTAGAATCAAACACGATGTCTTTAAGTGTTTTTCTCGTTATTTGGGCGCTTTTTAGTGCAATTGTCTTTTTTATTTTAATCTATTTTGCGTTTAGTGCTGTTTGGAAGGATTTGGTTAGTATCAGACAGACAGCCGAACAGCTTGGTCAAGGAAACCTTAAAGCGCGTACTGAAAATGTTAAAGGCTGGTTATTTAAACCGTTAGCAAATGTGTTAAATAATATGGGAACACACATTGAGCATTTAGTTAGCACTAATCAAACCATTTCGCATGCAATGGCGCATGAACTTCGTACGCCACTGGCTCGTATGCGATTTGAGCTCAGTATGCTTGAAGAATGTGATGATGTACAAGAAAAGTTATTGCTGCAAAAAGGAATGAGCGATGATATTAATGAACTTGAAACACTCATTAATGCCAGTTTAAGTTACTTTAAAATGCAGCAAAGTAATATTGAGTTAAATTTAACGTCGGTATCACTCAAGCAGTGGGCGGAAAAAGTTTGTCAATCTCTCGAATTATTCAAACCTAAAGAATTTGAGTTAGTTTGTCACAGTCAAGACGTAAAAGCGCTTATTGATACTAATCTGGTTGAAACCATAGTTAAGAATTTATTACTTAATGCGTTCAAATATGCAACGCATAAAGCGGTTTTAAATATTACAAAACAGAACAATCGAGTTATTATAGAGATTGATGACGATGGTCCCGGTATCCCGTTTGATGCACGTGAAAAAATTTTTATGCCCTTTGCAAGGCTTGATACCAGTCGAACTCGTTCAACAGGTGGATATGGTCTTGGATTAGCTTATGTAAAATTAATGGCAGAGTTTCATAATGGGAAAGCATTTGTTGTCACTAGCCCTTTAGGCGGTGCAAGATTTGTTGTTTCAATAAAGTCTGGTGAAGAATAATTTTATTGGGAATTCGTTTTTAGAAAACAGAAAAGCATATCAATTCAAATCATGCTGTTTTTTCATTTCAGAAAAACAAAAAATTTGTTATATTCTCAAGTCAAATGAGATAAGTAACCAAACTAATAGTTAAAATTTTGTATTAGCTAACAACAATCAGAGGTTTTTATGAGCGGTTCACTACCGACCGAGACAGAGACACGTCCAACTAACTTTATACGTCAAATTATCGATGCTGATCTTGCAGCAGGAAAATATAAAACGACGCATACACGTTTTCCTCCAGAACCAAATGGTTATTTGCATATTGGTCATGCCAAATCAATTTGCTTAAATTTTGGGATTGCTCAGGATTATCAAGGTAAATGTAATTTACGTTTTGATGATACTAATCCTGTTAAAGAAGATGTCGAATATGTTGAATCGATAAAAGAAGATGTTCGTTGGTTAGGGTTTGAGTGGGATGGTGAAATTTGTTACTCATCTGATTATTTTGACCGATTATATGAATATGCGATTGAGTTAATCAATAAAGGATTAGCCTATGTTGATGAGCTTTCGCCTGATGAAATTCGTGAATATCGTGGTACGTTGAAAGAACCGGGTAAAAATAGTCCTTATCGTGATCGTAGCATTGATGAAAATTTAGCATTATTTATTCAAATGAAAGAAGGTAAATTTGCTGAAGGTAAAGCATGTCTAAGAGCAAAAATTGATATGGCTTCACCTTTCATTGTTATGCGTGATCCGGTGTTATATCGTATTAAATTTGCAGAACATCACCAAACAGGCAATAAATGGTGTATTTATCCAATGTACGATTTTACCCACTGTATATCTGATGCGATTGAAAATATTACTCACTCACTCTGTACGCTTGAATTTCAAGACAATCGTCGTTTATATGACTGGGTATTAGATAACATAACGATTGAAGCTCGCCCACATCAATATGAGTTTTCTCGATTAAATTTAGAGTATGCTATTACCTCTAAACGGAAATTAAATTTACTCGTATCAGAAAAAATCGTTGATGGTTGGAATGATCCTCGGATGCCAACTATTTCGGGTCTCCGTCGTCGAGGTTATACGCCTGCTTCAATTCGAGAGTTTTGCCGTCGAATTGGTGTGACGAAACAAGAAAACACGGTAGAGATGAGTACGCTTGAATTTTGTATCCGTGAAGATCTTAACGAAAACGCGCCGCGAGCGATGGCTGTTCTTGATCCTGTTAAAGTGGTAATTGAAAACTATTCTGAAACAATTGATGAAGTTCTCAACGTACCTAATCACCCAAATCGTCCTGAACTTGGTCATCGTGAAGTGCCATTCACTCGTGAGCTGTATATCGATCGTGCTGATTTTAGAGAAGAAGCTAACAAAAATTACAAACGCTTAGTATTGGGTAAAGAAGTACGCTTACGAAATGCTTATGTCATTCGTGCTGATCGGGTTGAAAAGGATTCACAAGGCAATATTCAAACGATTTATTGTAGTTATGACCCTGCCACTTTAAATAAAAATCCGGAAGATGGACGTAAAATTAAAGGCGTTATTCATTGGGTTTCAGCCAAATTTGGTAAACCAGCAGAAATTCGCCTTTATGATCGTTTATTTAATACGCCTAATCCTGGGGCAGCAGACGACTTTTTATCAACCATTAACCCAAGCTCTTTAATCGTTAAACAGGGTTTTGTTGAGCCAAGTTTACAAAATGCTGAAGTTGGACATGCTTATCAATTTGAACGTGAAGGATACTTCTGTTTAGATAGTAAATATGCAATTGATGACAATTTAGTATTCAACCGAACGGTTGGATTAAGAGATAGTTGGAACGAAGCTTAAATTAACCAGATTTGCCGACATGATGTCGGCAAATCACTTTTTAAATGTGATTACTCACCGATTTTAAACAATTTTGTTTGTTGATCTAAATAGCTGAGAATATCTGGCATTCGGTATTTACCTGCCATTGATTGTATGTTTTTAGCTGCACTCGTTAGTGCTACACCAACTGAGGTTACATAAAGCGGGTGTTTACTATGACCTCGGACAACTTCCATTAAATAGTCACTATTGCCTGCAAAAGGTTTTTTAGCCACGCCGATAATAGGTACTTTTTTATTTAAAGCATTATATAAATGCCCACCCAAACCTATTTTACCTTCATTTAAATGCACATAACCATCAATGATAATTGTTGAAATTTTATTAAGATCGACTTTATTGAGCAGGGATAAAATGCAAGGTAATTCACGTTGATAAAATTGACCAGATTGATAAGGAGCAACATTATCTTGATAGTCAGTAATTATACTTTGAATGTCAGATTTTGAATCGCACCAATGATTAAATAACACCCCCACTGTTTTTGCTCGAGTATCGATATAATAAACATCAATTGCAAGTATCATATTAAATTCCGTTTCGATAAAACTTATTGATCATTAAATCAATATACTGAGATTAATTTAGTAAAACAAGTCAGTATTTTTAATAATTGGAGTGATTAATTTGATTAAATTTTGTTTTTTTTAACATTATAAATAACTTAATTTTTATACTTTATTTTATATTCATAATAAGAAATAGCCATAAATAAAAATAATAATCTAACACATAGGGTTAGTTAACCCTATGTGAAATATGTAATTTACTATTTATTAGCCTCATTATTTTCAACCTTTATTTTTGGCGGTAATGGTGCTAAATAACCGATGATTAGCATCAGTATTGCTATAGCAATAAATGCAAATGCTTTCAATAATCCCTCAAGTTCAATGCTATCAATCAAAATTAACTTGATTACGACAATAGTTTGGAGTGTTACTCCTGTAAACCATGTAATACGTTGTTGATAACGATGACCAATAGTGACTAAGACAACGGCACCAAGCGTCCATATAAGTGAAATTGTTGCTTGAATGATTTTGGAATTCCATAATTGATAAAACGACCAAGGTATATCAAGCCATTGACTTAAGCATCTCAAAATCATACTGTTGGTCCATAAACAAGCCATGACAATTAATAGTATGGTAGCAAAATTAGGCAATTTTTGATTAATGTTAGACAGACTAATTTTCTGATCATCAAATTGTATGAAATAAGCGCTGAATTTTATCCAAATTCGAATCATGAGTAAGGCAAAAATTGCACTCAATTCAAGCGGATTAAATATTGGTATATAAGGCCAATTGATTATTTGACCACTATAAAAGATAAATATGAATAATTTCACAAATAAATAAATTATGATAGGGGCTAAACCTATTAACCAATAAGTTTTACTAATCGCAAAATGAGTTAATAATCTTTTTTTAACAAGAAGATAAAATAATAATACAATACCGCTATCCAGGAAGAATAATGTACAGTATTGAATAGTCTCTAAGCTTAGTGGTAATAAACTTAAACTATTCTTAATTTCTAAGAATAACCAATCTAAAGTCATCAAAAACAAACTAATATGCAGGATTAAATAAAAATAATTTTGAGCCTTAATTAATCTGTCTTTGATAATATACAAATAAAAATAGCAACTCAAAAAGGCGATTGCCCAAACCATGTTCCAGTTAGTCTTCAATAAATTAGTATCAAATAAGAATTTTTCATTGATTAATCGTAAAAATAACATGATCGGCCAGAGCAGTAAAACAGCAAATTTGAGCATAGTCCATTTTAGTTTTTGACCGATGTAATACCAGACCCATGTAGCAATTAGGAAAGCTAAAAGTAAAATTGGTAGTTTATGTGCTATTTGGTCAATTCTTATAATGCTATATAGAATCCATATTACCCAAGCGTGGCTAGCCAATACAAAAAATACGATTTTGAAAATGTTACCCCAATTATTTTGATTACAGTAATAGTGCCAAATAAGAGCATTAATCAGTAAAATCAGGCTAATCAATCCTAAAAAGAGTATATTTTCTGTGACGGTAAAGACTAAATTAGGCAAATTATAACAGAAGTATAGCAAACTAAATGTATTAATGAATGCCCCTAGCATGGCAAATTTGAACTGTCTGTTATTGAGCATTACCCAACTTAATGCAGTGCCTTCAAAAAACCAAATTAATACTGTCCATTCAAGATTAAACCAAAGAGCAATCGCTAATGTAATAAAAGAGAGTCCTATTGCAATACCAAACAATGAACTTGTTCTTGATGTAAATCGATTATAATGTAACGTGATATAAAATATTGTTAAATAAAATATTCCAAATCCCAACGAAGAAAATGTCGGTCCAAGCGGCCATTGTCGCGTGATAGCATATTGCAACATAAAGGCAGTTATAGGGGTGCCAAAAAATAAAATAATATCAATAATATGTGGATGGTTTTTCTTATTAGTTTTATGACCAGCTAATGAGGTAGCTAAAATGCCATAGGTTATCATGTTAACGATGATAAAAAACTGGCATTCAGTATAAAATTCTGGGCGAAAATTAATTATTCCCCATGATGCGGTAATTACAAAAGTAAATACAAATCCTATTAAGTTAAGTATTCGCCATGATTGCCAAATACTAATTACTAAAATTGCACTCGAAATGACGGAATAATAACTGAATAATGTAATGTGATTATCTGAATTTGTTGATAACAATATCGGGGCTAAATAGCCACCAATACTGGCAATAATTGCCAAACTCATTGCGCGTTGTAAAACAGCGAATAAAACGCTCACTGAACAGAGGGTGATTAATAAAATAATAGCAACTAAGAATGGAATAAGTGCATAAAGTTTACAGGCTGCAAATATAGTTAAATATAAAATACCTACAGAACCGCCTTGTAATATTAAGGCATATATCCGTTTTTTTGTGCGTAAATACCAACCAAACACAAATAATACTAAACCTAAGATCAGTGCACCAAAAATACGAACATTAGGTAAGATTAATTGATTTTCAATACTATGCTTAAATAAATATGAAAGACCAAAAAATAGGATAATAATGCCAACTTTAGCTATCAAATTGCCTTGAAAAAGCCAGGTAAAAAACGAATTGAAAACACTGGAGTTTTTGCCTTGTTTGGTTGATTGATTTCTTAATGGCGAGCTTTCCCATGGTTGATGTTGTGATGTTTGTGTTGACGTTACCGGTTGAATATTGGTTAGTTGTTGTAAATCATTGGTGTTTTCTGATTGCTCAACATATTCAGATTTTTTTTCTGCGATTTTTACATCCTGTTCAATAGTGGCTTTGAGGTTGGAATGAACAAGATCAGATTCTACCGACTTAGTATTGTTTTCTGTTAATTCATAACGTTGAATTTTTTTTGTTAGCTCATTAATTTGAGATTGTAAATTGTCTAAACTTGAATTCAAACATAAACTGATTATTATCACTATTGAAATCAGTAGAACGAAAATCAATAGTATTGTAAATGTGCTTATCATATTTCTTATATTTCTGAGATATTTTTTTATTAGTTACGGTATATTATATGTAATCGATAACAAATAACAAGGTGAATTACAACACAATAAATGTTTTAAAGATAGCCACATTGTTTACTTTCTTTTATACTATTGCTCTATTTTTTACCTGTTTTTGGCTTAAAAAGAGTAATTAGCATGAAAATTTTAGCTGGTTCTTCTGCTGTATCTGCATTTCGTATTCATAAACTTCTCTCTGCTTGTTCTGAACAATCTATCCCTATTATGAGTGTTGAAGCACAATATTTGCATTTTATTGATTTGAAAGGTGAATTAACTTTTGCCCAGCAGCTAACCCTTGAGAAATTATTACAATACGGGCCGAAATCGGCTCAAATCACTGTTTCGAACAAATCAAACAAAACGCTTTTTTTAGTTATACCAAGAATAGGGACAATTTCACCATGGTCATCAAAAGCCACCGATATAGCGCATAATTGTGGTTTACGACAAATTCAACGCATTGAGCGAGGCATTGCTTATTATATTCAAACGAGTTCACCATTGACTGATATACAAAAAAACGATTTTTTGGCATTCATTCATGATCGAATGATGGAAACAGTTTTGACTTGTCTGGAACAAGCAGAACAGTTATTTAAAGTCGAACAACCTGTTCCTGTGACTACTATTGATTTGTTAGGTCAGGGGCGTAAGGCATTAGAAGCGGCCAATATTAAATTAGGCTTAGCTTTAGCGTCAGATGAAATGGATTATTTAGTTGAAAACTTCCAAAAACTCAATCGTAATCCAACGGATGTCGAGCTTTATATGTTTGCTCAAGCAAATTCAGAACATTGTCGACACAAAATTTTTAATGCCGATTGGATTATAGATGGTGAAAAACAGCCTAAATCGCTGTTTAAAATGATTAAAAATACTTATGAAAAGACACCCGATTATGTTTCTTCTGCATATAAAGATAATGCGGCGGTAATGGATGGCTCTCAAGTTGGACGTTTTTTTGCTGATAGTAGTAATCAAACCTACAGTTATCATCAGGAATATGCCGATATTTTGATGAAGGTTGAAACACATAATCATCCCACAGCGATATCACCTTGGCCAGGCGCAGCAACGGGTAGTGGGGGGGAAATTCGTGATGAAGGCGCAACCGGACGAGGCGCAAAACCGAAAGCGGGTTTAGTCGGATTTTCGGTTTCCAATTTGCGTATTCCCCATTTTGAGCAACCGTGGGAACACGATTTTGGTAAACCTGACCGAATTGTCAGTGCGTTAGATATTATGCTCGATGGCCCATTAGGTGGTGCTGCATTTAATAATGAGTTTGGTCGCCCTGCGCTATTGGGGTATTTTCGTACCTATGAAGAATACGTTAATAGCCACAATGGTTATGAGCTTCGTGGTTATCATAAACCCATAATGCTTGCTGGAGGCATGGGCAATATCCGTCGAGAACATATTCAAAAAGGTGAGTTTCCTGCTGGTTCTAAGTTAATTGTGTTAGGTGGGCCGGCAATGAATATTGGTTTAGGAGGAGGTGCGGCATCATCAATGACATCGGGACAATCTGATGCAGATTTAGATTTTGCGTCAGTGCAGCGTGATAATCCCGAAATGGAACGTCGTTGTCAGGAAGTCATCGATCGGTGTTGGCAACTTGGCAAAAATAATCCTATTTTATTTATTCACGATGTAGGGGCTGGTGGTCTATCAAATGCGATGCCAGAGCTGGTCAGTGATGGTGGCTGTGGTGGTCAATTTGAATTACGGAAAATTTTAAGTGATGAACCCGGAATGTCACCGCTAGAGATTTGGTGTAATGAATCACAAGAACGTTATGTTCTCGCCATTCACCCAGATAGTCTTGATGTATTTGATGAACTTTGTCAACGTGAACGCGCACCGTATGCGGTAATTGGTGAAGCTACGTTTAATAAAACGGTGACACTACATGATGAGTATTTTAATAATAATCCGATTGATTTACCTTTAGATGTTTTATTGGGTAAAACACCTAAAATGTTAAGAGAAGTCAAAACACAACAAGCACATGGCGATAATTTTTCAACGGCTGATATCAATTTATATGATGCGGTTAAACGGGTTTTACATTTACCGACCGTTGCTGAAAAAACGTTTTTAATTACTATCGGTGATCGCACTGTTACCGGTATGGTTGCACGAGACCAAATGATTGGGCCATGGCAAGTACCGGTCGCTGATTGTGCTGTGACAACGGCGAGTTTAGATAGTTATTATGGTGAAGCCATGTCAATGGGGGAACGGGCACCGGTTGCTTTACTTAACTTTGCTGCCTCGGCAAGACTTGCCGTGGGTGAAGCCATTACCAATATAGCGGCAACCAACATTGGCGATATCAAGCGAATTAAGCTTTCAGCTAACTGGATGGCTGCAGCAGGCCACCCAGGTGAAGATGCTGGACTTTATCATGCCGTAAAAGCGATAGGTGAAGAATTATGCCCAATATTAGGGTTGGCCATTCCGGTTGGAAAAGACTCCATGTCGATGAAAACCACATGGCAACAAAATGGTGAACAACAATCGGTAACCTCACCATTATCGTTAGTCATTTCGGCTTTTGCTCGTGTTGAAGATGTCCGTAAAACAGTAACTCCCCAATTACGAGTTGATGTTGATAATACTTTATTACTTGTTGATCTTTCCAAAGGTCATCAAGCACTGGGTGCGACTGCATTGGCACAGGTTTATCGTCACTTAGGGCAAAAAACAGCTGATGTACATGATGCTAAAGAGCTTTTAGCTTTTTATCAGGCTATCCAAACGCTTATCAATCAAGATGCGTTACTTGCTTACCATGATCGCTCAGATGGCGGATTAATTATCACATTAGCTGAAATGGCTTTTGCCGGTCATTGTGGGATTGATGTTGATATTGCAGCATTAGGTCACGATATGATTGCCACCCTGTTTAATGAAGAACTGGGCGCCGTCATTCAGGTGGCTAACGAGCATCTGGAAAGTGTCATGGCATGTTTTAATCAATATGGATTGTCACATACCGTTCATGTGCTTGGTGAAGCAAAGACGGGGCAACAATTTATTATTCGCAACAACTCAGCTGTAGTTTACAGTGAATCACGTACCACGTTACGAACATGGTGGGCTGAAACCACCTGGCAGATGCAACGTCTACGTGATAATCCACAATGTGCAGATCAAGAACATCAAGCGAAACAAAACGAAAGTGATCCTGGTTTAAATGTAAAACTTACCTTTGATCCTCAGAATGATATTGCTGCTCCTTATATAGTTAAAGGCGTTAAACCCAAAGTCGCCATTTTACGTGAACAGGGCGTTAATTCCCATGTTGAGATGGCTGCTGCATTTGACAGAGCGGGGTTTGATGCCATTGATGTACATATGACGGATTTATTAAAAGGTCGTGTATCATTGAGTCAATTTAGTACATTGGTTGCTTGTGGTGGCTTCTCTTATGGTGATGTTTTAGGTGCAGGTGAAGGTTGGGCGAAATCAATATTGTTTAACGAAAAAGTTCGACAAGAGTTTGAAAAATTCTTTCAACGTGATAACACTTTATCATTAGGCGTCTGTAATGGTTGTCAAATGATGTCAAATTTAAAGGATTTGATTCCTGGTGCAGAATTATGGCCTCGTTTTGTTCGTAATGTATCGGAACGTTTTGAAGCTCGCTTTAGCTTGGTACAAATTCAACAAAGCCCTTCTTTACTATTAAGTGATATGGCAGGTTCGCATATGCCAATCGCAGTTTCACATGGTGAAGGACAAGTTGAAACGCGTGATCAAGCGCATCTAAATGCGTTAGAAGCATCAGGTTTAATTGCTGTTCGTTATATCGATCATTTTGGACAAGTGACCGAGCAATATCCAGCTAATCCTAACGGTTCACCAAATGGAATAACTGCTGTCACATCACAAGATGGTCGAGCAACGATTATGATGCCTCACCCTGAACGAGTGTTTCGAACGGTAACCAATTCATGGCATCCCGAAAATTGGGGAGAAGATAGTCCTTGGATGCGTATTTTCCGTAATGCACGTAAGCAACTAGGCTAAAAAAATCGCCGGCAAATTGTCGGCGATAACATTTTATCTAAACTAACATGATTATGATTGTGGTGACTGTTTTTGTCGATTAAGTAATGGTTTTCCTAACAGGATATTCATTTTTCGTAACAGCTTATCGGTTGTTTCCCAATTAATACAAGCATCCGTCACCGATACACCATATTTAAAGTTTTCTTTTGGTTGCTCGGAAGATTGATTGCCTTCGTTTAAATTACTTTCAATCATCACACCAATAATAGCATTATTACCTTGTTCAATTTGGTCAATGATTGAGTTCGCAACAATGGGTTGATTTCGATAATCTTTATTAGAATTAGCATGGCTGCAATCAATCATAAGATTAGGTAGTAAGCCTGCTTTTTGCATTTGGATCTCACAGAGTGCAACATTTTCAGCATCAAAATTAGGTGCTTTACCACCTCGTAAAATGACATGTCCATTTGGATTGCCCAGTGTTTGAAGTACGGTAACTTGTCCTTGCTGATTAATCCCGACAAAACGGTGTGCCATTGAAGCCGATTTCATCGCATTTATAGCGACATCTAAGCTACCATCAGTCCCATTTTTAAAACCAACAGGCATTGAAAGACCCGATGCCATTTCACGATGAGTTTGTGATTCTGTTGTTCTTGCCCCAATTGCAGCCCAACTAATTAAATCACCAATATATTGCGGTGTGTTGGGATCGAGAGCTTCGGTCGCGATTGGTAACCCAATTTTGACGATATCAAGTAATAATTTACGTGCTTTTTTTAGACCAAATTCAATATCAAACGAACTATCCATATGCGGATCATTGATCATACCTTTCCAACCAACAGTGGTTCGTGGTTTTTCAAAATAGACACGCATAACAATAAATAGATTATCTTTAACTTCGTCAGCTAGTTTTTTTAACTTATGTGCATATTCAATGGCAGCATCAGTATCATGAATAGAGCAAGGGCCGCATACAATTAATAAGCGGTGATCTCGGCGTTCTAAAATATCAACTATGGTTTGACGTGATGATGCAATTTGCGTTTCTAATTCATGTGATAAAGGGTAAAGCGCTTTTATTTCTTCAGGGGTAATTAACATGTGCTCATCTCGAATTCGGACATTATTGAGTGTATCTTTTAACATTTTGCATTCCTTATGAGAGTCATTTAAATATTTTATATGTAAAATATTTATTACATAAACGGACAATATGTAAACACAAAAATACAATGTAGTAAACCAAATTTTTTAAATCTTAAATAATAAAGATTGTTTTATGTGTTGTATCTATAAATTATCTGTTTTTTATAGATTACAATGAATAGATCGATAATATTATTTTAACTGTAATTAATTTTTTACAATCTATATAGATTAATCGATATACGTGTAATGACACAGGCTTTAAAACCTGCTGTTAATGGTTTGAATAATTGCAGGAGGGGAGTGATATTTCATTTATATTAATAAATTTTAAGAGGGAACATATTTGGTAATAAATCTCATTTTTATAAATAGACGCTAATAAAACCTGATAGTGACTTAATCGCTCAATATTATCCGTGCTTGGATTGATAACGATAAAAACGTCACTATTAGTTAATTAGTTCAATTTAAGTTCGCGCTATCGATTGTATGACTACATTTTTATCAATTCCATCAATCACTTCAGCATGACCAATCTGGGTTGGAATCACTAATCTCAGTTTGCCTGATAAGACTTTTTTGTCACGGAGCATGTGTGGTATATAAGATTCAATCGACATTTGTGTTGGTCTAACAACGGGTAGATTGGCTTTTATAAGTAAATTTTTAATGCGATCGACTTCTGTCACTGAAAGTTTACCCAGTATGGATGCAGTATGCGCAGCCATGACCATTCCCACACTGACAGCTTCACCATGTAGCCAATTGCCATAGCCAAGTTCGGCTTCGATCGCATGTCCATAAGTATGACCAAGGTTTAGTATTGCTCGCATATCTTGCTCGGTTTCATCTGCGGCTACCACTTGGGCTTTAAGCTCACAGCATCGATAAATACAGTAACTTAGTGCATTTACATCTAAATTGAGTAAATCATTAATATGCAGCTCTAACCAATTAAAAAAATCACTATCTAAAATAATGCCATACTTAATCACTTCTGCTAAACCTGCCGAAAGTTCACGCTGTGGTAGCGTTTTTAGACAATGAAGATCAATGACAACTGCTTGCGGCTGATAAAATGCGCCGATCATATTTTTGCCCAATGGGTGATTAATCGCGGTTTTACCCCCTACCGATGAATCAACTTGGGAAAGTAACGTCGTGGGTACTTGGATGAATTGAATACCACGTTGATAAGCTGAAGCTGCAAATCCTGCTACATCACCAATCACGCCACCACCTAATGCAATCAGGATTGAATTACGGGTATGGTTATTGGCAAGTAACGCCGTTAACATCTTGTTCCATGTTTCCATCGTTTTGTATTGTTCACCGTCAGGAACAATAACACAATCCGTTTCAATGCCATGCGTTTTAAGCATGTCGATTAGATTTTGCAAATAAAGTGGTGCAATGGTTTCATTTGTTGCAATCATTACCCGTTGACCTGCTTGAAGTTTAAAATGTTCAAATTCATTAAGAAGGTTTTCACCAATAGTGATGGGATAGCTACGTTTTGCTAGTGCCACATTTAGAATTTTTTGCATAATTATTTCCAAACAAGTTCAAGTCGAGTTAATGTTGCATGTTAGCGATAAAAATGTGGCAGTGCAACATAGAATCATTTAAACTTATCGGCAATTTTGTTTTATGAAATTAAATTTTATATGGCTATATCTATTGTTTTAGCACAAAAAAATTGGCGTGTGGGTGATATAGAAGGCAATACTGAGCAGATCATTGAACTGATCAAGCGCCATTCATGCCACGACCTGATTATATTCTCTGAACTGGCTTTATGTGGTTATCCACCAGAGGATCTTATTTTCCGCTCCGATTTTAAAGCTCGTTGCCAAAAAGCATTATTGTCTATTCAAGATGCAAGCAAGCAGTGTGCTGTTATAGTAGGTCATCCATCTTGGCAAAATGGAGAAATCTATAATTCACTTTCATTTTTTTCTGAAGGAAAACAGTTGGCTTGTTATCATAAGCAACTATTGCCAAACTATGATGTCTTTGATGAAAAGCGCTATTTTACAGCCGGAAATCAAAGCGGTGTTGTCTCTTTCAAAGGAAAGAAAATAGGTTTATTGATTTGCGAAGATCTTTGGCAAAATGATCCTATCGATCAGCTTAGTGAACAAAAAGTTGATTTGGTGATCACAATAAATGCTTCTCCTTATGATTATCAAAAACAGAAAAATCGTCAAGCATTGATCCAAGATCATGCTACACGAACACAACTACCGATTGTTTATGTTAATCAAATTGGAGGGCAAGATGAGTTAATCTTTGACGGCGGTTCGTTTGTTTGCAATGAAAAAGGTGAGATTGTTTGTCAACTTAATCATTTTGAAGAACAAATTACTCATTTTGAATTTGGTCTCGATCATCCAGCATTGGAAATTCGTCAGAATCATGATTTAGCTTCTGTTTATGATGCGTTAGTGCTTGCGACACGTGATTATATTACGAAAAATGGTTTTCAAGGCGCAGTATTAGGGCTTTCAGGAGGGATTGATTCTGCTTTAACACTCGCCATTGCGGTTGATGCGCTAGGTAAAGATAAAGTACAAGCGGTAATGATGCCGTTTCGATATACTGCTGATATCAGTATCGCTGACGCTAAAGAAGAAGCCGAAATTTTAGGTGTAGAATTTGATATTGTATCAATAGAACCAATGTTTGATGCATTTATGTCGTCTTTAAGTCCAATGTTTGCCGGTACACAAAAAGATACTACTGAAGAGAATTTACAAGCCCGTTGTCGGGGTGTCATTTTAATGGCACTTTCTAATAAACGTCGCAGACTGGTGTTAACAACGGGTAATAAAAGTGAAATGTCGGTCGGTTATGCCACGCTTTATGGGGACATGGCAGGCGGATTTGATGTACTTAAAGATGTACCTAAAACCTTGGTTTTTGCATTATCCAAATATCGAAATACACGATCTTATGTTATTCCAGAACGCGTCATTACGCGTCCGCCTTCTGCCGAACTTGCACCTGATCAGAAAGATGAAGATAGTTTACCTCCTTATGATATTTTAGACGGTATTTTAAAAGGCTATGTTGAGCAGGATCTTTCCGTTGCAGAACTGGTTGAGCAAGGCTATGATGAATCAACAGTAAGACGAGTCATAAAATTAGTTGATATTAATGAATATAAACGACGCCAATCAGCAGTAGGACCTAAAATTACGGCACGTAACTTTGGTAAAGGCAGACGCTATCCGATTACTTCTGCTTTTGGATTTAAGAATTGGTAATATCGAATAAAAGGCAAATAGAGATGAAAAAAATTGAAGCGATTATCAAACCCTTTAAATTAGATGACATTCGAGAGGCGCTTGCTGATCAAGGTATTACTGGTATGACGGTGACCGAAGTTAAAGGTTTTGGTCGCCAAAAAGGACATACTGAGCTTTATCGTGGTGCTGAATATATGGTGGATTTTTTACCCAAAGTAAAAATTGAACTGATAGTTCCTGATGATATTTTGGAAATGTGTATTGAAACAATTATGAAAACAGCACAAACAGGAAAAATTGGGGATGGTAAGATTTTTGTGTATAACGTAGAACAAGTAATACGTATTCGAACGGGTGAAATGGACGAGTTAGCAATTTAATTCATCAAATGTTACTGGATATCAGGGCGTTCTCGCCTAAGCAGTTCAGATGTGACGGCGCCTTGAATCGAACACATAAGTAAAGTCATACTGCCGTTTTTCTCAAGTAATAGCAATTTTTCAATCGTATTTGGTGCAGGAATCGTTTTCACACCAACAACAGTACCTGTATTAGTATGCCAAACTTGATTATCATCATTGAGGCTCCGAATTTTAGGATTGGCAATATAAAGCTGGTTATCTTCCATGTTTTTCCAGTTGAGATAATTTAATGTATTTTTGATCTGATTAATATCATTATCAATGATGAATCCCCAAAAATAATATTTGCCAATTTTACCTAAATCCATTGCACTGTCATAGTAACCTTTTATGGTTAAATTTTTGTATTTGATAGGCAGCGAAAAATACATAAAATTTTTACCCGTATCAAATCGATTAGTGACAGGAATATAAGCCAGAT
The DNA here is from genome assembly GCF_046635745.1 of Gilliamella sp. CG35. Taxonomy (NCBI): domain Bacteria; kingdom Pseudomonadati; phylum Pseudomonadota; class Gammaproteobacteria; order Orbales; family Orbaceae; genus Gilliamella; species Gilliamella sp. CG35. The sequence continues at coordinate 276,658 of NZ_JBIDFH010000001.1, forward strand.
TACCGTCAAAAATTTGGACATTGGTAAAACGTTTTAACTCATCTTTATTGCTATAAACAGTATTGAAAAAATTTGGATTACACAGGACGAACGAATCTATTAGTGGTTGTCGATCAGCAGATGCCACAAACGAAAAAAATAGAGAAAATAAACCAAAAATTTTTTTAATCATGATAATGGATAAAGACAAAATGAATTTAATAAAATCTACTGGAACAGATTGTATAATTATTAAGTCAGAATAACAATCTTTAAGCTACTTTTCTTTTGGAATTCTGGGGCGAAATACACCTAAAATTTACAATTGCAACACTTTTTTTGATATTTGTCAGTAATAACAATAAATCTTTCGATAATTAATAACTTTTGTCTAATTATGGAAGACAGATCGCAATATTGATTAATGGATACGAAAATTAGTTGGAGTATTGAGTAAAATACGATAGTTTTGATTTGATAATTAAGTTGGTTAAGTGATTTAGTACAGAATTAAGTAAAAAAATGGAAATAAAATATGAGTTCAACCTTTGCAAATCAAATATTAACAAAATTCTCTGGCTTTAGTGGCATTTCAATTAAAACCTTTTTTGGTGGGTTCAGCATTAGTAGCGATACAACAATGTTTGGATGGATAAGTCAAACGGATTTTTATTTAAGAGGACATACATCATACCGTTCATTCTTTATTGAACAAGGTATGCAACCGCTAACGTTATCATCAGGTGTTTTAACCAAATTACTTGATTATTATAAAGTTAAGGATGAGTGGCTCAATGATCTGCCAAAACTACATTCATTGGCTAAAATGGCAATTGAATATGCTAAACAAGAAAAACATGAAAAAAACGAAATAAAAACGAATCGAATAAAAGAGCTACCCAATATGACATTGTCATTAGAACGATTATTGTGTAGTGTTGGAATTAAAGATGTCGAGACTTATCGTAAAATAGGTTATTTAGAAACCTATCATAAAATTAAGTCTAAAAAAGCTGAAATCTCTAAAAATATTCTTTTTGTCTTATATGGTTCATTGCATCGATGCCATGTTGCATCATTATCAAAAACGACTAAAAATGCAATAGAGACTGCATATCAAGCTTTTTTAAAGCAACGAAAAAAAGACTAACATTTCAATCGTCATTTTTGGGTGTTAATTGCACAAATAAAATAATCACTATAGTTATCTAAAAAGCATTACTGTTTAATGATAATTTTAGATAACTATATTTATGATGATCAAAAGATCAGTTATGACGATGATCTTCTTCTGGGTGGACGTCTAAACGCTTTTGGCGCTGGTAAGTCCGTCAACAAGGCCGAAGGATCATATTGACTAACAGGGATTGCATGCGCAATGGCTTTTTCAATGGCTGGCAAATTTTGTGAGTATCGTTCACAAGCTAAAGAAATTGAATTACCTTCAGCGCCTGCTCGTCCAGTACGACCGATTCGGTGACGGTAATCATCGCAATCATCAGGGAGATCATAGTTAAAAACATGTGTTACATTCGGGATATGTAATCCCCGTGCTGCAACATCTGTTGCAACGAGAATATCAATATCACCTCGCGTGAATTGTTCCAAAATAGATAAACGTTTTTTCTGAGCAATATCACCCGTTAATAACCCAACTCGATGACCATCAGCAACTAAATGACGCCAGATTTTTTCACATGCAATTTTAGTATTCGCAAATATGATACAACGCTCAGGCCATTCTTCTTCAATAAGTGTTTGCAATAAAGCTAATTTATCTTCATTGGAAGGGAAAAATAGTTCTTCTTTAATACTATGTCCGATTTTCTGTTCTGGTTCTACTTCAACATATTGAGGATTATTCATATGCTCAAAAGCAAGTTCACGCACATTGTGTGTCAACGTTGCAGAAAATAACATCGTTAAGCGTTTTTCAGGTGGTGTCATATGTTTAAAAATCCAACGTACATCTCGAATAAAACCGAGATCAAACATACGATCTGCTTCGTCTAGAACCACAACTTGAATTGATTCTAAATTGATATATTTTTGTTTAGCATAATCAATTAAGCGACCTGTTGTTGCAATTAAAATATCTACACCTGCGGATAACATTTTTAATTGTTTATCATAGCCATCACCACCATAGGCTAGTCCTAATTTTAGCCCGGTTTCTTTAGATAATAACTCTGCATCATGATAAATTTGCACAACTAATTCACGCGTTGGGGCAATAATGATAGCCCTAGGTTGATTCGCTTTATGATCTGGCAAGGGTTGATGATTCAACAAGTAGTTAAATGTTGATGCCAAAAACGCCATTGTTTTGCCTGTTCCAGTTTGTCCTTGACCGGCGATATCAATTCCTTTTGTTGTAAAGGGTAAAGCTTGTTCTTGAATTGGCGTACAATAAACAAACCCTTTTTTCTCAAGTGCTTTAATCACTAATGGATGAAGCGGAAATTGATTAAATGTTGTTTTTGTTAGATAAGATTGAATCATTGTGGTTTTAAGTTTAATTATCGGAATAGTGGGATTATAACATATTAAACTTACGGTCATCACTAATAATTATACCCTATTATAATAATTACTAGCGAAGAAAACGAAAATATCCTAATATAAAACCATGTAATTCTATATTTGGAGAAAATAAATGAGCAATAATATTGTTTCTCTTTCTGAAACTACTTTTGATAATACAATCAAAGAAGCAACAAAACCTGTATTGGTTGATTTTTGGGCTGAATGGTGTGGGCCGTGTAAAATGTTAGCCCCAATTTTAGAAGAAGTTGCCCAAGAATATAGTGATAAAATTGTGATTGCAAAATTAGATGTGCAAGAAAACCCAAATATTGCACCGAAATTTGGTATTAGAGGCATCCCAACACTATTGATTTTTAAAAATGGTCAAGTGGTTGCAACTCAAGTTGGTGTATTGTCTAAAGCTCAACTTAAAAGTTTCATTGATGAACAACTTTAATGTTGTTTTAGATTTTTCGAATAAATTAATTTTAGTACCTAAAGCATAAAAAGAGTAATTAAATTGCGTATTACTCTTTTACTCATTTACTTATTGTAATAATAATATTTACAAATTTATTAAAACAAACTGAATTTATTATAGACATATTACTGTTTTTAGTGTAAATTGCTAGCTCTTACGAAGACCCCTTTCTACAATTCATTGTTTTTCTTGATAAAGTGGTGAAAATTCTATATTCAGATATTAAATTATCATTAAAAGCTTCATAACAGATTGAATTTGTGTATTGTCAGAGAGAGAATTTTTTTTATAAGTAAATGAAACGAATATACAAAAATAACATTAATTGCAAACATATCAATTTTATCCTCAAGAATTTTTAAAATTATGAATTTAACTGAATTAAAAAACACATCTGTTTCCGAGCTAGTAGCGCTTGGTGAAAAAACAATGGGGCTAGAAAATCTTGCCCGTCTTAGAAAACAAGACATTATCTTTGCAATCCTTAAACAACATGCCAAAAGCGGTGAAGATATTTTTGGTGATGGTGTGCTTGAAATTTTGCAAGATGGATTCGGATTTTTACGCTCAGCTGATAGCTCTTATTTAGCGGGGCCGGATGATATTTATGTCTCACCAAGTCAAATTAGACGATTCAATTTAAGGACTGGTGATACCATAGCAGGTAAAATCAGACCGCCTAAGGAAGGCGAGCGTTATTTTGCTTTGTTAAAAGTGAATGAAGTCAATCACGACAAGCCTGAAGATGCCCGCAATAAAATTCTTTTCGAAAACTTAACTCCACTTCATCCTAATTCTCGTTTACGTATGGAACGTGGGAATGGATCAACTGAAGATATCACCGCCAGAGTACTTGATTTAGCTTCGCCAATTGGTAAAGGTCAACGTGGTTTAATCGTTGCTCCGCCGAAAGCGGGTAAAACAATGTTGTTGCAAAATATTGCTCAAAGCTTAGCAGTTAATCACCCTGAGTGTGAACTGGTCGTATTGATGATTGATGAACGTCCAGAAGAAGTTACCGAAATGCAACGTTTAGTTAAGGGTGAAGTGGTAGCATCAACCTTTGACGAACCAGCAGCAAGACATGTTCAAGTTGCTGAAATGGTTATTGAGCGAGCAAAACGCTTAGTTGAACATAAAAAAGATGTCATTATTTTGTTAGACTCTATTACGCGTTTAGCTCGAGCTTATAACACAGTGGTTCCGTCATCGGGTAAAGTATTAACCGGTGGTGTAGATGCCAATGCGTTACATCGTCCAAAACGCTTTTTTGGTGCTGCTCGTAATGTCGAAGAGGGTGGGAGTTTAACGATTATTGCTACTGCGTTGATTGACACAGGTTCAAAAATGGACGAAGTCATTTACGAAGAGTTTAAAGGTACGGGTAATATGGAAGTGCATTTATCTCGTAAAATTGCTGAGCGTCGTGTCTTCCCAGCTATTGATTTTAACCGTTCAGGTACGCGTAAAGAAGATTTAATGACTTCACCAGATGAACTACAAAAAATGTGGATCTTACGCAAGATTCTTAACCCTATGGGTGAAATCGATGCAATGGAGTTTTTAATTGATAAACTTGCCATGACTAAAACGAATGACGAGTTTTTTGAAATGATGAAACGCTCATGATTTTTAGGGTAGAGATGTTAAACCAGTAAAGTTATAAAAATGCCGTATTCTATGCTGATACGGCATTTTTTGTGGCAAATATAGCATAATTTTATTTTATAAAACTTATTTAAAGTTTTGGATGTTGTTAAAAAACCTTATTAGAAAGGTTATATAAGATTAAATAAAGGAGCCAAATCATGTCTAAACAACAAATCGGTGTTATTGGAATGGCGGTCATGGGGCGTAACCTTGCGCTCAATATTGAAAGTCGTGGGTTTTCTGTTGCTATTTACAACCGTTCTAAAGATAAAACAGAGCAAGTTGTCGCCGAGCATTCCGATAAACAATTGGTTCCTTACTTTACGATTGAAGATTTTGTCAATGCTCTGGAAAAGCCGCGTCGTATATTAATAATGGTTCAAGCAGGTAAAGGGACTGATGCGGTGATTGATGAATTACGTCCTTTACTTGATAAAGGCGATATAATCATTGATGGTGGTAATGCTTATTTTGAAGATACGATTCGCCGTAATAAAACACTTTCTGAAGAAGGATTTAACTTTATTGGTGCTGGTGTTTCTGGTGGTGAAGAAGGAGCATTAAAAGGCCCTTCGATTATGCCAGGCGGTCAAAAAGAAGCTTACGAATTAGTCGCTCCAATCTTGGAAAAAATTGCCGCTAAAGTAAATGGCGAGCCTTGTGTCACCTATATCGGACCAGATGGGGCAGGTCATTACGTCAAAATGGCTCATAACGGTATTGAATATGGCGACATGCAATTAATTGCTGAAAGTTATTCTTTATTAAAACACGCAGTAGGTTTAAATAATGACGAGCTTGCTCAAGTTTTTACTGAATGGAACAAAGGTGAATTAGATAGTTATCTCATCGAAATTACGGCTGATATCTTTAAACATAAAGATAAAGACGGTAATTATTTAGTGGATGTGATTCTTGATGCAGCGGGTAATAAAGGAACGGGTAAATGGACTAGTCAAAGTGCTTTAGATTTAGGTGAACCCTTATCATTAATTACTGAGTCAGTATTTGCACGCTACCTTTCAGCAATTAAAGAGCAACGTGTTGTGGCATCTAAAGTTTTAAGCGGACCGAAGCAGGTTGCTTATTCGGGAGATAAACAAGCGTTAATTGAAAAAATCCGTAAAGCACTTTATATGGGTAAAATTATCTCTTATGCTCAAGGTTTCGCTCAATTAAAAGCCGCTTCTCATCAATATCAATGGAACTTGAATTATGGTGAAATTGCGAAAATCTTTAGAGCAGGTTGTATTATTCGTGCTCAGTTCTTACAAAAAATCACTGATGCCTATGCGGCGAATAACGAGATTGATAATTTATTACTCGCTCCATACTTTACGCAAACCGTTGAAGCTTATCAACAATCACTGCGTGATGTTGTGTCTTTAGCTGTACAACAAGGGATTGCTGTGCCGACATTATCTGCCGCTATAGCATATTATGATAGCTATCGTTCAGCAGTATTACCAGCTAATCTAATTCAAGCACAACGAGATTATTTTGGTGCTCATACTTATAAACGTACCGACAAAGAAGGTGTTTTCCACACTGATTGGTTGAATAATGAGTCATAAAATATAAAAAATCACTCCTGTTTGACAAAATAAAGTGCAAGTGAGTCTTGCACTTTTTCTTTGTGCTTGAAATTTCTTTGCAAAACAACCTTTCTTATCTTTAGGCTTTACATATCAAAAGACTTGTCGTACTTGGCTTGAAGCGTGTCAAGTAATTTAATTTCGTAAAATATCTAGAAAAACACAATATATGGTGTATAATCTCAATATATCTACTATATATAGTATTATTTAAGCTATGTGAAAATCTCTGTCTATCTCAAAAAACACTTAATATTCTTACGAGAAACGAATAATTCTTAATAATTACAATGAATATTAATATGTGAACTAAACCTTGCCCCAGCGCTAATTATTAATGAATATTGAGGAGTATATATGCCTGTAGTTATCAAACGCGATGGTTGTCAAACTGCATTCAATGAGACTCGAATTAAAGATGCTATAGTTAAAGCTGCGGTTGCAGCGAATGTTAATGACCCGGATTATTGTGCTGACGTTGCTCGTATGGTGACCAACCAGATGAGCGAACGCGAAAGCGTTGATATCAACGAAATTCAAAATGCTGTTGAAAATCAATTAATGTCAGGCCCTTATAAAAAATTAGCGAGAACTTATATCGAATATCGTCACGACCGTGATCGTGCTCGGGAAGAACGTAGTCGTTTAAATCAAGATATTCGTGGGCTAATTGAACAAAGTAATGTGGCTATTTTGAACGAAAATGCCAATAAAGATAGTAAAGTGATTCCAACTCAGCGTGATTTACTGGCAGGCATTGTGGCAAAGCATTATGCCAAACAGTATTTGTTACCAAAAGATGTTTCTCGTGCTCATGATATTGGTGAAATCCATTATCATGATTTAGATTATGCGCCTTTCTTTCCAATGTTTAACTGCATGTTAATTGATTTAGATGGAATGTTAACCAATGGTTTTAAAATGGGAAACGCTGAAATTGAACCACCAAAATCTATTGCAACTGCCACTGCGGTCACCGCACAAATAATTGCTCAAGTTGCAAGTCATATCTATGGTGGAACAACAATCAATCGCATTGATGAAATATTAGCGAAATTTGTAACCATCAGTTATCAAAAACATAAACAGATTGCTGAAGAATGGCATATTCCTAATCCTGAAGCTTATGCAGAAAGTCGAACACAAAAAGAGTGTTATGATGCGTTTCAATCGCTTGAATATGAAGTCAACACCTTACACACCGCTAATGGTCAAACCCCTTTTGTAACGTTTGGCTTTGGTTTAGGTACCAGTTGGGAATCACGTTTAATTCAAGAATCCATTTTAAAAGTACGAATTAAAGGTTTAGGTAAAAATCACAAAACCGCAGTTTTTCCTAAACTTGTTTTTGCTATTAAAGATGGTATTAATCGTCAACCTGATGACAAAAATTACGATATTAAACAACTTGCATTAGAGTGTGCAAGTAAACGCATGTACCCTGATATTTTAAACTACGATAAAGTTGTTGAAGTGACTGGTTCATTCAAAACACCTATGGGATGTCGAAGCTTCTTAGGTGTTTATGAAGAAGACGGTGAACAACTTCATGACGGTCGTAATAATTTAGGTGTGATTAGTTTAAACTTGCCACGTATTGCCATTGAAGCAAAAGGTAATGAAGCAAGCTTTTGGGAACTTTTAGATAAACGTTTAACGCTTTGCAAAAAAGCCCTGATGACACGTATTGCCCGTCTGGATGGCGTTAAAGCACGTGTTGCACCAATTTTATATATGGAAGGGGCATGTGGCGTAAGACTAAAAGAAGATGATAGTGTATCTGAAATTTTCAAAAATGGTCGAGCTTCAATTTCGCTTGGTTATATTGGACTTCATGAAACTTTAAATGCGTTATATGGCAATCAAACACATCCTTTTGATAGCGAAATTTTACGAGAAAAAGGCGTAGCTATTGTCGAACATTTACGTAAAGCGGTTGAGCAATGGAAAGAGGAAACCGGTTATGGATTTAGTCTATACAGTACACCAAGTGAAAACTTATGTGACCGTTTTTGCCGTCTTGATACAGCTGAATTTGGTGTTATACCAGGAGTGACAGATAAAGGTTACTATACCAATAGTTTCCATTTAGACGTTGAGAAAAAGGTCAATCCGTACGAAAAAATTGAGTTTGAAAAAGCATATCCTGCGGTGGCAAATGGTGGGTTTATCTGTTACGGTGAATATCCAAATATGATTAACAATGTTAAAGCGTTAGAAGATGTTTGGGATTATAGCTATTCTCGAGTACCTTACTATGGTACTAATACGCCAATTGATGAATGCTATGAATGTGGTTATACCGGTGAATTTTCATGTACCAGCAAAGGGTTTGTTTGCCCAAGTTGTGGTAATCATGATTCGGCTAAAGTCTCAGTAACTCGCCGTGTTTGTGGATATTTAGGTAGTCCCGATGCACGTCCATTTAATGCAGGTAAACAAGAAGAAGTTAAACGTCGTGTTAAACATTTGGATAATGGGCAAATTGGTTAAAAAATTATTACCTATTTATGAACTATCATCGTTACTATCCTGTTGATGTTGTAAATGGTGAAGGTACTCGATGTACGCTTTTTGTTGCTGGCTGCGTTCATCAATGTCGTGGCTGCTACAATAAAAGTACATGGTCATTAGATTCGGGTTTACCATTTACACAGTCAATAGAAGATCAAATCATCAAAGATTTACAAGATACAGAAATAAAACGTCAAGGATTATCGCTTTCTGGCGGTGATCCTTTGCATCCTCAAAATGTGCCTACAATTCTAAAATTGGTCAAACGTGTAAAAACAGAATGTGACAACAAAGATATTTGGCTTTGGACAGGGTATAAACTTAATGAATTAACACCCGAACAACAGGCTGTTATTCCTTATATTGATGTCTTAATTGATGGCAAATTTGTTCAAGAACAAGCCGACCCAAAGTTATTATGGCGAGGAAGCAGTAATCAAATTATCTACCGCTTCAAATAAATTTTAGCCAATAATTATTGATCTTTGTGTAAATTTAAAAGATAAGAAATCGCTTCCCGATAATTAATCTCAAGATTTTCGCTACTTGATGAAGTAATATGTAAATCGGTAATCTTACCATTATCAATGCCATACACCCAACCATGCAAATTGACTTTTTGACCGCGTTGCCATGCTGACTGAATAATGGTTGAATGACCTAAATTATAAACCTGTTCAATAACATTTAATTCGCATAATATATCCATGCGAAGTTCTGGCGCAAATTTACCAAGTAGTGAACTATTTCGAAACCATAGGTCACGAATATGTAACAACCAATTATTGATTAAACCGAGATCTGGATTTTCGACTGCAGCTCGAATGCCCCCACAGTCTAAATGACCACAAACGATAATATCTTCAATTTTTAGCACATCAACAGCATATTGCACGACCGATAAACAGTTAAGATCTGTGTGAATTACTTGATTACCGACATTTCTATGGACAAACATCTCTCCTGGTTTGAGTTTGATCAGTTTTTCTGCTGGAACACGGCTATCCGAACAGCCGATCCATAAAAATTTAGGATTTTGTTTAACTGCAAGTTGTTTAAAAAATTCAGGATCTTCCTGCTCAATCTTTTCTGACCATTCGTGATTAAAACGAATTAAATCGTTTACGTCAAACATAATAATTATTTCCTAATTTATTTCATCGATATGATTAAACTAATTTATTATTTAATTAACAGTATGCAGTCTAATATAATTTATTCCATTTTTATATGCTGAATTTTACTTTTCATGATTAATTTACGCCAAAAAGGGGTAGTTAATATTTTGGCTTTGACTATTTTACTGTATAGCTTTAATCGTAACGGCAAAGTTTTAAAATAATATCGTTTATTTGGATCGGGATCAGTGCTATTTAAGATCTTACTTAAAATCTCGGCGCTATCAAGCGCATAACTAATGCCCTCTAAAGAACTGGCACTAATAAATCCTGCTGCTTCACCGATTAAAAAAATGTTCTCGTTTCCTGTATAAAAATCACGAAAGCGGTTTGGATAAATCACTAAGCATTTTTCTGTCTTATGGGGTTCTCCGAAAATAAATCCTTGCTGAGTTAATTTTTTTTTCAGATTTTCAAAATGTTGATTGGCTGTTTTTTTAGGAAATGCGCCACCAAAAATAAATGACCCGTCTTTTGAAATGCTCCAAGCATAACAATTGGTTGATTGATTATCAAAAATACAAGAATAAAAAGGATGGGGATGCTTTTCTGCAAACCATTGTTGTATAGCAACATACTGTCTTATTGAATGGGAAGGATAGCGCATTCGTCTGACTAGTGAATTTGCGCCATCTGCGCCAACAACATAACGAGTTGTGATTTTTTGCTCTATGTTATTTTCATCAATATAAGTAATTTGATAACCTTCTATAATACGCATTATTTCTTTGCATAATGTATTGTGATGCACTTCAACAGAGAGTGGAATCAGTGATTTCAACCATAAATCGAATTTATGCCGATCGAAACTAACATAAGTACGTTGATAATTACGAATAAGATTAGTCTGTAGATCATAAGTTTTTACGCTGAAAATTTGCGGATCAGACAAAATATCAGTAGGTAAATTCAGTTTTTGCCGAATAAATGATTTTTGTGCATCATTTGCTAGTAATCCACCACAAGGTTTATGAAAACCTGCATCACCGGATTGATGTTTTTTATCAAATGCAATAATTTTAAATGATGGGCTAAGTAAACGTGCTAAGGTACTGCCTGCAGGTCCAAGACCTACAATTGCGATATCATAATCCATACTATTAAGTCAGTTATCCTATAAATAATAAATTGGGTCTATGTTATCATATTTGGATTTAATATTACTATTATGTATGCGGTTTAGGATATGTGATTTGTCTTCAAATGATCGGTAAATAGACCTTTTTGTAAAAAAGCTAGTTCAGTTCAGCTAATCTAAAAATTTATGTTGAAAGCAAGTTATATTTTTTTGCTTTGATTAGAGGGAACAAATGAATTAAAAAAGTCCCCGATTAATTGAAAAAATGGATTTTTATTACATAAAAGTCAATAAAATTTAACCGTTATTAAATGGCAATAAAGAAGAGTGAATACCATATAATTTTTTAATAACGGAATAAATTGATGTAATAACCTATTGAATGCAAGTTAACGATTATATTTCCATGGTTTTTAAAAATGCCTGATTCAACTCGTCAAAAGGTAAGGGGCGACTGATAACGATTAACTTCGACTCTTTCTCTTGTTCATTTTGCCAAGGCGAACCATAATCAAATCCGACTACTTTATGAACGCCTTGCACTATTAAACGTTGAGCATTCCCTTTGATAGCCAATACACCTTTATAACGCAACATGTCATTACCATATTGCTCAACAAGTTGTTCCATAAATGAACCTATCTTTTTTAAATTAAGTTGTTTTGCTTCGAAAAGATAGGAACAGATTTCATCATTTTTAAGTGAATGAGATTTTTTTAACGGAATGAGTTTAAAGCCTGATTGGTGTTTTGGGCTTGTGTCAATGACAAACAAGCCTCGATTAATGGTGAGTTCATCACTCAAATCGAATGCGTGAATATCTAGCCATGCGGATTTTGGAAGTTGACCATTAACCGCTTCAATTATCATTGCCTTATGATTAATATGGTGAAGTCGGTTTATAACGTGATTTTTTTGTTCTTCATCAACACAATCTGTTTTTGTTAAAATAATGCGATCTGCAAAACCGATCTGTGAAAGGGCGACTCTATGCTCATCAAGATGTGTTAGTATGTGTTTAGCATCGACTAAAGTGACTATTGCATCTAATTGAATCGTTTCCCGAATCAATTCATCAATAAAAAATGTTTGTATGATTGGCGCAGGATCAGCAAGGCCTGTCGTTTCAATAATAATACGATCGAACTGTAATTCACCTGCGATGCGTTTAGCGTGCAGTTGATATAGTGCCTCAGTTAGTTCGCCTTGAATGGTACAACAAATACAACCATTAGTAATTTCGACAATTTGAATATCCGTGCTGACATTAAGCAAATTACTGTCAATATTTACCGGTCCGTATTCATTTTCGATAATAATTGTTTTTTCGTTGCGGTTATTTTCTAATAAATAATTAATTAGTGTTGTTTTTCCTGCACCAAGAAAACCTGTTAATATCGTGACAGGAAGTAAAGAAGAATTAATTTGCTCAGTCATGACATATTCTTAATTGTTAACAACATTTAAACCCACCTTTGCCTGAATAACGTGCTTCTTGGCGCTCTTTAAAAAACTCTTCATAAGTCATTGGCGTTTGTTCTGGATGGGTCAACTTCATATGTTGAACATAAGTATCATAATCGGGAATACCAACCATTAACTTAGCGGCTTGTCCAAGGTACTTACCAGCTTTTGCGAGTGAATCAAACATGTGTTTTCTCTTAAATAAAATTGTTTTTTGTGTTTTTTGTTAAGTAATAATATCACGCTAAACATGACAAATTTAATGGTGATTACTCTAAATAACAGTACTTAACTATAAGGTGCTTGTTTATTTGAGTCAATCATTGTTTAGCAGGGATTTTATCAATTCATAAACAATATGGGAAAGTTTTTAACAAATCCCTTTTGAAAATAATGATAAGGTTGGTTTTTTTGGATATCTTATAAAATTCATTTATCTATTAGCAAATAACTTTTATAATATTTGCCAATTTATCAAACATAAGAGTTAACAATGGAAAAGTTTCACGTTACAGGTCCAACCTCACTTAATGGCGAAGTCGTTATTTCTGGCGCTAAAAATGCAGCGCTTCCAATTTTATTTGCAGCGATTTTAGCTGAAAAACCAGTTGAACTTCAAAATGTGCCTAAATTGAAAGATATTGATACGACTTTAGAATTATTAAGTCAGTTAGGTGTCAAATGTCAACGTAATGGTTCGATTCATCTTGATGCGCGTCATCTCGATAACTATTGTGCTCCTTATGAACTTGTTAAAACAATGCGTGCATCAATTTGGGCTTTAGGACCGTTGGTTGCGCGCTTTGGACAAGGGCAAGTTTCGTTACCGGGTGGTTGTGCTATTGGCGCCAGACCTGTTGATTTACATATCACTGGCCTACAACAATTAGGCGCAACAATTACCTTAGATGAGGGCTATGTTAAGGCTTCGGTTGAAGGACGATTAAAAGGTGCTCATATTGTAATGGACAAGGTAAGTGTTGGCGCTACAGTTACTATTATGTCTGCTGCCACCTTAGCAGAGGGCAAAACGATTATTGAAAATGCCGCTTGTGAACCAGAAATAGTTGATACAGCTAAATTTTTAAATATGTTAGGGGCAAAAATTACGGGTGCAGGAACTGTTCGTATCGAGATTGAAGGTGTTGAGCGTTTAGGTGGTGGCGTGCATGAGATTGTTTCAGATCGTATTGAAACTGGCACTTTCCTTGTTGCAGCAGCAATATCCAAAGGTAAAATTACATGTCGTAAAACCGATCCAACGCTACTTGATGCCGTCATTGCTAAATTGAAAGAAGCTGGTGCAAAAATTGAAACCGGCGAAGATTGGATATGTTTGGATATGGAAGGTAAACGTGCTAAGGCGGTCAATATACATACCGCACCACATCCTGGCTTTCCAACAGATATGCAAGCTCAATTTTCTCTATTAAATATGGTTGCACAAGGAACGGGAATTATTAAAGAAACGATTTTCGAAAATCGATTTATGCATGTACCTGAGCTTGTGCGTATGGGTGCCAGAGCTGAAATTGAAGGTAATACATTAATTACACACGGTGTTGAAAAACTAAGTGGAACGCAAGTCATGGCAACTGATTTACGCGCTTCAGCAAGTTTGGTTCTTGCCGGTTGTATCGCTGAAGGTTCAACTATTGTTGATCGTATTTACCATATCGACCGTGGTTATGATAATATAGAAGATAAATTGAGAAAATTAGGCGCTAAAATTGAAAGGATTAAAGTAAATTAATCCTATCTAGTCTTTGTGATAACGGTTGACATGTTAAAAGGAGAACAATAATGACTAAACAAGCATTAGTATTCTTATCTCAAGGTTGTGAAGAAACTGAGGCCGTTACCACCATTGACTTATTGACCCGTGCAGGTATAAAGGTTATCACTGCAAGTATTTCTCATTCACGTGAAGTTGCATGTTCTCGTGGGGTAACTATCCTTGCACAAAAAGTATTTTCCGAAATTAAACACACTGATTTTGATGTGGTTATCTTGCCGGGTGGTTTAAAAGGTGCGGAAAATTTTCGTGATTGTCCTGAGTTAATCGAAAAATTAAAACAAACACATCAATCAGGTAATATTGTTGCGGCCATTTGTGCATCTCCTGCAATGGTTTTACAATATCATCATTTATTCCCTCATGCTTATATGACTGGTTATCCAACAACTAAAGATGCATTTAAACATTGGAAAGCCGAAAGAGTATACTTTGACGAACAATATAAAATCATTACTAGCCAAGGTCCTGCGACTTCAATTGATTTTGCTTTAAAAATTATTGATGCTTTATTAGGTAAAAATAAAGCGGCTGAAGTTGCTGAACAGTTAGTACTACCATCAGGAATTGAATCCTATCAATAAATAGGTATCAAATGTCAAATTCACATTTGTACGAAAAATTAGTTAAAAAAGCGACATTAAGTGCCGTCTTAATTTCTATTTTCTTAATTACTATCAAATTAATTACGTGTTGGTTTACGGGGTCAATTAGTTTATTTGCTTCACTGCTTGATTCAAGTATAGATTTAATCGCATCCGGTCTAAATTTCTTTCTTGTGAGATATGCATTAAAACCTGCTGATGATGATCATACTTTTGGTCATGGTAAAGCAGAATCACTTGCTGCTTTAGCACAAAGTACGTTTATTATTGGATCAGCGACAATTTTGCTTCTTTCCAGCATTAAATCAATCGTTCATCCTACAGCACTTGAGGTTCCATTATTTGGTATCATCGTGTCTGTCATTTCGACAGTCATTACTTGTGTCTTAGTGTTATATCAACGATATGTAATAAAAATTACGCAAAGCAAAGCAGTGAAAGCAGACATGCTACATTACTCTTCGGATATGTTTATGAATGTGGCAGTAGTAATCGCACTCTGTTTAAGTTGGTATGGCATTACTTATGCAGATGCTGTATTTGCTTTTTTTATCGCTTTATTCATTTGCTATAATGCTTACCATATTGCCTACAACGCTATACAAGATTTGCTTGATCGCGCATTGCCTGATAGTGACAACCAAAAAATAGCAGAAATTGTGGCATCATTTCCACAAGTACATGGTTTTCATGATTTAAAAACCAGACAAGCAGGGCCTGTAAAATTTATTCAATTACACATTGAACTTGATGATAACATGCCATTAGTAAAAGCGCATGCCATAACCGATGCGGTTGAAAAACATCTTTCTAATGAATTTGCGCCAGCCACAGTCATTATTCATCAAGATCCTATATCGGTTGTTCCTGCTGAAAAAATGAGTGATAAATTATAACCAAAAATAGCTTTTATATTCTATTGTTAGATATCTGTTAAAACTCTATAATAGTTAAAAGTTAATTATTATTTGGAGTTATGTTGTATGATAAAAAAAATTGGTATCTTAACCAGTGGTGGTGATGCGCCAGGGATGAATGCTGCGATTCGTGGTGTGGTTAGAACGGCATTAACGGAAGGATTGGATGTTTTTGGTATTCATGATGGTTATTTAGGGCTTTGTGAAGATCGAATTACTCAATTAGATCGTGCTAGTGTGTCAGATATTATTACACGAGGCGGTACATTTTTAGGTTCAGCGAGATTTCCTGAATTTAAAGATAAAGAGGTGAGAAAAAAAGCAATAGCGAATCTGCAAAAACACCAAATCGATGCATTAGTAGTCATTGGCGGTGACGGTTCTTATATGGGAGCAATGCGATTAACTGAAGAAGGATTCCCTTGTATTGGTTTACCCGGCACAATTGATAATGACATTCGTGGCACGGATTATACAATTGGCTATTTTACTGCACTTAGCACCGCCGTCGAAGCTATCGATAGATTGCGTGATACTTGTTCTTCTCATCATCGTATTTCAGTGATTGAGATTATGGGACGTGATTGTGGTGATTTAACGTTAAATGCAGCTGTGGCTGGCGGTTGTGAATTCATGATTATCCCTGAAGTTTCTTATACTAAAGAAGACTTAATTGAAGAAATTAAACTCGGTTTTGCTAAGGGTAAAAAACATGCTATTGTAACTGTTACTGAGCATATGTGTGATGTTAATCAGCTTGCAGCTGATATTGAAGCTGCTGTACATCATGAAACTCGAGCTACTGTGCTTGGTCATGTTCAACGAGGTGGTTCACCGGTTCCTTACGATCGTATTTTAGGTTCTCGTATGGGGGCTTTCGCTGTCGAGTTGTTGCTACAAGGTCATGCTGGACGCTGTGTAGGTGTACAAAATGGTAAACTAGTTCATCACGACATCATAGAAGCAATTAATACAATGAAACGTCCGTTTGATATGGAATTATATAATGTTGCTAAACGTCTATTTTAGAATGTACAGTAATCTTTAAAAATATCAACAAATGGTAAATCAAATGAAGGTGAATAATTGAATATAATGGGAATATTACGTTTATATCAAAAGTTCACCTATGAAATATAAAATGATGTGTTAATGGATCAAGTTAATACCGTTCTACTTTTTAAATTTATATGATTTAAAAAATTTCAATATAAATTCAACAAAGTTAATATTATCCATAAATAATCGATAAAAATCATGTTAACGAAGGGTCGTTAACTCCGAAAAGAATAACTGCAAAATCTAAATAAAATTCCTTAATATAAATAAGTTGGTAACATCATAAACAAATAATTTTACACTCTATACTTATTATCCCGAATGTAAGGAGAAGCGTATGTCACTTATCTATAAAGAAGACCCAGAAAGATTTTATATTCTTGATAATGATAAAGAAATAGCAGAAATGACATTTTCTCGTATTGGTCAAGACAAAGCGACAATTAATCACACTTTTGTGGATTCAAGTTATCGTGGTCATGGTTTGGCTGATAAATTACTCGATCTTACTGTCAAAAAATTAACTGAAGAACATCGAGAAATCATTCCTATCTGTTCGTTTGCTGCAAAGAAATTAAATAGAGAACATTAATACAATCTAACATTTCTTTGATAACTGTTTATCTTCGTTTTTATAAATACTTATTATTGTCGTTTAATTATATGATACAGTATAGAGAATTATATATTTTCTATCATTACTATTAAAAATGACAACTGTAAAAGCTCAAAAAATTCACTCCATCCACGTATTACGTGGCGTTGCAATTATGATGATTGTCTTCAGTCATTGCTTAGGTGTATTTATCAATAATAAAACCTTAATTGAAAATAGTTATCTTTACTCGTTTTTAAATTTATTTGCCTTTAATTTCACAACTTTTTTTGTGTTAATTGCAGGATTTCTGTTTCAACATTTAACTTACAAATATAATACAAAAACATATTATTTATCCAAATTTAAAACGGTTGTCTGTCCTTATATCTCTGTATCTATATTTTGTTTTCTTTTTTTTCATTATCAACAATTATCACAATTACCGTTTTTTTCTGTTACGCAAACGAGTGTTATGAGTCAGATTACTATCATGATGCTAACCGGTTCGCAGTTATTACCGCTCTGGTTCATCCCAATGATTATCATTATTTATATCATGGCGCCTCTGTTTTATAAGTTATCACAAAAGAATTTGATTGTTGCCGGTCTGATATGTATGTTTTGGGTTGTTATGTTCACAAAACCTGACTTTACTAAACCCCTACTAAATTTATTACATTATGGTCCTGTCTATTTAATCGGAATGATGACTAGACAACATTATGAAACAATCATCAAAGCAATTAAAAATAACTTATATCTGATTATGGCTTTTTTAGGATTGTGCTTTTTTGTCACTTTTGTTGGGCGTTATGTTGATAATCTTGGTGTCGAAAAACTTTGGCTTGATACGTTGCAAAAAATTATCCTATTTATGTTAGCACTCTATTTTTTAGATAGATTGAATCATAAAACGAATGACGGGATGGTTTATAAATTTTTCTCATTTATGGCTAATATAAGTTTTCCAATTTATTTTATTCATCAAATAATCATTATTGAGCTTTTAAAATTAATTCAAGTTTCACAACTGGGCAGTATTCTTAAAACAGAAAATGGTGAATTAGCTGCAATTGTTGCAGTTTGTTTATTAATATTCACATTGGCGTTCAGTGTGCTGGTTGCTTGTATAATAAAATTTATATTAAAAGATAAATCAGTTTATGTCATAGGTAGTATTCGCTAACGTTAACTTTAATTAAGCTTGGATAAAAAAATTATGGGTTTAAAAAATAAAAATGATTGCCACAACAGTTTTTTTAAATAAGAAGGATTAAGTAAAGTAATTATTGTTGCTATGGTAAGGTGAATGAATAGAAATGTAATGATAATTATCTAGCAAATTGTTTTTACAAGACCTTATCTGGTTGGTTTGTTTTATGTCAAAAATTTATCGCAAATGGCTTTGAATAAATATGAAACAAACGCACAAAAATTTGAAATAATTGCTTGCATGATTTTTTTAAGGCTCTATAATGCGCATCCACTGACACGGCGTCAGCGAAAGCAGGCGGAACAAGAGGTTAGTGAGCAGGATCAAAAATTTTGAAAAAAGATCTTGACGAATAAAAAGGTGTAGCGTAGTATACGCAGCCCTTGAGACAGTAAAAGCGAAAGCGAAAAAAATACTGTCAGCTCTTTAAAAAGAAGAAACAGACAATCTGTGTGGGCACTTGCGAGACGAAAGAATAAAGTCTACGGACT
>NZ_JBIDFH010000002.1:0-19302 GCF_046635745.1 Gilliamella sp. CG35
TGGAACGCTCGTTTTTTGACGGACGGGACAAAGGTTACATCATTCAGCAGCTGACGTTAGGTAAATCGGGCGATGTGTCAAATGACAACCGAACGACAGTGGGATACAGCTCTCAGATAACGGACAGCATTAATATTGGCGCGGAATTATTTGTGTCGAACCGGGGAGGCGGTGGTGGCATTCAGGGCAGCTGGGATGTGAATGACCGCACCAACTTATACACGAAGGTACTCAATGATGTGGACTCAAGTTCGGGTCGCGGTATTACAACGGTATTCGGTGGTCGAACCAAGGCGACGAGTCAAATGGAATTATATTCCGAGCGACAATTTAAAACCAACCGCATAGACCACACGACATCGGATGTTTATGGGGTAAGTTATAAACCGACGGAAGCCCAATTTATAGAGGGGTCTTACTCGATAGGCCGTGTGAGCAACCGTCACCGCAATCACACCAGTTTAACCGGAAATGATGAAACTCGTCGGGATATTTATGCCGCTGGTTATGGTTATAAAAATGATTTATTTCAAATACGCAATCGTCTGGAATATCGGATAGATGAAGGTAGTGAACGCATAAGACAATGGGTGACCACTAACCGGGCAAAAACGGTGGTTAATGAAAACTTAAGTTGGCTTGGACAATTTGATTTTGCCAAAACGTTTGGTAATCAAGATGATTCAAGTGATGTAGTAAGTAATTACACGGAGTCAATGATCGGTTTTGCCTACCGACCCCAAGTAATCAATAATCTGAACCTTTTTGGCAAAATGACCTATGTGTATGGATTAGACCCGGATGACCAGTTGATAGTGAACTCAACGTCATCAAGCGGTAAACGTTATACGTCGAGCTTGTATGACCAAAAGAGCTGGGTATGGTCATTAGAAGGTGTTTACGAATGGAATGCGAACTGGGAAACGGCGTTTAAAGCAGCACAAAGACAGGGTCATTTACGTTATAAAGGTGAAAGCGATTGGTATTCATCAGGCGCTGATTTATATGCACTAAGGATTAATTATAAGACGGGTGACTGGGAATATCAGGTTGAGGGGAGAACGCTACGTACAGATCTGGCAGATGACCACAAAGACGGTTTAGTGACCAGTGTCTATCGTAATGTTGGCGACAACATCAAGATGGGTGTGGGTTACAACTTCACGGATTATAACGACAACTTAACACGCTTGAACTACCGTTCACATGGTTGGTTTGTCAATGTAGTGGGGAGTTTCTAATGAACAGTTGGCAAAAAGTTAACAGTAGTCAAATACGTTTACCCGTGCAAATAAAATCAGACCTAAAAGCTGAAAATCGAAAAGAAGAGAATTTACGCATATCAGGAGAGAAGATAATGCGAATTAAGTGTAATGCAACAGCGAAAATGAATGCTAAAAAAAGATCTTGGGTTGATGTTTTTAGTTATAAAGCGATATTACAATGTCTAAAATGGATGTTGCTATCCACCTTTATGTCGTTAACAGTTGTATCGGTAGCTAATGCAATTCCAATAGCGGGAAGGGTATTTTTAGACTACGATGATACCGCAAAGAATGTAACCTTTCCGTTACAAGGCTTATCCGTGACATTAAAAGATGATCAAGGTATTTTAATATCAAATGAACAAACAAATGATAATGGTCAGTATAACTTTGAAGTTAACACTTTAGGAAATTATATCGTTGAAATAGCAACCAATAATGGGGAAAGCGTTTCCAAAAACGTAACTGTTAGAGGGGCAACAGGTGAATTAGGTCAAAACCTCTTTTTAAAAGGAAAAGGGGGAACTATTCATCTAAAAGTTAAAAATGGTACAGATGCAGGTATTAACAACATTCCTGTAAAAATGAGAACTCAATCAACGGTTGGGATGGTAACCAATACGGATAATAATATCGTATTAAAAACAGATAGTAATGGCGAAATAGAGATAAAAAATACATTATTACAGGTTAAATATGAGGCTTTTTTTGATAAAGACGTTGATCTCTTTTTAAAAACTCGAAATTATAAATTATGGGATGTCATACTACCAGATAATAGTCATCAATATGCTGAACTTATTTCTTTTAAGATGGAAGGTTCAGATCAAAGTGGGCAATTTAATCTTAAACATCGTAATACCAATTCTGTTGATGGTGTTGTTGTGGTTGATAGAAATAACAACAATACCTATGAAGCAGATATTGATACTGGTCTACAAAATATGAGGGTCGAGTTGTATTATTCCGGTACAACAACCAAAGTAATGGGAACCGATACCGTTATTACAGGTGGTGATGGTAAATACAGCTTTAGTGATCTCGCTGTTGCAACTTATGATATTCAGGTAACAAATGTCACTTCTCCACCTTTTACTACTGATAGTAAAAACAGGGCAAAAGCACAATTAACAATACCTGACTCAACTGGGGTGCCTAGTGGTCCTAATTTCTTGTTTCAATTAGATCCTAACGATACATCTTTATCCAGTATATCTGGAAATGTGTTTGTACTAGGACCTCAGCAATATATTATAGCAGGTCCGGATTCAGGTAAAACGGGCAATAATATTCCGCTTGCGGCTCAAGGTAGTACAGGACTTAATACCACTGTCGAACTTTACCAACATAATGGAACCGATTGGGAGAAAATTGCTTATCAATTTACCGGTAATTTGGGCGCCTATCAATTTGTCGGATTAGTAAAAGACAAAGATTATAAAGTTGTTGTCACAGAGTCAAATATAAATTTAAATAATACTGTTTTTGTCAATGACACAGACGGTAAGTCAACCAGTACCTCCTCTAAATCAAGAAGTACGCATAAAGGAAAAGTCACATTAAGTAATGGTACACAAGCTAACATTGCTGCTAAAGAGATTATCGTACCCAAACTTAACGAGAGAAAAACCAACCAAAACTTTTGGTATTCACCAATACGTAAAGATTTAGGTAATTTATTAGTCGTCAATTATTTGAAAACAGCCAATGGAAATTGGAGCTGGAGTTCAACAATTAATGGGCTTGAAGCAATTACCGCCAGTACTTATACTAAAATAGCCTTTTTTGAAGAAGATGGTGTGACTCAAGCAACCGATTTACAAGGTAATAAATTAGAAGTCAGCTATCAAAAACCGGGTTTTTATGGTGTAAGAGGCTCACAAAATTATCCTATCGATCATGCGGGTTTATTTTATTATTCTGTTGTTGAATATGATACGGATAATTTGGATTATCCCGAATCATATAATGGCGAATATTCGATTAATGTCACTCCAAATAGAACTTGGGAAGATACCCTTTACTTTACACCAAAAAGACCCAATACGATTTCTGGATATGTGTATTTAAATAATAGCCATCGAGGGGCTTTAGGCACTTATAATCCAAATCAAGATACACCAATTAAACAAAATAGGGTTACTTTGGAGCGTAAAGTATCGGGAAAATGGACAGTTATCACTGAATTTGCAACAGATAACAAGGGTTATTACAATTTCACCAATTTGCCTAATGGAGAGTATCGTGTTACGGCTAAACAGGAGTATGGTGGCGACAGTAATATCAAGGCTGGGGATGTTGATTTCGAAAATAATGATCAGAATAGCGGTTCAAGTATCGATCCTAATGATAATAAAAAAACGATATCAAGCATTGTTGTTAATGCGAGTGGTGGTAACAAATATAACAGGGATACTAACATCTGGTATAAATTGAAAATTAATGAAGATGTTCTTCGTGGTTCAGTACTGTTAGATACATGGTTAGGTGATGGTGAGATACAAACCGGGCAAATGTACAATGCTAATGACTTACCATTAAAGAATGCTATTGTTTTACTTTGTGAAGATGACGGTACCAATGATTGTACTGAAAATGGAAGTAATTTTATTGGGAAAAAACTAACCAATGCTAAGGGTGAATATAGTTTTCAAGGGCAACAAGATGGTATTAATCGAGATGTGACTTATATCGTTAAAGCTATCTATTCAGGTACAACGGCTGTCACAAATACCGCTAAAGAGTTAGCTCCAAGTTATAAAGTACAATTTAAACAACTAGATGTCCCGATGACGAAAAACTTTCTAATGCAAGGAAAAGGACAATTTTCGGGGGCACCGGTTAATGATCTCAATGGCGATATGGACTATGCAGGTGAACAAACACTTGAAAAAGGCGATGGATATTTTGATCTCTATTTCTGGAATGGAAGTAATTATGAAAAATGGAGTGTTATTGGTGATTACTATCGAACGATCAATCTTAAATCATTACCAGAAGGCAAATACCGTATTGTTCATCAAGCAGATAAAACTAAATATTTAGATATTGCCGATAAGGATCCTTCTTCACCTCCTGGTACAGTAAATTTTGAAGTATTAGCTGATGGCACATTAGCAAATATGGATAATAATAATCAATGGTTTATGCAAGCAACGATAGCGCCTTCAGGGCTCACTGAAGCCTTGTCAGGTAATATTTATTTAGACATCACCGGATCAACTGAAAAAAATGAGCAATCGGTTTTATTAACATCAGATGAATTACAACGGTATAACCTTTCAGATTTATCTGTAGAAGGGGTCTTTACACCAAGAATTTATCCTAATTACTATGATAGAACGAAAAGTATCGATTCTATCCTTGCAGATCCTGATTTTGTTGATAACAAAGTAAAACAAAATGGGCGATTTGTTTATAATAAACAAAACTCAACTCGGTATAATAATTTATATCTGACAAGTATGTTATTGCGATTAAATGGATTGGATCATAGTGCTTTCAAATTAGTTGGTAATAGCAGCGCATCTAAAACAGAAAAAACTTATCTTCCAAATGAAATAAAAACAAATTTGGAATATATGCAGGTTTATTTATTACCAAGAGGTGTACCGAATCAATATTGGTTAATTAGAGCCAATAATAATACTGAAATTAGCGGTCAGCTTTATTACGATTATGATGATAATGGTAGTTTTGATGCGTCTAAGGGTGACGTGCCAATCACTGGTGTACGTGTCGAAATTTATCGTAAAGGCAGTAATAAATTATATTCTTATACCAAAACGGACAATAATGGTAAATATCGTTTCAGTCATCTTTTAAATGATAATTACACGATAAAAGTAACGGATACAGGCTTAGATAAACGTTATGAATTGAAAAGTCCTTCTGATACCGTGAACGATGTTCAAATCACTGCGTCGACGCCAATTTTATCAGGTGGTGGTTTAGACTTCATTTATAAAAAAGAGGGGGATGCATCGATATCGGGTTATGTCATGATCGATATCAATAATAATGGCCAACCCGATATCAGTTTCAATAGAACGGGTGATGTACCTGTTTCAAATGTAACTATTAATTTATATAAAGGAAGTGACGCAACAGGTACGCCATTTAGTACACTTAAAACCAATGAAATTGGCTATTATAGTTTTAGTTTAAGTAAAGATGATTCGAAAGCTAGCCTTTATACCGTTGAAATTGAACCGCCGAGCGGTTATGGTGTGATAGCGAATGCAGATAACAATACGAACAAAACTTTAAATCCGATATCTTTTAATACTAAAGGTGGTAGTCAGAAAGGTAAATACTTCTTATTAGCAGGGAAAACAAATGCTAATCCATCGGCAGGTATAACCAGCACTACCGCAACAAATAGTGGTATTTCGGGCAAAACATTAATTGGTGATCCTGCTGCTGCAACCGGTGAGCCATTAGGTGGGGTATTACTCAGTTTATACGATGCTACGACGAATAAAGAAATGGTTCGCCAGTATAGTGATGCAAATGGAGAATATCATTTTTATAATTTGCCAGATGGTAACTATAAAGTCAGTGTTATTTTAGCCCCACAAAACTATGTTATTGTTGGAAATAGCGAAAACTCAGTGCAACCGATTGATACCATATCAAATATCATTATCAATAATCGAGGTATTGACGGTAAAATATTCTATTATAATCAGGCTAGCTATGATGGTATTCAAGGTAATGTGTATATCGATTTTAACGATTCTAACCAAGATTTGAATCATACAAATCAATTTGCGCATCCACTTGATGGCTCGGTACAGGCAACTGTTGAATTATATTCAGGATTAAATGCCAGTGGACAGCCATTGATGACTCAAAAAACTAACAATGGTCATTATCATTTTGCTAATCTATTATACGGAACGGGTGTTAATTACTCTGTTAAAATCATAATGAATTCGATTAGTGACTATGATTTCAAACAAAGTAAATCAGGAAATCAAGCACAAAATATCGTTATTCCTGTCAGTGGATTACCTTTAGAAGGATCACTTGATAATCATTATCTTGTTTTAGGTAAGCAAAAAATTGGTGGTGATGTCTGGATTGATTTTAATAACAATAAAATCAAAACGGTTGATGAGCTTACTAATGGTGTGAAGGTGAATCTAAATTACAAGGTTCCAGGCTCAAATCAATATAAAACGCTTAAAACAATTGAGACGGATAATATTTCTTTAAATGGTAATCCATCGAAAAATGGTCAATATCTTTTCGAAAAGCTACCTATAAATTATTATTATCAAGTAGAAGTCATTACACCAGATGGCGCTAAACTTATTCCTGCATCAGAGATAGCAAATAATAAAAATATCATTGATTTTATGCCGCTAACTAATGATGATTTCAGTAGTAGTACTGGATTTAATTATGACGGTATTATCGCAGGACAAGTAACGATTGATGTGGATAATAGTCAAAGTAAAACAGATGTTGATACCAGCTTTGCTGGGGTCAAACTTAATTTGACAAAAGTGCCAAGCCCAAATTCTAATGCGACTAATAATCAAGCAACATTTTCGGTAATAACTGATAGTTCAGGAAATTTTAAATTCGAAAATATGTCACCAGGTCAATGGGTTCTTTCTGCTGATAACTCACAAACAGTGGCAGATTGGAATAATTATGCTTTAAATTATACTTCAATGAATAACAGAACGATTGTTGGGCAGAATAATAGTTTGTCATTAGATATTAACTTAACTGTCAATCAACCTTCAATTGACAATATCAATATCGGTTATCGCGGTAGCAGTAAAATCACAGGTTATGTGGTTATTGACCGAGATAATGATGATCAATATAGTCAAAACGATATGGCATTTGGTCAGTTATCTACACCAATAACCCCAGTAATAACCTTAAATTCAGCAAACAATAAATCGGGCTTCACACCTAAAGATATATCGGTTGACCCATCTACTGGTGCTTTTGAAATAGAAGGATTAAGTCAACATAATTATGAAATTACAAGCACAGTAAATCATAATGATTATAAACTTGTCTTTAGTCCCGGAAATCCAGCAACGCCATCGGCGATAGCAACGTTTGATATTAATGGTCCGAATGACAGTCGGTATGAACTTAATCCAGAAAAACGTGCTTTCGGTTATCAAATTAAACGCAACTTATCAGGAACAGTTTATTTGGACGCAAGCGGAAATGGTTCTTATCAAACATTCCATACAAAATTAGAGGGTGCTGTTGTAAAAATTGAAGGTGAATGGAATAACAAAAAAGTGACAGAAAGCCAAACAGTTGGTAGCGATGGTCAGTTTTCGTTTACTAACATTACTGAAGGCAAATGGACAGTTTCGGTTTCACATCCAACACGTTCAAGTTTAGTTTATAGCTATTTTGTTGAAAAATCAGTAACTCCAAGTGGGAGCAACACTAATAGTGTTAGTTATCAGGTTGATTCAAATACCGGTCGAGATATCAAACTTGATCTAGGTATGAAAGGTCAAAGCATAATTACAGGTATGGTTGTTCTGGACAACGATGTCGATGAACAATTGTCACAAGGTGATACCGGTATTGCTAATTTAACCATAAACCTAATTGATCCAACTAATGATACTGTTATCTATAAACAAACGAACACTGGCAGTAATGGTTATTTTGAATTTAATGGTTTATCGAGTGGTAATTATCGAATTCGAGTGACGGATCCTGCAAACGCTTTAAGTGGTTATGTCATTAGCTTTAGTCCGACAGGTAAGGCATCGACGAATAACGCATTCGATATTGCCCCTGTAGTTGTTTCAGCGGACAACGACCAGAAAATCAGTAATGATTTTGGTTATAAAGGTAATATAGGTATCAGTGGTCATATCTATCAAGATATTATGGGTAATGCTGTTCATAATGCTAATTATCCTACATTATCTGGGGTTGAGGTGAGCGCCATCAATCAAAGTAATAACGCAAAAGTTTCGAGCGTATCACTTGCCGATGGTAGTTATGCAATAAACAATCTAACGTCGGGTGTATGGATTGTTAAAATTACAGGCTATCCTCAAGATTGGAATTATAGTTACGTCAATTATGCTGTTAATTATTCATCCATTGATCAGGTCAATCCTGGCGAGTTGAAACTAACCATTTCTGCCACAGATACCGCAGGTAAAACTATCGACTATGGCTTGAAGGGTAGTGCTAAAATTGCCGGGCGAGTGGTTGTCGATATGGATATCAATGATAATGCTAGTTTGAATTACCATGCGGCAGCTATTGATAGACCTTTAAATGGTATTCCTGTTACCCTCAAAAGTAATGGCTTAAGTGGTGCGCCTGAAATCAGAACGACAACGGATAGCAATGGTCATTACCAGTTTGATAATCTAACGGCATATAATCAATATGAAGTGAGCGTTGATGATAGCACCTTATTGCAGTCTGGATATCAAATCAGTTTC
This sequence comes from Gilliamella sp. CG35, assembly GCF_046635745.1. Classification (NCBI taxonomy): domain Bacteria; kingdom Pseudomonadati; phylum Pseudomonadota; class Gammaproteobacteria; order Orbales; family Orbaceae; genus Gilliamella; species Gilliamella sp. CG35. Next base: position 8,723 of record NZ_JBIDFH010000002.1, read on the forward strand.
AGTCCAGCCATGGTTAATGGTGGAAATGCAAGTAATCATGATATGTTAGTGGTAGCGGGTGTTAATCAACAAGTTGACAATATTGATTATGGTTATAAGAGTCAAAAAGCGTTAAAAGGCAAAATTTATAAAGATTACTCAGGAAAAGGTATACATCAGACATATCATACTACTTTAGCGGGTGTTACCGTTGAAGCAAGGGATGCGAATAATCCTAATATTCTTCTAACCGCTGTGAGTGATGCTAACGGTCAATATGAGATCAATAATATTGCAGAGGGTGAATGGATTATTACTGTTCAACCAGTAGCAGGTTCAGGCTATAGTTATAGCTATGTGGTTAAACCACAAGGTATGCCTGCTACTGATGTTCCAAATGGAACAAAACTAGATATGAATGCGGCATCTTCTCCATTAGTCACCAATGTTGATTTCGGTCTAAAAGGTCAAGCAAGCATTAGTGGTCAAGTTGTGATTGATATCGATACCAATGATGGTAACGCAATAACAGCTCAAGATATTGGTATTGATTCACTATTCCCGCATTATGCCGTTGAATTATTTGTCGAAAATGATTTGGTTGATAGTGTTGAGGCAATAAGTACAGGCACAAATATTGATGATCTTGGTCAATATAAGTTTGAAAACCTAGTTTCAGGTGTTAACTACAAAGTTAAAGTCTCTATTCAAAATTCTAACTATATAAGTAGTTTCTTACTAACAGATAGTAATATTGCTGCAACAACGAATAAGACTGATAACGAAATGGAGGAAATTTACCAGTTTGCGAGTGCAACCGATCATGCTCAAGGAGTGATTTTTGCTTGGAGTGGGATAAGTGGTATTAAAGGTAAAGTGTTCTTAGATAACAATGATGATGGAGAGTACAATCCTTCAATTGATAGTTCAGTTAATGCGCCGGTCACATTACTATTCGAGAATGTAAACAATCCTGCTATCCACTTTACACACACATTAGCAGCAAGTGATGTTGATTATGAAATTAATAACATTATTCCGGGTAAATGGAAAATTGAAGTTACAGGTATACCGACGACTTTAAGAGCAAGCTTTGATCCGGATGATGCGCATCACGATCGTAATGGCACCGTAAATACCCCTGAAACAGAAAACGTGGCAACATTAGATATTTCGGGGAGTTTAATCGATCAAAACTTTGGTTATATCAATGGAGGATTCATTGAAGGAAGAATTCTTGATGATAATCAGGGCGGAGGGTTAAAAGGTGCTGCTAATTATAATGGCTTAAAAGGTGTGAATGTTTACTTATTAGATAGTGATAAACAACACATCTTAGATAAAAGTGGTCAACCGGTTAAGTCAATAAGTGGTGAAAATGGTAAATTTAGTTTCCGTAACCTCATTATTGATACCAATAATAATGGTGCAGCACGATACTTTGTTAGAGTACTGTATGGCGAGTATAACGATGGTAGTGTCAATGTTGGTCGTGGTAATCCTTTATTTGATTTGATACCGTCATTTGATCAATACGCAGACAATAACGGTAAAGTAATTGAACATGACTTAATTAATTTAGCTAATCCACCGGCTTCGGTAACATTCAATGGTGTGGGTGGAGCTCACACTGTGCCTGTCATGTTAAAAGATATGTCAACAACTTTGACACGGTTAGCGAATGAAATGCTATTGGGGTATCGTAATTCGGATGAGGATGTCACGATAATTAAAATGGCACAGAAAGATAATGTCGTTGTAGGTGATATCGTGCCTTACTCAATTAGAATTATCAATAATAGTCCGCGTGCTTCAGCTATCAAGATACAAGATATCTTACCGGCAGGCTTTAAGTTTGTTAAAGGTTCAACGCGTCTTGATGGTAAAAAAGTTGCTGATCCTAGTGGCGGAAGAACGGTCACCTCTCAGGTCATCAAATTGAAATCTAACGATGAAATAACGCTTACTTATATGCTGGTGGTCGGTTCGGGGGTGACTCAAGGTGAATATACCAATACAGCGAAAGCGATAAACTCATTAACCGGACGAGTTGTATCCAATACCTCTCATGCAACCGTAACGGTTACGGCTGATCCATTATTTGATGATGCGCTTATTTTCGGAAAAGTGTATGTGGATAAAAATGGTAACGGTATTCAAGATGAAGGTGAAGAAGGATTAGGGGGGATCAAACTGGTTACGGCTCGGGGTGAAATTATTACAACCGATGCAATTGGTCGTTATCACCTAGTCGGTGTATCAGGTGGTCGTTGGGAAAGAGGAGCCAATTTTGTGATAAAATTGGATACCAGAACATTACCAAAAGGCTATGAAGTGATTGGGCGTAATCCTAAAGTGATTCGAGTATCACCGGGGTTACCTAGCAAAGTTGACTTCTTAGTTTCAGAGGTAAGTAATCCATAACAATTGGATTACGGGCAAAATTTGGATAAGGATATCCAAATTGTAACGTGAAGTTACATTTACATATTTATTTAAGACTTGTTCTATTTTATTTTCCTCCTTTTTCGATATATCAGAAAAAGGATGGAAAATTTTTTTATTTAATCGGAATTTCTTCAGTCGACAGCAATGCAAAAAAAACGTTTATAATTGCTATGAAATAGTTAACTGTCTGTTTTAAAAGCTTATTAAAATTGTTAAACACTTTTTTAAATCAAAACAGAATGTTATTATTTATGTTAATAAATGTAAAAAAATAAAATAAAAATAATGAGTTATAATTTTTTAAATTTTTTTAACTAAAAAATTGATGATTTGACATAAATTAAGAGTATACTATCCGCCTCATAAAACCCTAGTTTTTTTGAGGATGTTAACATTGAGTAATGATAAGCTTGTGGATTCTCTTTCCCCCGCACAAATGACCCAAATCGCTGAAGAGGTCGGTAATTATAAAGTAAATAAGCACCCTAGTAGCACGATTTTATCTGCCATTATTGCAGGTGTCTTTATCTCAATTGCTTTTGTATTCTATATTACCGTGACAACCGGTACTTCAACCGTTGCGTTTGGACTTGCTAAATTAGTCGGTGGTATTTGTTTCTCATTAGGACTTATGCTCGTTGTTTGCTGTGGAGCAGATCTTTTTACTTCAACAGTTTTAACAATTTTGCCGAAAATGACGCATAAAGTCAGTTGGTTTAGAATGATTCGCAATTGGATTTTAGTCTATATTGGTAATTTTATTGGTGCTATACTGTTTGTTGGCGTGATATGGTTCTCAGGTCAATATATGGTAGCCAATGGGATGTGGGGACTAAATGTTCTGCAAACTGCAGATCATAAATTGCATCATACCTTTATTGAAGCTGTTTTTCTTGGTTTATTAGCCAATCTAATGGTGTGCTTGGCGGCTTGGATGAGTTACGCTGGTCGTAGTTTATTAGATAAAATGCTAATCATGATTTTACCGGTAGCAATGTTTGTGGCAAGTGGTTTTGAGCATAGCATTGCTAATATGTTCATGATCCCAATGGGAATTGTGATCAACAATTTTGCTTCTCCGGAATTTTGGCATGCAATAGGTGTATCACCGGATGCATTCAAAGAATTAACCGTTGAGCATTTTGTGTTAAAGAATTTGATTCCTGTAACAATCGGGAATATTTTAGGTGGTTTAGCCGTTGCGCTGCCTTATTGGGCATTATATTTACGTAAGCCACATTGATTTTTATGATATTTACCCTTATATACAAAAGAGTAGATAGAAATTTTAGTAAACCTGAGGTGAAAAACTATGAGTAATTTAAACGAAGTACAAGCGGTCGCTTGGAAAGGATTTAAAGATGGTGATTGGCAAAATAATGTCAATGTCCGCGACTTCATTCAAAAAAACTACACACCATATGAGGGTGATGAGTCTTTTTTAGCTGGCGCAACTGATGCGACAACTAAATTATGGGATAAAGTTATGGAAGGCATCAAAATTGAAAATGCTACCCATGCCCCTGTAGATTTTGATACAAGTGTTATTTCGACAATTACTGCTCATGATGCAGGTTACATTGAAAAAGATTTAGAAAAAATTGTTGGCCTACAAACTGAGAAACCATTAAAACGTGCGATTATCCCGTTTGGTGGTATCAAAATGATCGAGAACTCTTGTAAAGCATACAACAGAACACTTGATCCTTTAGTCAAAAAAATCTTTACTGATTATCGTAAAACCCATAACCAAGGTGTTTTCGATATCTATACACCAGATATTCTTCGTTGTCGTAAATCAGGTGTTATCACTGGTCTTCCTGATGCGTATGGACGTGGTCGTATCATTGGGGATTACCGTCGTGTAGCACTTTACGGTATCGACTATTTGATGCAAGACAAATTTGCACAATTCAATTCATTACAAGCGGATTTTGAAAATGGTGTTGATTTAGCCATGACAATGCAACGTCGTGAAGAAATCGCTGAACAACATCGTGCGCTTGGTCAAATTAAAGAAATGGCTGCTAAATATGGTTACGACATTTCTGGACCAGCGAAAACGGCACAAGAAGCTGTTCAATGGACTTACTTCGGTTATTTAGCTGCGGTTAAATCTCAAAACGGTGCCGCTATGTCTTTAGGCCGTACTTCAACATTCTTTGATATTTATTTCCAACGTGATCTTGAAGCTGGATTAATTACTGAAAAAGACGCTCAAGAAATTGTTGACCACTTCGTAATGAAATTACGTATGGTTCGTTTCTTACGTACTCCAGAATATGATGAATTATTCTCTGGTGACCCTATTTGGGCAACAGAATCTATCGCTGGTATGGGTGTTGATGGTCGTACATTAGTTACTAAGACTTCTTTCCGTTTCTTAAACACTTTATATACCATGGGTCCATCACCAGAACCAAATATGACTATTCTTTGGTCTGAACAGTTACCAAGTGGATTCAAAGAGTTCGCATCAAAAGTATCGATTGATACGTCATCTTTACAATATGAAAATGATGATTTAATGCGTCCAGACTTTAACAACGACGATTATGCAATCGCATGTTGTGTAAGCCCAATGATTGTTGGTAAACAAATGCAATTCTTTGGTGCGCGTGCAAACCTTGCTAAAACTCTTCTATACGCAATCAATGGTGGTGTGGATGAGAAATTAAAAATGCAAGTTGGCCCGAAAGAAGATCCAATCACTGATGAATATCTTGATTTTGACAAAGTCTTTGCTCGTTTAGATCACTTTATGGATTGGTTAGCAAAACAATATGTGACAGCACTAAACGCAATTCACTATATGCACGATAAATACAGCTATGAAGCATCATTAATGGCTCTTCACGATCGTGATATTATTCGTACTATGGCATGTGGTATTGCTGGTCTTTCTGTTGCTGCTGACTCATTATCTGCAATTAAATATGCAAAAGTAAAAACCATTCGTGATGAAGACGGTCTTGCGGTAGATTTTGAAATCGAAGGTGAATATCCACAATTCGGTAACAATGATCCACGTGTAGATGATATCGCTGTAGATTTAGTTGAACGTTTCATGAAGAAAATTCAAAAACTTAAAACTTATCGTAATGCAATTCCTACACAATCTGTATTAACCATTACTTCAAACGTTGTATATGGTAAGAAAACAGGTAATACGCCAGACGGTCGTCGTGCCGGTGCGCCATTTGGACCAGGTGCTAACCCAATGCACGGACGTGACCAAAAAGGTGCGGTTGCTTCATTAACATCTGTTGCTAAATTGCCATTTGCTTACGCTAAAGACGGTATTTCTTATACTTTCTCTATCGTACCAAATGCATTAGGTAAAGATGATAATGCACGTAAACGTAACTTAGCTGGTTTAATGGATGGTTACTTCCACCACGAAGCATCAGTTGAAGGTGGTCAGCACTTAAATGTTAACGTATTGAATCGTGAAACATTATTAGATGCGATGGAACATCCTGAAAAATATCCACAATTAACCATTCGTGTTTCTGGATATGCAGTGCGTTTCAACTCATTAACTAAAGAACAACAAAAAGACGTCATTACACGTACTTTTACACAATCTATGTAATTTAGTTGATTTTAATTACGACAAAATAGCGTCCTAAAAGGGCGCTATTTTTTTATAATATTGACTAAATTCATATTCATTATTCGTAAAAGAGTAGTTGTGTTGATATCATTCATTTTTAACCTATATAATTACCTAAATTAAAAAGCGTTTCTGATTAGTGTAATTGGTGAAAGCTAAACCGTATCTGAGTTAAAATAACGTATAAGCAATGTGAGCAACCATTAGAGAAAATTTATGGAACAAAATAACAATATCATTATGACAACAAAACAACCGATTAAAGGTCGTATTCATTCTTTCGAATCTTTTGGTACTGTTGATGGGCCAGGAATTCGCTTCATTGTTTTTTTTCAAGGTTGTTTAATGCGTTGTTTATACTGTCATAATCGTGACACTTGGGATTTGAAAGCAGGACGAGAGGTCACGGTTGATGAACTAATGAAAGAAATTGTTTCTTACAAAAGTTTTATCATGCCTAATGGGGGCGGCGTCACCGCATCGGGTGGTGAAGCAACGTTGCAATCTGAATTTATTACAGAATGGTTTAAGGCTTGTCATGAAGAGGGTATAAGCACCTGTCTGGATACCAACGGTTATGCCAGACAACTTGATCAGACTGTTGATGCGTTAATGGAAGTAACGGATTTAGTGATGCTTGATTTAAAACAGATGAATGATGAAATACATCAAAAACTGGTCGGTGTTTCGAATAAACGGGTACTTGAGTTTGCTAAATATCTTCAAAAAATTAATAAAAAAACATGGATCCGCTATGTCGTTGTGCCAGGCTGGACGGATGATGATAATTCTGCGCATCTACTAGGTCAATTTATTCAAGGAATGGACAATATTGAGCGTGTTGAATTATTGCCTTATCATAAAATGGGGGCTTATAAGTGGGATACGATAGGGGATAAATATCAATTGGAAGGCGTTGAGGCACCTCCAAGAGAAACCTTAGACAGAATCCAAGCGATTATTGAAAGTTATGGTCAGCCGGTCACGTTTAGTAAATAAATTTCACTATATCAAATAAAAGCACATTAAAATGTGCTTTTTTGTTATTTATCGAATGTTATTTACCGAATTCTTTTACGTTTTATCGCTCGTAAAACAAATATACTCCCTTCTAATGCTAATACGCAGACAGACAACCAAATAAGCCCATATGAGATGATATGCTCTGACGATACAGATTCATGCAAAAATATTACCGATACCATAGAAAGCAGAACAGGTTCTACATATCCAAGTAATCCGAATAATCCCATCGGTAGTAATCGTCTTGCAACAAAATACATTGCAAAAGCAATAGCGGTAATGATTCCTAGCATAGGGATAAAAATAGGAAAATGGGTAATGTCATGAATAATCTCATCCCAACTGTAGTTAAGAATAAAATAAAACAAACACCCAATAAAAATAAAAAAGAAGTCCGAAAACGTGCCTGCAATGCCCTCTATTTGTAATTTTCGGCGTGTCATAAAATAAACGGGGTATCCTAGGGCAATGACGGCTGTTTCCCACGAAAATGCGCCTGTATTGACAATTTCAATAGCGACCCCTAATGTCGCAAGCCCCACTGCTATTTTTTGTAAAAAACTGAGTTTTTCTTGATAAAATAGCTGTCCTGAAATAACCATGGTTAATGGTAATAAGAAATAGCCTAATGAAGCTGACAAGCCATGTCCATTGATAGGAGCCCAGATAAAGATCATCATCTGGATTGTCAAAAGTAGTGAAGAACACAATAACCCAATTAAGAGAAGGGGATGTGTTTTTATACGGACAAAAAGTAGATAAATGGCAGACCACTGTTTTTCGATTAAAATTAAAATCACAATCGCAGGAAAAGAAGTCAACAATCGCCAGCAAAAGATATCAGTAACTGACAAGGGATGCAATAACACGGGATAATAATAAAGTAAGCCAAAAAGGCATGATGCGAGTATTGACAGGACAACACCTTTTATCATGATTTCACCTTAATTAATAAAAAAATAGCGCTAATGAATAGCGCTATTATAGGGTTAATAAATGTTTTTTAGCCTATTATTTCGACACCATTCATGTATGGGACTAAAACGGATGGAACTTTAATGCTTCCATCAGCTTGCTGATAGTTTTCCATAATGGCAACCAATGTACGCCCTACCGCTAATCCAGAACCATTTAAAGTATGGACTAAATAAGTTTTATTGTCTGCTTTGCTTCGATAACGAGCTTGCATACGACGTGCTTGGAAATCCCACATATTAGAGCAAGAAGAGATTTCTCGATAAGTGTTTTGAGCAGGAACCCAAACTTCAAGATCATAGGTCTTACAAGAACCAAAGCCCATATCACCGGTACATAGCACAATTTTTCGATAAGGCAGTTCTAATAGCTGCAACACTTTTTCAGCATGAGCAGTAAGCTCTTCTAACGCTTGCATGGATTCTTCTGGTTTCACTATTTGCACTAACTCAACTTTATCAAATTGGTGCATACGAATTAAACCACGTGTGTCTTTACCATAAGATCCTGCTTCAGAACGGAAACAAGGTGTATGAGCGGTCATTTTTAATGGAAGCTCACTTTCATCTAAAATTTCATCACGCACTAAGTTTGTTACTGGAACTTCAGCGGTTGGGATTAATGCATAATTACTGCTTTCTGCTTCTTCATCGAGCGGTTTTGTGTGAAATAGGTCACCTGCAAATTTTGGTAATTGACCTGTTCCAAATAAAGTGGCCTTATTAACTAAATAAGGTACGTAAATTTCAGCATAGCCATGCTGCTCGGTATGAAGGTCTAACATGAATTGAGCGATAGCACGGTGTAAACGCGCAATTTGAGATTTCATCACCACAAATCGAGCCCCAGTGAGTTTTACACCCGCAGCAAAGTCAAGCCCACCAAAACGTTCACCTAAAGCAACATGATCTTGTACTGGAAAATCAAATGTTCTTGGCGTACCAAAACGCGATATTTCAACATTATCATTTTCGTCTTTACCGTCAGGTACAGAATCATCCGGTATATTTGGAATATTTGAAGCAATATCTTTAATTTGATTCAGTAAGATTTCGAGCTCAGCTTTAGCGCTGTTGAGTCTTTCACCAAGCTTATTGACTTCTTCACGTACGGACGTGATATCTTCACCACGAGCTTTAGCTTCACCAATAGCTTTAGAACGTGCATTACGCTCTGCCTGTAAGCTTTCGGTTTCAACTTGTAGCACTTTACGTTTTTCTTCTAGTTGACGAATACTATCAACATCTAATTTAAATCCTCGGCGCGCTAATTTAGTAGCGACAAGATCCAATTCATTTCGGAGTAAATTCGGGTCCAACATAAAAAAAGTCCATTATGATTAATTAAAGATATCTATCTACTTTAATGGTTATTTTAATATAGCGACGACCATATTTAAAATAAAAAAGCAGACTGATTATAAATATTTAAAGTTTGAGCTTAGTATACTCGATTTATATCGGGATTCAACCAGAGTGGTATACCCGAAGAAATCTAACTGATATTCGTCAATCAATGTAGTTCAATTGGATAAAAGCAATTATTTTATCATTTATTTTTCTTGCTTATACTGCTGAATATTTTATCTCGACTATTATTCATAAAAGAAAAACAAATACAAGTTATTAACAATCATTTTTTGGTAAATTTTATCATACCGATGTTTCATATTGGTTTTAAATCTATTTTCCTATTTTTATACAGTATTAAATCATTATCTAAATCATTTAGTTATTGTTATATGTCAATTGCTACTGATATCGATCTTACTCGCATCTATCACGAAAATAATTTGAATAGCGGTGATTTATGATTGATAAAGTGAAATATATCTTATATTGATCTGCTAAAACGATAATCTTATACTTAACTGCTATTTATTTTATTTTTCAAAAGTATCAAGGGGCAAAAGATAAATGGATCAACAACAATATAAAGCAACAAGTGGTTTAGCTATAGCGGGGATGAGTTGCGGAATTTCATCACTGGTTTCTATTTTGGTCATCAATATTTTAAGTATTGTCGTCGCTATTGTCGCTATAGTATTGAGTGCTGTTGCTATGAGTGATATAAAAAATAATAATAAAAGAGGTTTGGGTTTTGCAACAACAGGGATAATTTGTGGAATCATAACGCTTTTATTATGGTGTTCATTTTTCATTTTAGTATTAACTTAGAATGTGCACTTTGACTTCTAATCTTGCTTAAAACACTTTTTAGGGCTTGGGTAGGAATAGATGACATTAGATGCCTGAGAAACATAAAAAGCGTTGTAGAGCGTTTTATATAAGCATTTTTGGGGTATTGGTAAACATGCTAAAGTGTAGAGTAGAGCAGATGATTAATATATGCGTATAGAATAATTTTTTAGGTGGTTTTACACATTATAACCTTTGATTGATTAGCATAAATCGAAGAATCTTTTGGGATGCTTAAATGGCGCACCCGAAGGGATTCGAACCCCTGACCGCTCGGTTCGAAGCCGAGTGCTCTATCCAGCTGAGCTACGGATGCTTGTAAGTTCGTAAAAATGGTGCAT